>JACWAL010000016.1 GCA_014874295.1 Microcaldota archaeon
GTAACAGTTTAATATTTTCACGCCTAGACGACAGGAAAATTCTCACACTGCCTTAGTGCAAAAACCTGTCGTCGAACGGCGTAATCATGTGCTTCCGATGACAAGCCATATTTTCCGTCGACAAAATCCCGTGAGAATCTTAAACTCTTACTGCAAATCCCTCGGGATTTGTGGCACGGTCTGGCATTACAGCATCACTGCCTACGCAATAGGGGGTGCGGCTTGATTATGTCGCAGCGCTTTGCCCCTAACACCCTCTCGAGGTCTGTGGGTGCTATCAGTATGCCCGCTCGAGGGTCGCCGGAACTCATGTCTACCAGACGGTTGCAGAAAACGGTGTTGTCCATGTAGAACCTCACGCCATCTATCCCCATCAGCTGTATTGGTGAGATCGCACCGACCGTGACTTCATACGATGCGAGCCTCCCAGGATCCATGAGGCTTATGTCGTCCACATCGGCTGCTTTCTTCACTTTTTTCAGCCCGACTTTAGCGTCCCCAGGTACCAACATCACGTGCATGGACCTGCTCTCGTCCTCCCCTACCATGCACTTCAGCACCTGCGTTATTCCCACCCCCCGGACCAGGGCCACTGTCTCGCAATCGAATGCGGGCTGCTGCGTGGCCACCAGATTGAACCTTATGTTGTTGTCCGCGAGGAACTCCGTGACCGTGCGGATGCCGTAATGACTCTTCTCCACCATGCTGTCCTATCCTCGATTCACCCGGGCGCCTGAGATCCTTCCGCTCGGCCTGTCAAGATACTATAGGGCGAGGATGTATATATACTTATTTGCAAGATAATTGCAATAAACGCGGAATTAATACAAAGCTTTTTATATTATATTGGAAAATATACAAACATGGACCGGACCGACGAGGAGATTATCGAGGCCGTTAACTCTGGCACGATAAGGTACTCGGCGATAGCGAAGAGGCTCAACATCCCATTGTCGACAGTGCACTTCAGGGTCAAGAGGCTGGAGCGCGAGAAGATCATAAAGTACTACAGGGCCGAGATGGATTGGAAGAAGGCCGGGCTGACGCTGCTTGCATTCATCTACATCAACGTCGATGTCAGCCTGCTTAAGAGCCTGAAGAAGACGCAGAGGAAGCTGCTGGACGAGCTACTCAAGGTTCCTGGCGTGCAGGGCGGCTACCTGATAACCGGCGACTCAGACATAATGCTGGAAGTGATAGCAAGGGACTCAGAGCACCTGAGCCAGATAATACTCGATTACATAGATAGCAAGGAGGGGATAGTGCGCACCAATACTATCGTGGCGCTCTGATTTCCTATCCAATCCTGTTCTGCGCGTAGGTAGTCACTACTGCCTCATCCAGCTCTCCGTTCACGCTCACGTCATCAATCGATCCGGTGCCCATGCTTGAGGTCGCGCTGGTAATCTCACTCATGAGTGCCTTGGCAGGCTCATACCCGCATGGAGGGCATCAAAGCCCGTGCCCGCCGAAGCGCTGCGCGCTCTCTAGCGCCTGGGTAAATGACTCTCATGCCTTCGACCTTCGCGAAGCTCGTGAGCACATGCCGCCTCTCAGACTTTATACCTGATGTATGGTACACTCTAACGCCTCTCGTGAGCAGTGCATCGGCTATGAGTGACCGGTGGCACCTAAACGGGTTGCCCTCCGCGCACATGATTGCGACCGTATGGCCTCTTGCCAGCGCCATCAGCTTCCTAACCGCCCCGGCGAACTCCCTGGTCTGCATGTAGTCTGCGAAGCCCCTGAAGCTTTCGTTCCTCCACGCCGTGTTGATGGAATCCTTCATAGGTTTCCTTAGCCCGCCGAGCTCCTTATCATGCATGTACCTTATTCGGTGTCTTGCCAGCCTTTTTCTCAACGTGTTGCCGTTGAAGTCCGGCCGCACCCTCGATTTCGGTATCGTCCGGATATCAACCAGCACGTCAATGCCGTGCGCCTCGAGCATGCGCACGAACTCATCTATCGGTTTGGTGGAATATCCCACCGCGAACACCTTCCGCATGCATGCACATCGCTTGATAACCTTTAGCTGCTTTCGCACAAGTAGGTATACTTATGTAAAGCAATTTGGCACCAACCGATTAATATATTGCATCCCACTAGCGTAGGTGATGCAATGGTAAACAAAGGCGACAGGGCCCCAGATTTCAAGCTTCCAGGCAACGACGGCAAGGCGCACTCCCTCGCGGACTTCAAGGGCAAATACCTCATACTCTATTTCTATCCGCGCGACATGACCCCAGGCTGTACTATCGAAGCGAACAACTTCAACAAGCACCTGAGGGAATTAAAGGCCATGAAGGCGGAAGTGGTGGGCATAAGCAACGATAGTATCGAGAGACACGGCAAGTTCGCCGAGAAGTGCAACCTCAGGTTCCTGCTGCTGTCCGACCAGAGCAACAAAACCATGAAAGCCTTCGGTGCTTACGGCAGCAGGGGTGTGTTCGGTATAGGCACGCTGCGCAACACCTACATAATAAAGGACGGGAAGGTCCTGCGGGCCTTCGAGAAGGTCAACGCGATGGTTCACGTCGATGAGGTCCTCGAATCCTTAAAGGAGCTCAACAGGAAATCGAAGGTGATGGCGTGATGCACCACGCTGCAGGCATCGGTCTGGCGGGGCCGCAGGACCGAACGAAAACCTAACGCTCGCGAGCTGCTTAAATACCTTCCATAAAATAGTCTGGCGTGATCCCATGAAAAATGATAGGCTCTTGCCCACTGTCGGCTCTATCGCCATAATACTGGTGATAGCACTGTTGGCAATAACTATAGTGGCCGTGCTCTACTCGGTATACGCGTCCCAGACGTCGCCGCAGGGCTACATAACAGTCTCGGCCAGCGGCTCCGCGTCTGCGCTCCCGTCGCAGGCGCTGCTGTACATAACCGCAAACGGAACCGGCGCGACCGTGTATGACGCGGTCTCGAACATGTCTGCGACAATGCAGTCCGTCAATGCCACGCTCTTCGGATACGTGCGCGGCAACACGAGCATGATATCCACATCGCAGTACAGCGTGTACAGAACCTACAACAGGAGCACCTACACTGCGAGCGAGAGCGTGACGGTAACTATCCCGAATATATCGGACGTCAACGCCGCGCTGGGGAAGCTGTCTGCGCTCACGAACGTGTATGTGACAGGCGTGACCGCGCAGCTGTCGTCGGACCAGGTGGCGCAGCTGCGTTCGCAGGCGCTTAAGGAGGCGTTGCTCAACGCGACCGGACAAGCAGGGGAACTCGTTGCGCCGAAGGGTGTCAGGCTCACGAATGTATCGATAAGTGGCTACGTGGTAAGGCCGTACCCGGTCTACTCGTTCAACGCCGCTGGAGTGAGCAAGGATGTCTCACCGTCATTCTTCGGAGGCACCAGCAAAGTAAGCGAGAGCATAAGTGCGGTATTCAGTTACGGCTGAACGTTCAGGGTTGGCTTGCCAGCCCGAACTTCTCCCTTGCGTGCGCGATGAACTCATCGTATAACCCCCTGTCGTAGAGCACCTCGATCTCGACGAGCGAAGACATCATGTTGCCCAGCATGTCGTCCGCATCCGTCCACATCCTGTAGGGCTTGAACGTCACGTTCCTGATAGTCATGCCGTTTGCCATCGCCTTGCCTATCTGCTCGGTTGTCATGCGCTCGCCGTCGTGCGCCCTCAGTTGCCTGAGCAATTCCCTCGCGATCTCGCCGCGGCCCATCCCGAACCAGTAGTGCATCACGTACCATGCGACCTTAGGCAGCTTCGCGTTGCCGCAGAACACGAAGGCATCGCCATCCATGTCCACCTTGTCCTTTGAGAACTCGATGTTCTGGTAGCTGGTGAGCGATTTCTCCTCCATCAGCACTTCAATGCCTTCTTTCAGCATCGGCTTCAAGTACGAGTAGATGGACGCGGCCTCCGAAACCGAGGGTCTCGTCGGGTCGGTCCTGCCACCGCAAAGCACCACCCTGCCCACGTTGTTGCCGTTGACGACTCTCGCGAACGACTCCACATAGTCCCTGTAGTTGGCCTTGCCCGGATCGAACAGCCCGTAGCCGAGTAGCACTGCACTGGTCGCCATCTTCGCACTCTCACTCGGCAATCGCATGGAAACAATAAAAACATTGCCCCAGCACGCGTGCGGTGCCGTTTTCGGCTCGCCTACTGCAGTGCTATCTCCACGCGCTTGCCGTATGCGTCGAGGAGCGATCTCTCTATCCTGCCCTTCGCCTCGAGCTTCTTCGACTCTGCGTCCTTCAGCCTCTCGGAGAGCTGACTGGCCCTTCTCCTGCGTTCGCTCTCGGCCTCCGCCGCGGACCTATCGCTGTCAAGCTGCCTCCTGTGGGCCTGCGCCTCCGCCGCGATGGACATGCGCTCCTCCATAAGTAATCCCATGCCATCGACCATCGCCTTGACGTCGTTGCGCCTTATCGAATCTATGGAGTCCGCGACAGCGCCGGGGTTCTTCGCGTCCAGCTTGCCCTCCATGACGGCACTCTCAAGGCCCGCCAGCAACCTCATGAAACCTTCATAGTCCGCCGATATCCTTGCGGTATCGGAGATGTAGTCGCGCAGCTTCCCCTTGCGCTGGGACTCATGATCATACTTCTTGGCGACCCTGTCGAGCGGCTGCAGGAACCCGCTTATCCTCATCCTGGCCTCAGAAATCCTGGAATCGACATCCCTCAGTCTTTCGGTATCACGTTCCAATGCCGCGCCGATGTCTTCCTGCCCAGCCGCTTCGGCAGCGGCCTTGCCGGGAGCCTGCGCCTCCGCTAGCGACGCTTCGATGGACCTCGAGTCCTGGATGCAGGCATGGAGCTCCCCTATGCCCGCGCTTATCCTAGAATACTCGTTGAACTTTGCGGCGCTGCCATCGAGCTCCCTGCGGAACTCCCCTACGCCCCGCTCCAGTTCCGAGAACGAGGACTTGAAGGCGTCCAGCCTCTTCGAGTATGCTATCATGACAGGCCTGAACCTGTAGTTGACCTGCAGCACCTGCTTCAGGATTCGCTCCCGCACCCCAAGCTTCGACATGTATTTCTCATATACGGTGCGGCCGTACGGCGCATCTGTGATATCTGCAATCGCCTCCAGCAGCGCCTTTGAATAATTGTATCTCATCGTCGCGATGCTTTCAGGAGTACTGCGCGGCAGGTCCTCGAGGTCCGGCTCCGCATCGACCCTCTCGAACGACGCACACGCGTCCCTGAATGATCTCCATCCTGCATCTATCCTCGTGATGTGCCTGTCAGCTCTTGACGCGAGCTCCGCCATGCTATCGTCGAACAGCAAATCGAGCATGGTCTGCAGCCCGTCCGGACCCACAATCTCCGGCGGCTCCTCCTCCTTCTTCCTGCGCCTGAAGAACAACATACATGCCACTCTCACTTAAACTATAATACGGTTTTGCTGGAATGATTTTAGGACGAGGGGAATAATCTTTTACAGACTGACATAATATCAGGTCTCTCGGACGAAGGCTTATATAAGTTTTGCCGCTAATACAATAACGACAGCGAGGCTGTTTTTCCCGTTGTACTGCAGCTTGCAGGAGGGATTGAATGGACCAGGAACAATTGAAGAAGGTCGAGGCGTTCATCGCCGAGAACAAGGGGAAGAGGAAGTTCACGCAGAGCGTCGAGCTTGCCGTGAACTTCAAGGGTATAGACTTCTCCAAGACAGACAACCGTCTGAACCTCGCGGTTGCGCTGCCGCAGGGCAAGGGCAAGGAGAGCAAGATCGCCGCATTCACGGATGATGCTTCCATGGCGCAAAGGCTCGGTGCTTCCGGCGTAAGGATAATAAGGAGCAGCGAGCTCCCCGAATTCTCCAATCCCTCGAAGCAGAGCGAGCTGCTCAACTACGAGCTGATCGCGCAGCCGAGCATGATGCCGCAGATAGCGAAGGTGCTCGGGCAGTTCCTCGGACCGCGCAACAAGATGCCAAGGCCGATAGTCGGCGACCCAGAGGCGATGGTCAAGAGCGCTACGAGATCCATCTACATAAGGAGCAAGGGCAAGTACCTCCCGACAGTGCATTGTATGGTCGGTACTGAGAGCATGCCCGTGGAACACATAACCGCGAACATGGAAGCCGTGCTGAACGAGCTGATAAAGAAGGTGGGGAAGCAGAGCATCCGCTCGGTGTATTTGAAGCTGACGATGAGCCAGCCGATAAAGATAATGTGATATCATGCTTACCAGACAAGAGAAACAGAAGTTTGTCAACGATGGCATAAAGGCCGTAAAGGCCCACAAGTCCGTCGCTGTCATACAGCTTGACGGTGCGCCCGACAGATTGTTACAGCTCTCACGCAACAAGTTGAGGGGCGAGGCGCAGTTCATACTCGGAAGGAAGAGCATGCTCGCGAGGATACTCGATGGCAGCGCCGACACGAAGAGGCTTGTGGAGTACGTGGCAGGCACGTCCGCGTTGGTGCTTACCGACTTGGACCCATTCGAGCTCAACTCGAGGCTGCTCGAGAACGTCCTGAAACTCTCCGCAAAGCCGAATCAGGTCGCCCCTGCAGAGATAGTGATACACAGCCAGGAGACGACGCTGCAGCCGGGCCAGGCTGTCACGGAGCTGAAGGCCGCGGGCATAGACGTGCAGATACAGAAGGGCAAGGTCGTCATAGCGAAGGACAAGGTTATAAAGCCGGGCGAGATCGTCACGACAGGCATGGCGAAGGCCCTGCACAGCCTCAACGTAACCCCTTTCACCGCTAAGATATCGTCGTTCGTGGTGCTCAACTCAGGCATGCTGTTCAGGAGGGAGGTGCTCTCGATAACGAGGGAGAGCGTCACCGCAGACATAGGCAGGGCGTTCAACTCCGCACTGCAGCTGAGCCTCGCGCTCAACATCGTCAACCAGTATACCGTGAGGCCGATGATAGAGAAGGCGTACAGGAATGCGATGTATCTTGGTGTTGAGTACAAGCTGCCAGACAAGGGAATCGTGGAGAAGCTTATAGAGAAGGCCGTGCTGGGAGCGAGGGGCATGCCTGCCCCCGCCGAGCAGGCTGGGAATGATGTTAAGCAATGAAGGTGAAAACATGGAGTACGTATACGCCGCGCTGCTGCTTGATTCGGCGGGCAAGGAAATAAACGAGAAGTCCATAATGGATGTGGTGAAGGCCGCCGGAGTCGAGCCGGACGAGGCTCAGGCCAAGGCGATAGCAAGCTCACTCAAGGGCGTAGACATAAAGGAGGTCATAAAGAACGCCCAGAGCGTGCAGGTCGCGGCCGCACCGTCGCAGGCAGCTGCACCGCAGCAGAAGAAGGAAGAGAAGAAGGACGAAAAGAAGTCCGAAGAGGAGGCTGCCGGAGGGCTGGCGAGCCTGTTCGGCTGAGCGCTTTTACAGCGATTGCGCTTCTGCCGGGCATGCTATATTAAAGTTAGCGCAGCATTCCTACTGAGATACGTGAGTGGTTAGCATGGATGTATATGTCGACAAGCCTAAGTGCACCGGGTGCCAGCACTGCTTCGACGTCTGTCCCGTTGCCGTTTTCCAGATGAAGGGGAGGGACGACGCGGACGTCAATGCGGACAACGCTCCCGACGAGGCGAAGTGGAAGGGTTCCACAGACGCCGCGGTCAAGAAGAAGTGGGAAGGCGTCAACGACAGCCACAAGCACTTCGCGGAAACGAATGACGGCAGCTCTGGCGGTATCTCCGTCGGAGTGAACGGTTCTGCCTGCATTCTATGCCAGGCCTGTCTGATAGAGTGTGAGGGCGAGTGCATCCACATAACTGATGACACTGGCGCAAAGTACGTCTCGATTTATAAGTGAGGTCCCCATACGGTTATACATACGCGACTTTAAATTTCCCTAGCACCCTGTCCGCAACGCCACGGAATGGCGGCACCATTTCCATGTACCGTCCCAAATCCTCCCATGTGCTTTCGAGTCCATTCACCGAAGCGCTGAATTCCTTGTACGAGAACTTTATCCCTATCATCTTCAGCTTTTCGTGCACCATAATGGGATCTACGGTGCCGCCCCTGTCAAGCAAGAAAGAGAGATCGTAGAGGTCCCTTGCTCTCTTCACTTTTCGGTTCAGTATGGCCCTTACCTTTTCTGTGGTCATCTCCCTTTCATCCATGACACTTACCATATAGGGCTGCGGATCCCCATATACAGGCCTTACCAGCTCCGTCTTTGGTGGCAACAGCGTGTGCTCTCGAACGATGTCGATGGTTATACTCTCGATCGAGATTGGTCCACGCAGGCGTACAAGGAAGCTCGTTACACCTCCACTTACTATCCTATCCTCGTAGACGTCATTTATCACATCACAGTATCTGTCGAGCCCCTCTAGGCCATCATCGATCTCACCCATAGCGTCAGCGTTCAACGTGAAGTCCAGGTCCTCAGAGAATCTGTTAAGGCCGTATACCTTCTGAAGGGCTGTGCCGCCCTTGAAAACGACGCTGTCGGAGGAGTTCTCATACACTGCTTTCAATACTATGTGCTGCAGGTAATCCTTCTCCGTCTGTTCTTCTGTCGGGAACAATCTATACAACAACAATGCATTTCTGTCAATCATACAATCACCGTGCCTTAACCGCAAGCCATTCCTTTTCGTAGAGTACGTGCCATCTCGCGTCGCGCAACCGCGCGCCCTTCGAGAGTGGAACGTAGTTCTTTGACCTGTATCTGAGTAGTTTATCACTTCGGCTGCCGTAAAGCTCAGCCAGAAACCCAACCTTATTGGTGAGCGCCTTGCAATGCATCTGAATTGTGAAATCCCTCAGCAGAGTGAAGTCAAGCTTGCCTCTAGCCGTTGCCGCGCCGATGGCCTCCACAGCCTCACCTCCATTTCCATCAAGGTACAACAGGTCCAAGAGCGCCTTTTCGACCGTGGCCATGCTTATATTGTTGACATAAAAATATCCGAAGAATCTGCTCTTGTCCAATCTTACAAACCTTATCTTGGTGCCTCTTAACTTTATCTCTCTGTGGCGTCTCGTCGACACGACGTTTATATTTATCGGGATTTGGGTGGTCAAGCCATGAAAGGCGAATGCGGTTTCGAGGCTGAGATAGCATGGTGAAACGATGTGGGACGCAATCTCATTTATTCCAGTTCCATCTAGGTAATATTTACCCCTTTCAATCCTATTTATCGCTGCACCGCTGGACAGGAAGAGTGACACGTATTTACCGCGCTTTTTCAGCATCCTTTGAGCGTCACGCACAGTAAAGACGTGCAGTCCCTGTCGGTTTAGGAGTTCTACAAAGTCCAGGTGTCTCATACTTGTAAGATATTGCAGCAAAACTATTTAAATATTCCTTTTTGTGTCCCAATGTCTAGCTTTATATAGATATAAACTCATAAAAATGCAACGCCACGAACATATTCGATCGAGGGCGAAGTACTCACATAATCGACGACACAGACACGAATTACGTCTCGATTCATAAGTGAATGAAATGATTAAGAAAAAGTCTTTGGTGATGAACATGTAAATGTCAAGTCCCTAAATGGTGGTGTAACAAAAGTGTTTTAGTTGTATTTTGCTACATTATCACTATGGAAAATGCCGGGGCCGGCAGCATAGAAGACCTGGAGCGAGAGAACGAGCGGCTCGCGAGGCTCAACCAGATTTACCTGCTCGTCATATCGAGGTACAAGGAGTACATTGAGGAGAAGGAGGAGATAGCGGTCGCGGAGCTTCCACGTCTCGTGATGCCAAGTTCGCCATTGATAGTGAAGAAGGCCACGGAGATACAGGACTCCATAGAGAACTATTTCTACGAGCAGAACTTCAAGGAGGCCAGCGTTGCGGCGTTCAACTTCGTGCAGAACAAGGTGGAGGAGATAACCCTGCCACTGCAGTTCTGGCTGAACCCCGAGGAGACGACCGCGTTCATGGCGGGAGACGCGACCGACAGGAACATACTGCTCTGCAGCCTGCTGATAGCGATGGGCAACCCGTCGGCGAGAGTGCTGATCGTCATGGGTGTCGTCAATCGCAGTATCCGCGTCTACTATGAGTTCAGCGATTCATACACGATGTTCGACCTGTCTTCGGGCAGCGTAAGCGAATATGCGAGCAAGGAGGAGATGCTTGCGCAGTTCCACATAACCGATGAGACCACGGCCTACGAGTTCAATGACCAGGTTTACGTCGACATAGAATAGTCAGCGCTTCATCCTCTTCCTGTGCTGCCTCTTGAGCTTCTTGGCCTTGACCTTCCTATATGACTTCCCTATCTTCTTGTGCGACTTTGCCACTGTTTTCTGCATGTTCTCACTTGTAAATCCGATCAGACTATCTTGACTGCCTCTGCCTCATCTGTGTGGGCTCTGGCGAGCACCACCTCGAGCACGCCGTTCCTGAATGTGGCGCGCGACTGCTTCGTGTCTACAAGGCACGGCATGGCCACGGTGCGGCTGTAGCTGCTAACCTCGTTGGAGAAGCTGACGCGCACCTCCTCCGGCTTGGCCATCACGCGTATGTCGTCCTTGCTCGCGCCCCTCAGCTCGACTATGACCCTTACGGAATCATCCCCATTCATCATCTCGACGATTGGCTCGTCCCTGCTCTCGGCCATTGAGGGGCTTATCCCATAATTGCCAGAATTGGGGCTGAAGCTGCAGACCTCGCTCTCCCCGACTGTCCTCGTTATGCCGCTCAGTATCCTGGAGACGAACCTGTTGAAGTTGTTCACTTCTTCGTTGTCGTCGCATTGATCGTCGTCTGCCATATTATTAACGCGCACGCTACTTATTTATTCCTTATTGCATGCTTCGGCTCGTTCCCGGCATGAAAGCGTTACCTCATCCAAGCGCCCATCCCTTTCTGCCTGGCCTCTCCCTTCACCAAAACCAGCTTCTGTGCGTACTTTGATATCCTATCCTCGCTGAAGCCGTGCCTGGCGCACATGAACTCCACAATCCCGCGCAGGTCTGGCCGCAACTCCAGGCCCTTCTCGACATCGTCCTTCTTAATCACATCGACCTCAGGCTTCTCGAACATCCCCTCTATCTCCTTTGGATCGACCTCAAAATCCGACTTGTACTTCACGCGCACCACCTCCACTATTTCGGACAGGCTCCTCGCTGACTTGGCGATCTTCAGCGCGTTCACAGGTCCTATCCCCTTAATGCCGTCGTTGAAGTCCGTGCCCAGCATCATACCCACCCAGATCAGCTGCCTCTGCGACACCTGCAGCTTCTCGAGAGTCTCCTTCAGGTCTATAAGCTCGGGCTGCACCTCCACGTAGATGTTCTTGCCGGGCAGCTTCCTCCTGCCCGACACTGTTACGTTCCTCGCTATGAGCGGCGCACCCAGAAGCAGCGTGTCGTAGTCCTGGCTGCCGACCACGTCGACTATGCCGCTCTTGCACATCTCGCTCGCCTGCGCCTCCCCCTCGCTTGGGGCGTTGACGATGTAGATTCCCATCAGGCGCAGGAGCTCCTTGGCGCTCTGCACTATCTCTCTGTTGACGGTCGTGCTGGCCTGGGCCTTGGTCCTGGCGCGTTCCATATCGCCCTTCTTTACGGCCTCCTGCCACGCGCCGTATGCTTCTTCTCTCCTCTTGACCCTCGCCTCGAGGGCCTTCCTCTTCAGGACTGAGGGGAGGCCGTCGAATACGTAGATCGGGCGTATGCCGTGCGCAACCATGTCTATTGTCCTGTAGAACAGCCCCGACAGGTGGCTCGTCACGTTGCCCTCGCTGTCCATCAATGGTGTCCCGTCCTGTTGCCTTATCGTCGCGAGGAACTGGTAGAGAACATTGTACGCGTCTACCGCGACTATCCTTCCAGATAAGTCGTCGAGCGTTACGCTTCTCTTAACGGCGAGCTTGCTAAGGTCGACGGCCATGCAACCATCCTATATATCTAACGTCCCATACGCACTGTTCGTTGATTTATATTTTCTAACTTTTCCCACTCTTTACCCACCACTACAGGTTGCATCGCAAGCAGCTCTTCTTTGTAGGCTGCATGTTGCGGCAACTCGTTCATCAGGAATATTGGTACACCGCAACCAAACACCTTTCCCATCTCTAGGAAGACACCGCCCCCAATATAACCGTTTATCCCATCCTTGTCGTAATTCGCTACGTAGATAGCATCGGACTTGCTTATCTTCTCGAACTGCTCCAGGATTAAGTCATGCTGAACCTCTGCGAGTCTTGCCTCATTGAGATGGTGGAAGTTTTGCATGCTTGGCATAAACACCATGTGCCCTCTCATTTCTAACGCATCTTTGGCATCATAAAGCCTGTCAAAGAAGATTGCGCTTGAACACAGTGTTATTTTCATGGTATCTGCCCTCTTGTCAGCCAACAAATTCTCCGAGGGTAGCGTTCTCCTTCTTGTCCCGTCTTTGCGCCCTTTCCTGTTCCACTACCTGCTGCTCCAGCTTTATGCTCAGCGCCTTCTCGAGCTTCCTCGTCAGCACCTCGCTGGGCAGCGTGCCCTCGCTCTCCACCCTCGCAAGGAGCGATTCCTTCTCGTTTATCAGCTCGGCGAGCACCTTTAATGGCAGCTTCATGGACTCCCTCGCCTTCCTTATCTTGAGGCCGTAGTTATCCACGATCTCCACCTCCTCCCTACGCGGCTTCGCCTGCTTTTTGGCAATCTCCCTCTTCATGGACCTCTTGTCCTCCCTGTAGACTATGCGCTTGCCCTTGGCGCATGAGCTACAGACCCTCAGCTCAACACCTTCAACATTTATGCCATAGACGGAATCTATGTTCTCCCCACAGAGTTCGCATTCCTCCATTGCACCACCATCCGGCAATATATCTCCGCTTGGGATAATAAAGGTTTTGCTGGGGTACGTTGGCATCCGTCCAATGTCACACTTAGTGACCTCCTCCCCTACCTGAAGGTAGGGTCTTCCCCGCGATTGCAGGGTATGTTCTCGGCTCCTCGACAACTGCCTCATTCTGAGGTCTTGCACTGTTTCCCCGAGCGTGACTTCCCGCCGGTCCGGCGGTAGCTTCTTGAGTATGTCTATCGATGCGTTTACATCCCCGTCGAGCTGCAAGCCGCACCCATTGCAGCATGAGACATTGGCCTTTATCCCCTCCTTAAAAGTAGAGGTTTTAAGCCTTCCCTTTATATAATATGCACTTGAATAACTCAATCCTAGTCAAGTGCGTCCAGATGCCACAGAGAAAAAAGAGTAGTCCAGCGCCCAAAAAGTGGGGGCACAATGTCATTGCAGCCATCGCATTTCTCGTAATAGAGATTGCCGTGCTGTCTGTTTTGTACTTCAGTCCGGAGGTCGGCATACTGCAGCAATGGCTGCTCGCAATAGCCTCGCTTATCGTGATAGGCATTCTCATAAAAAGGTCGAGCGCCCTGCAGGGCTGGGGCTTCGTCTACCTCGTGGGTAGCACGAAAGGACTCAACTTCATAGACGCGGTGTCGAGGAAGGCCAGGCGCTTCTGGAACGAAATGGCCGTCTGGGGCCTAGTGCTCGGCTTCGGCCTCATGAGCTACCCACTCTTCAGGGGCATGATCAGCAAGAAGCAGTACGCGTTCGGCATGGCGAGCCTCGCAGTCATAATGTTCTTCGTGCTCCCGTTCCTGACGTACGCGGTGCCGTTCATTGATATACCCCAGTTCCAGTCCGCCCTCCAGGGAGGGGCTGGCGCGCAAGGTATAAATTATATCGGCGTGGTGTTTGACAGCATCTCGATAATCGGAGGATTTGCAGGCTACGTGCTGGCCGCGCTGGTGTACAACGCAGGAGCGATAATCTACGGCATAATCGCATTCGCCGCCACGCTGTCCTCAGGCGCGCCACAGCCAGGGCTGCTCACACAGTCCCTGCCCGGCGTTGCTCCGATAATACCAGGCATAGACATACCGCTTTTCGCGGGAGTCATCGCGCTCGCGATACTACTCATAGTGCACGAGGCGTCGCACGGCCTCCTTGCGAGGGAGGCGAAGGTCAAGCTCAGGTCGATAGGGCTGCTTATACTCGGGATCGTGCCCGTCGGCGCGTTCGTCGAGCCCGACGAGAAGCAGGTCTCGAAGCTCAGCAATGAGAAGCAGACGAAGATCTTCTCGGCGGGCATATCAGCGAACTTTCTGGCGATGCTGGTGTTTGTCGTGCCGATGGCCTTGCTGCTCTTCTTCGCGCTGCCTGGCATAACACAGAGCACTGGCGTGTTCGTGTCGGCGACGCTGCCTGGTTATCCCGCGTACAACGCGATACCGATAGGGTCGCAGATCCTGTCGTGGGACGGCCAGGAGATATCGAACCTGACGGATTTCATAAGCGCCGGCAAGGGCGACTTGCCCAACAAGATGATAACAATAGTCACGTCGAACGGTACCTACTCGTTCACTGCGAAGCCGGTCAATGCGACGCACGGCGTGGTGGGAGTGTCCGTCTATGAGGGCTCGGGAATAAGGCCCGGGGCGTACGCGTCTTCGGTTTACTTCCTCTACACCGTATTCGCGCTGTCGTTCATGCTCAACTTCCTTGTTGGGGTGGTCAACCTGCTGCCCTTGCCCGGGTTCGACGGCTGGAGGATTTACCAGACTAACATCAAGAATGCGAATGCGTTAAAAGCGCTGACTGCGATAGTTGTTGTGGCGCTGCTGGTGAACGTGCTCCAGTGGGCCTTCTACGTTTAGGTGTATGGATGGCGCTGCTCGACAACCTGTTTTGGATCGGACATGCGAGCTTCTACATGAAAGCGGGAGACAGGATGGTATTCATAGACCCGTACATGGTGCCTGAGGGCTTTGAAGAAAAGGCTGACATCGTGCTAGTGACGCACGCGCACTTTGACCACTGCAGCGAAGCGGACATAAAAAAGGTGGCTAAGCAGGGCACGAAGGTCGTCGCCGCGCCGCGCTGCGCGATCAACAGCTTCCAGGCGACCGTTTCCGAGCCGGGCTGGAAGGCGTCGCTCGAAGGCATATCCATAGAGGCCGTGCCAGCTTACAACACCAAGAAGGAGAGGATACAGTTCCATCCGAGCGCGAACAGGTGGGTCGGCTATAAGGTGACTGTTGACGGGGAGACCATCTACCACGCGGGCGACACCGACTTCATAGAGGAGATGGACGGCATAGATGTGGACGTGGCGCTGCTCCCGATGGGAGGCACGTACACGATGGATGTGGACGAGGCGATAGGCGCCGCGAACGCGATGAAAGCAAGGACGGTCGTACCCATGCACTACAAGGGCCTGCTCGGCAAAGAAAGGTCCGCCGAAGCGGAGAAGGTTTTCAAGTCGAAGGTGCGAGGCGCATTCATAATGCGCGAGATCGCGCCCCCGAAGTACAGCATACAGTGACTACGCATTCCCGTTGATAACTCTAGCTATCGATAACAGCTCATAGGGGCTCAGCTTGAAGACCCTGCTCTCAGCTTTCTCCAACCTGCCCGCAAGCCCCCTCGCTTCTTCCTTCGTCAGCGAGAAGCCCTGCCTGGCATCCACGAGCGCGTTCCTGAGCGTCTTCTTCTTGTGCTCCATCAGCAGGGTTATGACATTCATCTCCTCCCTGTTCACGGTCGTTTCCTTCGGGAGCATGTGCACCACCATCGAGTCGACTTTCGGCTTCGGGCTAAAGCAGCCCGCGGGCACCTTTGCGACCTTCCTGACACTGAATGACAGGGAAGTGATGACGCTGAGCCGCGAGTAGTTGCCGCTGCCCTCCCTTGCCATCATGTGCTCTGCGAATTCCTTCTGCAGGCAGAGCACCGCCTCAATCCTGTGCCCGAACAGCCAGGCTAGCGTCTTGCTCGACATGCTGTACGGTATGTTAGACACGAGCATGTCGTAGCCTGAAATATCTGTGTCTCCATCAAAGAAGTCTGCGTTGACCAGCTGCAGGTTTTTCTCTTTTTCGCAATAAGCGTCGTAGAGCTTCCTGTCTATCTCAATCGCCAGGACGCGCCTGGCATGCCTGCAGAGCTCGTGTGTGAGCATCCCTCTGCCTGGGCCTATCTCAATTACATTCCTGTTAATGGCCATGCCCGCCTCCATCATAGCGACGCCACGGCACGTTAGGAAGTTCTGCCCAAGCGCCCTGCGTCTTGAGAGTTCCACATGATTCACAGCAAGATTTTTAATGTTAAATGCTATTACCCTTTGGGTTTAGATGCAAGCCAAGGGGCAGAGCGCCCTCGAGTTCCTGAACACCTATTCGTTCGTGTTCATAATAATAGCCATCGCGCTCGCGGTGCTTGTTGTGATAGCTGTGGTGCCGAGGTCCACAATACCATCACAATGCACGTTCTACAGCGGTTTCAGCTGCAGCGATTCCGGGTTCTCAGTCAACTCAATTGGATCTGGAAGCATAATCTACGTTCTCGCGCTTGATCAGGTTCCAGGCACGATGAACATCACGTCCTTCAACGCCGTCGTGAGTTCGGTGCGCAGCACATCGGGCTCGTGCAGCGTCCAGACAAATGGCATCGTACAGCAGGGAAGCAGGGTGTTCTGCACAGCCGCACTGCCTTTGCTGCCCAACCTCGGCGGCACGTACCTTGGCGCCTTCTCGATAAAGGCAAACTACTGCCCGCCGGGATCGACCGGCGCATCGATCGGGTGCCCTGGACCGTCTACCTACCTTTTTGTCGGATCCACGACTGTGCAGGCGGCCGCCTCCGTGCCTACGTTCACCACCACTACAACCTCCACCACCACCTCTACTTCCACGACCTCCACGACGACCATCTAATCCATGGAAAATGGTATCTCACCGTTGCGTCAGCTGAAGGCAGCGTGGAGGTGCGATTTCCCTCGAAAAAGTGGCATCGAAGACCGGAAAACATGAAGCAGATGACCAGAAATCTTCCTATCAGGCAGCCATCGGTTCGGAGGAGGTCCGTGGCAGCATTTCAACAGCCACACGCAAGCAAGAGAAACCAAACAGGTTTTATACTTTAGCTGCATATTAGCTGACAGCGCCTCAGTAGCTCAGTGGCAGAGCGCCTGCATGGTAACAAACTTTGCAAAAAGTTTGATCAAACATAAAGCAGGAGGTCGAGGGTTCGACTCCCTCTTGAGGCTTGGGACGTATCCGGTCGTTGTGCATGGCGCTGAAAAGGGGTCTCGGACTTCCCACGCTGGTACTATACGGCACCGGCGTGATAGTGGGCGCCGGCATATACTCCCTGATAGGGGTAGGGGCCGGGCTCGCCGGCACTATGCTGTGGCTGGCATTCGCCATCTCGATGCTCATCGCAATATTCACGGGCATGAGCTACGTCGAGCTGTCGAGCAAGTTCCCGCGCGAGGCAGCTGAATATATCTACACAAAGAAGGCCTTCGGCAGCGAGCACCTCTCTTTTGTAGTTAGCTGGGTGCTCGTATCTGCCGCTGTTATATCCGCCGCGGTCGTGGCGCTCGCCTTTGGCGCGTACCTTTCATACCTGATAGGGGGCAGCCCCGTCGCGTTCTCGATGGCACTCATACTGCTGCTCTCTCTCCTCAACTACGCGGGCATAAAGGACTCCGTAATATTCAACAATGCAGCCTCGCTGATCGAGATAGGAGGCCTCGTACTCGTGATAGCTGTGGGGTTCGCATTCGCCGGCGGCAATTCCGTGCACGTGAACTTCCTCGAGCTGCCACCGCTCGGGCTGACAGGCGTGCTCTACGCTGTTGGAGTCATATTCTTCGCGTTCATAGGCTTTGAGTACGTCGCGAACGTATCCGAAGAGGTGAAGGACAGCAGGAATGTGGTGCCGAAGGCGATACTGATATCCGTCCTTGTGGCCGCCGCGCTCTACATCGCGCTGTCGATATCGGTGTTCATGCTCACGACCCCGCAGGCGCTCGCGTCCTCTTCCGCGCCGCTGACGGAGGCCGTGCAGAAGGCCCTGCCGAATGCAGGACTCCTGCTCGCTGTCATAGCGCTATTCGCGACGTCCAGCACCGTGCTCATAATACTCATAGGCTCATCCAGGATCTTTTACGGCATGTCAAAGAACGGCTCGCTGCCGAGCATGTTCTCGCTGGTAAGCAAGAGAAGGGGCACCCCACACGTGTCGATCATGCTCGTGGGAATAGCCGCCGCGCTCGTCTGTCTACTCGGCAACCTCGAGCTGGTTGCGCAGCTCGCTGACCTCGGTCTGTTCATTGTGTACTTCTTCGTCAACGTGTCGCTCATAAAGCTGCGCAACCACGGCACCCATCCGCACTACAGGAGCCCCCGCCTCCTTGGCGTGCCCGTGCTCGCGGTCGCTGGCGCCCTCAGCGTTGCCGCCATGGCGATATTCTTCGACCAGAAGATATGGGCAGCAGAAGCTGGCGTAATGCTGCTGGGGCTTATCGTGTTCAGGCTGTACAAGTCGAGGAGGCGCGTCGCCGCAATCATGAAAACCTAACGAAAACCTAACACTCACGCAGCCTATTTTATACCTCATTGCCACAATACATCGCGATGCGGTATGGGAAGAACGCTTGAAACCAAGAAGGAGATACTTTCAAGGCTGAAGAACGAGAGGAAGACGGTAACGCAGCTGAGCGAGGAGCTGGGCCTCTCGAAGGCCACGATAAGCCAACACCTCTCGGAGCTTAAGTCCATGGGTGCAGTCGAGGAGGACGACAACTCCCATTTCAGGAAGCTGAAGTACTTCAGGCTTGCGGATGCTGGAAGGCGCACAGCAGGACCCACATTCGGTACGTTCGGCAGGGTGGTAACGGTTGTGGCCGTTATCGCAGCCATAGGTGCGGTCTACGCTGCCCTTTTGTTCATGGGAGGGGCGGGGCCGGCCATTCCGCAATCGAATAGTTCCGTGAATCCTAACGCGAGTGCGCTCACCGTGACCTCTGTTTCAGCAGGAGGAGGCTCTGGGCCGCTTGCGGCGTGTCCGATGCTGCCGTATTATAGGACGGCCAACGCGACGGTTGCGGGCAAGATAGTAGGAGAGATAGCAAATGGCTCGCCATGCTACCTATCGTACATAAACACCACATCGCGCACGATACGCGTGGGTGCAGGAGTAAAGTATGTTTCGAGCAACGGCACTCTGTCAGTGCCGTCACTGAACTACACATACTCGCTGAATTCGTCGCAGATTAGCAGCCTCGCCGCGCCCAACCAAAAGTACTGCTGGTCTTACACAGTGCTGGACATATTCGGCATAAACGCGACAAGGCCGGAGGACTGCAGACCGAGCATCTACACGTGAGCTGAGTCAGAACTGGCCGCGGTCGTGGCGGCGTTCCCCATCACGGCTCCTCCTGTTCCTATCGAACCTCCTGAACCCGCCGCGCTCCCTGTTTGGCCCACCGCCATCCCTGTCGCGGAACCCGCCATGGCCGTGGAAGTCCCTGCGCTGACCATACTGACTGTTGCCGCCGAACTTCCTGAACCCGCCGCGCTGCGGCAGCTCTATGTTCTTGTAGGCGTCGTAGTTTATGCTGAGCTCGTGCAGTGTTATGTTAGCCTGTCGCTGTATGATACGCATGAGTTCCTTCTCCTCCCCTCCTACGAAGGTCAGGGCCCTCCCCTCCTTGCCCATTCTGGCCGATCTTCCGACCCTGTTGACGTAGTTCTGAACGTCCTCCGGCGCGTCGAAGTTGACAATGTCCGTTATGTTGTCTATGTCGAGGCCCCTCGCCGCGACGTTCGTCGCTATCATGAACCTTGCGCCCTCGCGGAACATGTCGAGCGAGCGCTCCCTCTTTGCCTGCGTAAGCCCGCCGTGCAGCAGCATGACATCCATGTTGTTGCTTCGCAGCACGCTGTGTATCAGCTCTGCCTCGCGCTGTGTGTTGGCGAAGATTATGCATTTCTTGGGCGAGAAGGCGTTTATGTAACCGAGCAGTGCGGCGAATTTCATCCGTCCCTGCACGAACATGTAGTTGTGCGTTATTGTGTTGACCACGACCTCCTCCTCCTTGCCCACGGTTATCTTGATGTGGTCCGGTCGCATGTAATGGGTCGCAATCTCCGCTATCTCCCTCGGCATTATTGCCGAGAAGAGCAATGTCTGCCTCTCGGGCGGTATGCTGACCAGAATTTCTTTTATGTCGTTTTCGAAGCCCATGTCGAGCATCCTGTCGGCCTCGTCGAGCACAACGTACTTGACTTCCTGCAGGTCGAGCGCCCCCCTGCTCATCAGGTCTATCATCCTGCCGGGCGTTCCGACGACTATGTCGACACCCCTCGCAAGCTGTTCCATCTGCACATTGATCGATGCGCCGCCGTAAACGACACAGCTCTTCACGTGCATGTGCCCGCCGAGCTCGGCCGCCACTTCGGCGACCTGCATGGCGAGCTCCCTAGTCGGCACTATTATGACCGCGCTTATCTCCCTGGACTTCTTGAGCCTCTGCATTATCGGCACGAGGAATGCGAGCGTCTTTCCTGTACCAGTCTTCGACCTGACTATCACGTCCTTGCCGTCCAATATGGGCTGCAGCGTTCTCTCCTGTACCTCTGTTGGGGTCGTTATCCCCATCCTTTTCAACGATTCTATTAGCTCTGCCTTTAGCGGCAGCTCTGACACTTGTTTCAATTCAGCACCTTTGCCAACAAGAGGAAAAGCAATTTTCTTTCTTATCTTGACTGTAAGAATAGAAAAGGTCACCCTTCTTCTCGTTACACTGCGTAATCATTGAAAGGGCAAATATATAAATGTTGGTATTAGAGGACTTTTAGGCTCTGTATCAATTTACGGAGGATACAGACGTCATTCTTAGGATAACACAGCAAGATTAGTACAATAATATTGGAGCAACGCATATGTCGTCGTTCCATGTAAATGGAGGCTGGTTGGATTTGCACAATCGGCAACTTCATCCTCCGTATTTGGGTACAGAGCCGATGCACGGCAGTTACCTGTCATGTCTGTCGAGGAAAGCATTCAACCTCCTGTCTACTCTTGCTATTAAGCTGTTAGATCTCGGAACGCTCTTAAAGCCCACTTCTGCGAACTCGCCGCAGAGTCTTCTGAGCTTCGCATTGAGCTCCTTCATGTCAGACGACTTGATCTTGTATGAGCCGTTCATCTGGTTCACGACAAGCTGGCTATCAGAGTAGACAGTGATCTGCGCCTCCTTTGCGTCCGTGTTCTCCAGGCACCACTTCAGCGCGTTTATTATTGCGGTGTACTCCGCGAAGTTGTTGGTCTTTATCCCGTTGGACCAGACATCCTCCTTGAGGATCTTCTCCCCAGAGTAGACGGAAAACCCGGAGGCGCTCCTCCCAGGATTTCCCCTTGCGGCTCCATCAGTGTATATCTCAATGTGCATGGCACCTATAGCTTGTTCCAGCGCACAAATAAAAGCTTTGCCTGAGTGCAATGATGGATTCGATGCTTTTCAGGGAGGTTGCCGAGCACTACGAGAAGCTGGAAGCCGCATCATCGCGGCTGAAGATGATGGAACTCCTGTCAGAGCTATTCAAGGAGGCAAAGCAAGGCGAGATCCGCAAGCTCATATACATGACACAGGGCATACTCGTTCCGAACTTTGAGGGGATAGAGTTCGGCGTCGCGGAGAAGATGCTGGCAGAGGCGATCGCGGCAGCTACAGGCTACACCAAAGAGCAGGTAGAGTCCGCGTACAAGAGGCACGGGGATATGGGCGAGACTGCCCTGGATCTCAAGAAGTCCACGAAGCTCAGGAGGATGTCCAGCAAGGAGCTCGACGCATCTGAGGTTTACGACACGATGCTGAAGATGGCCAAAACCTCCGGCCAGGGGAGCAAGGACGCGAAGATAAAGCTCTTGGCCGAGCTGCTCGCCTCGGCGTCGCCGCTCGAAGCAAAGTACATGGCGAGGTACCCGATAGGCCAGCTCAGGCTGGGCGTCGGCGACTCAACGATACTCGAGGCGCTCTCCATATCGATGACGGGTAGCCGCGACGCGAAGAAGGAGTTGGAGAACGCTTACAACCTATGCAGCGACCTTGGAGAGGTGGGCGAGACGCTCGCGATGAAGGGCATCGGAGCGATAAACAGGTTTGGCGTCGCGCTCTTCAAGCCAATAAGGCCGGCCCTCGCGGAGAGGCTGCCTACAGCAGAGGAGATACTGAAGAAGATGGGGGGCAAGTGTGCAGTGGAGCAGAAGTACGACGGCTTCAGATGCCAGATACACAAGGACGGGAAGAAGGTGAAAATCTATTCGAGGAACCTCGAGGAGACGACCGGGATGTACCCAGACATAGTGGAATACGTCACGACAGGCATCAAGGCGCAGAGGACGATATTCGAGGGGGAGGCGCTGGCCTTCAACGAGTCGACCGAGCAGTTCCTACCATTCCAAGAGACGATACAGAGGAAGAGGAAGCACGGCATAGAAGAGAAGGCGACCGAGCTGCCGCTGCACCTTTTCGCGTTCGACCTGATGATGCTCGACGACAGGGACTACATGAAAGAACCGTACGAGACGAGGAGGAAGGCGCTCGAAAGGACGATAGGCAGCGCGAAGGGCATGAGCCCCACGACGCGCATAATAGCCATAGAAGCGAAGCAGCTCGAGGCCTTCTTCGAGACCAGCGTGGAGAACGGCCTCGAGGGCATAGTGGCGAAGGACCTCAACGCCCCGTACATAGCGGGAGCGAGGGAGTTCTCGTGGATAAAGATGAAGAGGAGCTACAAAGGCGCGCTCTCCGACACTGTGGACCTCGTCATAGTCGGGTACTTCCTTGGCAGGGGCAGCCGTGCAGCCTTCAGGTTTGGCGGCCTCCTCTGTGCTGTTTACAACCCTAAGAGAGACATCTTCGAAACGATATCGAAGATAGGCACGGGATTCACGGAGGCGAACATGGAGGCTTTCAGGCAGCTGCTCGACAAATCCGTCGTGAAGTCGAAGCCCGCCAGAGTCGATTCAGACATAACCCCCGACTTCTGGGTGGAGCCGAAGCACGTCGTGACGGTGAGAGCAGATGAGATAACCAAGTCACCCATGCACACGTGCGGCAGGGAGAGGGATGAATCTGGCAACGAAGTTGGCTATGCGCTGAGGTTCCCGAGGATAGTGGGCGATGGGTTCGTCAGGAAGGACAAGTCCACATCCGAAGCCACAACCACGAAGGAGGTAAAGGAGATGTACAGGCAGCAGAAGAGGGTAGGAGTAAGCTGATTAACGGAAATACCCAGAAGTCCATGTGCCGCTGTATATGACATTCGTCGGCACGCCGTTGTTATTATTGCCGCTGTAATCGAGCGTATCACCATTGAGAGGCCACCACCCAACAAGGCGCTGCAGGTAGATCGGTGCACCGCCTATGCCCTCCTTGTAGAGGTACTGAACCTGGTCTGCCGTTAATGAAGCGTTGTAGATCTGGACGTTGGCGATGGAGCCCTGGAA
>JACWAL010000017.1 GCA_014874295.1 Microcaldota archaeon
TTCTGTCGAAATTCTCTTGGCGGCAGAGTGACCGCGACCTACGCGGTCGGATTTTCTGCCACCGAAGTGTCAATATGGATAGCATAGAGTATCGACAAAATATAAAGGGTTCGGTCGAACCCCACAAATGGACGGAGAGGTGCTGGCAGTACAACTGGTCGCATGTTGTATTCGTCACGAAGAAGAGGAAGAGGAACTTCAGGAGGGAATACAACCGTACTGTGACGAAATGTGCGATTGAGGAGGCGGCCGCAGAATTCGGCATTGGTATAAAGGAGTTCTCCTTCGGGGACGACTTCGCGCACATCCACATGGAACTCGGCATACCAAACACACTCTCCATGTGTCAAGTTATCCAGATACTGAAGAGTCACTCTGCGTCGGTGATTTTCCAGAGAATCCCAAACTTCAGGAAACTCTATCCGAGAGGCAGAGGCGGTTCAGAAGTTCGTGTTCTACGATTTCCTGAAAGACTACGGCAGAGACAGGATGTGAACTGAAAAAAGACAAGGACAGGCACGATTTTATGCTTATTAGTATACTATTATTCATTCAACAGAGCGGACAATAATACATGACGCACCATTCCACTAACACAAGGCCGAGAATACCTTTTTATACTTTAGTGCTCTATAATGTCATAACATTATATAACCGGTGTTGTGATGAAAAAGGCAACCGCGCCCAGGAGGAAGTACACGACCATAACCATACCATCCGTGCTATTCGACAAGCTCAGCGACAGGATCAAGGACACAGGGTTCTCGTCCGTATCGGACTACGCCACGTACATACTGCGCGAGACGATGGCCGACATGTCGTCGCGCACATCTAAGGACAAAGCGCGCAGCGGTGTGGTGGAGAGGCTGCATTCGCTGGGATACGTCGGGTGATTGGATGGTACAATCGAAGGTCGACAAGGCAGTCGAAGCACTCTGGAAGAGCCCGAACGACAAGAGCTGGGAGGCCTTCCATTACGCGCTCAAGGGTAGCGGGGTAGTCTATTACAGGGTGGCATACCAGAACGGGGGCAAGCTGGACAGGATACAGGACATAAAGAAGTCTTTCGTCGAGCTCTTCGACGCGAAATACAGGCCGGTGGCAAAGGTGCCCCTGTTTATGAACAAGGGCAAGAGTATAACGGGCGCGACGAAGTACCTAATAGGGCTGAAGGTAATAAACGGGGAGATTTGATGATAAAGCAAGAGCTTCCGGCACTGGAAGAGAAGAGCATATATGTAATAAGGGAGGCGAAGCTGAAGTTCAAGAAGATAGCAGCCCTGTGGAGCATGGGCAAGGACAGCACGACAATGCTGGCCTTGACGAGAAAGGCGTTCCTGGGCAAGGTGCCATTCCCAGTCATACACATCGACAACAGTATCGACTTCCCCGAAACATACCAGTTCAGGCAGGATTTGGCCAAGAAATGGAACCTCGACCTGATAATCGCGAAGAGCGAGATAAAGCCGGACATGGTCGGATCAGCATGTTGCGGGAAGAACAAACCCGAGGCACTGAAGAAAGTTATGGCAGAATATGGATTCGACGCGTTGATAGTCTCGATAAGGAGGGACGAGCACGGCGTCAGGGCAAAGGAGCGCTACATGAGCCCACGCGACAAGAACTGGAAGTGGGATTACAAGAACCAGGTCGCAGAGCTCTGGGATGACTACACCTCCAAGCTGGACAGCAAGGGCCACGTGCGGGTGCACCCCCTGCTAGATTGGAACGAGATCGACGTGTGGCGATATGTAAAACAGGAGAAGATCCCCGTCAACCCCCTCTACTTCTCCAGGAACGGGTATAGGTACAGAAGCCTCGGTTGCACGCACTGCACAGTCCCACTTAAATCCAACGCGAAGGGCGTCGATGACATAATAAAGGAGCTGGAGGTAACCAAGGACGAGGAGAGATCAGGCAGGAGTATGGACAAAGAGCGTGAGTACGCCATGTTGCGCCTCCGCTCGCTCGGTTACATGTGAAGAACCAATTAGTGATTGAAATGGAGGTCAAGAACATTGCACTGCTCGGCCACAAAGACCATGGCAAATCCACACTGATCGGCAGCCTTCTCATGCAGACTGGTGCGGCCACGAAGGTGAGGATAAAGGAGGCAGAGGAGTACAGCACGAAGCTGGGTAAGCCGTTCGAGCCCGCTTTCATACTGGACAGCTTCACGGAAGAAAGGGAGCAGGAGATGACATACGACACCACCAGAGCGGAGATAAAGCACAAGGACCTGGCGTTCTCGCTCATAGACGTGCCGGGCCACGAAGAGTTGATAAAGAATATGATAAGCGGTGCCTCGTACGGCGAGGTAGCATTACTGCTCGTATCCGCGAACAAGAGCGAGGGCATAAGGGACCAGACAAAGCGTCACCTTTTCATATCCAGGATGCTCGGTATAGACAGGCTCGTCGTCGCGGTCAACAAGATGGACACGGTGTCGTACGACGAAAAGAGGTTCAACGAGATAAGGGGGAGCCTCTCAGTCTTCATAAGCAAAATAGGGTTCTCACCGAACAGCGTCAGGTTCGTCCCAATATCGGCCTATAAGGGCGAGAACCTTGTCAGGACCAGCAAGTACCTGAAGTGGTACAAGGGCAAGCCCCTCATCGACGAGGTGTACCGCTTCGCCAGCATGAAGGGGAAACCAAGCACCGGCATGCTCAGGATGGTTGTGCAAGGAGCGATACCAAGCGACAGTGGAGAGCTGGTAGTCGGCAAGATAATCAATGGCAGTCTCAGTATGGGAGAAAGAATAAAGGTGCTGCCGGCAGGCCTGGAAGCAAGTGTCGACGAAATAACTGTGAAGGGCAAGAAAGTGCACGCCGCCAAGGTCAACGAGAATGTCGCTCTGAAGCTCGACAGGAGCTCGAGCGCCGAGATGAGAGGCAACATAGTGTCCGCTGCGGACAATCCTCCAAGGCTCACCGATTTCATAAGATCGAGGATATTCGTGACCGGCAGGATAAACAGGAAGGCAATGTCGATAAAATTCAACGGCTCGGATATAAGCTGCAGCAGCATAAAGGTGCTGCGCGGCATCGACCCTACAACAGGGGATGTAAAGAGCATGAAAGAAGTCAAACCGCTCGATGCAGTGGAGGCAGAGCTACGCCTCGCCAGGAAGATACCTGCTGAAAGATACGAGGACACAAAGGAACTCGGAAGGTTTGTGCTCTACAACGGGAAGGAATTCACGGGCATAGGCACCATCGTATGAGCCGTACTGCGCAGATAGATACTATTTTAGGCCCTGTAGAAATCCTTTTATGAGCTATCCGACGGTATGCATTTAAGGAACAAAAAGTGCAGAAAAGTTGCCGTCGAAGCAAATACCGCATTATCCTTTACCTTCATGTATCTGTATATGTTGTAGGCGATATCCTTCAA
>JACWAL010000018.1 GCA_014874295.1 Microcaldota archaeon
TTGAAGGATATCGCCTACAACATATACAGATACATGAAGGTAAAGGATAATGCGGTATTTGCTTCGACGGCAACTTTTCTGCACTTTTTGTTCCTTAAATGCATACCGTCGGATAGCTCATAAAAGGATTTCTACAGGGCCCCTTCCTGAACATTTCCTCCCTGAACTCTGGGTGCAACCTGAATATCTTGTATGCTGATATGCCTTTCAAGTACTGCAATGCAGTCGAAACCGACATCGAGAGCGGCAACCCGACAAACATGTGCACATGGTCAGAGTCGACGACAATCTTGTGCACGTCGATGCCTTTCTCCGCGGCAATCCCGAGAAGAATGGACCTCATCTCTTCGGATACATGCACTTCCCGCATCGCATCATGCCTGTACTTAGGGCACCACTCAAGGTGGTACTTGTTCTCTCCAACACCATATTCGCACCTGTTCTGTACATCACACCGCAACATTATCTGACTTGTTGCGGTGTCGGGTGTGAGAAGGAGAAATCAACCATGTCGGTCTTTAGGTATGGGTTATCCAAGGAACAATAGCGGAATTATTGGATAAAGTCCTCCAACCGTTGCCAGCGCGACCGCATCATATCGCGACTAGGTAGTAGAAGATTATCGTGGCGATGGGGATTGCGATATTGTCATCGATGGTCTCCAGCGCGCTCTCGAGCAGCGCAAGGACCATCGCCAGCAGTATCCCATAATAGGATGCGAGGAAGTACCCGAACACGGCAAGGATGACGAAGTATGCGAGCGTCCCCTCGATTGTCTTGTTCCTGTTGTATGGCAGCTTATTCTTCCCATGCACTCCAACTATCGTGGCTACTGCGTCGCATATTAGCAGCGCGACGAGGCCAAGCAGCAAGTAATTGTAATCAGTTATGCTGCCCAGTATGAGCAGCGTACCGACGGCCATGTAGATCGCTCCGGCGCCGAACACGGCACCACTGCGCTCCATTGACTTGAGGAACCCGGTCACCACCTTGTGGCTCAGCATCGACCCCGCCATGGTGTAACCGATCATCACAAACAAGAACACAAGTATGTACGCATACGGCTTCGCGAGCACGAATGCAAGGATAGATATCGTGCCTATCGCCAACTGGAAGGCGTCACGGCGCTTCTCGAGCCTCTTGTCCTCGCGGTTCGACTTCTGGTAATAACCGAACTTCAGGACGAGTGCGACCAGCGATCCTACTGCGAAGGCCTCTATGAATGGGACCATGTTGGCCGACTGGAAGAACAAGTATGCCATCGAGATTATTGCCACTGCGACCGCAGAGAGGAAATCGTATCGGTGGTTCGAGTAGGAATAGAGCATGTTGACTGCGATGACGGCCAGCGATGCAAGCGGGAGCGCAGCCAGCAGTGCGATTCCGGATGAAAACATCACCACGGCGCCGTATAAGATCGAGAGTATCAGCGAGAAAACATACATGCCTGGCTGTTTGGGTCTCCTATAAGCCTGCAATAGGGTGAATACGGTTGCGATTGCAGCCAACACGTAGGAGATTGCTACGTCCATCGGACCATCACGGCGCCATCCTGTTTATCATGCGCGGGAACGGTATCGCGTCGCGTATGTGGTCCAGGTTCAGCATCCATTTTATGACGCGCTCTACCCCTAGGCCGAAGCCCGAGTGCGGAACGCTGCCGTACCTCCTCGTGTCGAGGTACCACTTGTAGTTGTCCATGTTCAGGCCCTTCGCCTTCATGTTTTCCGCGAGCTGGTCATACCTCCATTCTCTCTGGCTCCCACCTATTATCTCGCCGTGGCCGTGCGGGGCGAGCATGTCAGAGCACACGACCATCTTGTCGTTCTTCGGGTCGGTATACATGTAGAATGCCTTTATCTCCTTCGGCCAGTTATACACGAATATCGGCTTGTCTTCCTGCTCGGTGAGCAGCTTCTCGTGCTCGACACCGAAATCCTCACCCCATTTTATAGAGGAGCCCTTCTGCTGCAGCAGGTCTATGGCCTCTGTATAGCTTATGCGCTTGAATGGCGGCTTTATCTCCATGAGGCTGCCCGCGCTCACGCCGAAGTAGGCGAGTATGTCAGCGTTGTGCTTCGCGAGGCTGTTCGCGATGTGGCTGACAAGCTTCTCCTGCAGCTTCATGTTCATGTCGTTGTCGAAGTACGACATTTCGGGCTCGAGGTGCCAATACTCTGCAAGATGCTTCGTCGTCCTTGACTTCTCCGCACGCCAGGACGGCGCGAATGAATAGACTTTCTCGAGCGAGTAGATCATCGCCTCCGCGTAAAGCTGCGACGATTCAGTGAGGTACATCTTCTGGTCGAAGTACTGCACCTCGAACAGGTTCGCACCGGTCTCGCCCGCGCTTATCGTGAGCAGCGGGGGGGTTATCTCGAAGAACCCCTGCTTGTCAAGGAATTCCCTTGCGTACTTGAAGACGTACGACCTCGCGCGCATCGCATGTATCATGCGCTGACTCCTCAGCCAAAGATGCCTGACGTCGAGGAGGAATTCGGGGCTCTGGTATTCGGTTATCGGGAACTGTTCCCCTGAGTGCACGATTATCACTTCCTTCGCCTCCAGCTCGACGCCATTGGGCGCACGTTCGTCCTTCTTGACCATGCCCTTGATTATAACGCTGGACTCGAGGTAAGCCCTGTCGATCGCATCCCACTCCTTCTCCTTGATGCTGCTCTTGTCGGCGACGCACTGTATCGTATTGGTCCTGTCGCGCACGACTATGAATGCCTTGCCGCCGCTGCTCCTCTTCCTGTGGATCCAGCCCTTTATCGTGACCTCCTTGCCTACGCTTTCGATGGCTTTGCTTACTGGAACGCTCTTGGGTATCTTCAATCGAACACCAACGAAAAGTTAACGGTTAATACCTGCAATTCAAGTTAATAAGGCTTTTGTAGTAACCGGGTTTTGTATGACAAAGTATAACTATTTTATATGTATATAAGATAGCTGTACGAACATGGACAGCATGTAAGTCGATGGCGATGAAGCTGATACTTACTTCTGCAGGAATCAAGAACAAGACCATTGCCAAGGCCTTAAGGGATCTGGTGGGCAATAAGATGAAGATCGCTTTCATACCGACAGCGGCTAACATGGTTGACGGGGAGAAAGGCTGGTTGATAAGGGATTTTGAGGAGTGTGCGAGGCTCGGATCTATTGATATCGTAGATATATCAGCTATGCCGAAGAAGGAGTGGCTAAGGCGCCTCAGGCTCGCAAACACCATAGTCGTAGGAGGAGGTTGGACCGCGTACCTCATGAGGGAAATAACCAAATCCGGACTTGATGCGGAACTTCCGGAGCTTTTGCGGAATAGGGTTTATGTGGGCATAAGCGCCGGCAGCATTATACTCAGCAGAAGACTGTCTAGCTCATCAGATTTCCTCTACAAGGCCAATCCGAATAAAACCCCGAGGGGGCTTGCCTATGTTAGCTTCAATTTTAGGCCTCACTTCAATTCGAAGGACTTCCCGAAGCTGAGAGATATGAATCTGAGGAGGTTAGCAAAGCGGGTGAATGGCGACTTCTATGCCTTGGACGACAACTCCGCAATGGTGTGGGTCGATGGTAGGATTAAGGTTGTCTCGGAGGGGAAATGGAAATTATACAGGAATAGGGAGGTATAAGGAATCACAATAAGCCTTAAGTTGTGTTTAACGTCGTGATATGTTATGCGGAAGACGCACCATTCTGGAAGACAAAAAAATGTAGCGGATAAGTTGGACGAGCGGATAACTGTAGTCGATTCGGAGGATAATGTTATCGGTTCTGAAAAGAGGGGCATCGCCGATAAGGAGAACCTAATGTATAGGGTGTCTGCGCTGTGGGTTAAAAACTCAAAAGGAGAAAACCTGCTTGCTAGGCGTGCGTATACTAAATCGCATTCACCGGGGAAATGGGGTCCTGCGGTCGCTGGAACCGTAAAGGAAGGTGAGACTTATAGGCAGACGATAATCAATGAGGCTTATGAGGAACTGGGGATAAAACTCAAAGACGTCATAAAGGGCCCAAAAACAAAGAGGGACGAAGAGGGGAGGCACCGTTATTTCGCCCAATGGTTCACCTGCATTATTGACAAGCCGGCAGATGAGTTTGTCACACAGAAAGAGGAGGTCGCAGAGACAAAGTGGTTCTCGGACGCTGAAATAAGAAGGGGGACCAGAGACGACCCAACTGAGTTCCTTGACGGGGTAACCGACGGGCTTAACCTTTTTGGTTAAGCTCACTTCTCCGCAAAGACAAGGTACCCTGTGTGCCACACCCCCTTGGTCGAAGGCCTCGTCCCTTCCTCCCTCACCAGCATGTCCCTGACGATTGACTCAAGAGTGAACACGTTCATGAATCCTAGCTGCTGCGCCTTCATCGCGAACTTCTTTACTTGTTCCATGTGAGGCAGGTAGCCCACGACATAGCCGCCCTGCTTGAGCGCGAGCTTCGCATTCCTGAGCGCCTTCTCCGAGTTCGGCATGTCGAGAGTGACGAGGTCGACGTTTCTTTCCGTGACCTTCTTGGTTATGTCCGCGTTCTTCAGCGTGAGGTTTTGCAGATTCTCGCCAATCTTGTTCTTCTCCGCAATCTTTAGGAAGTCGTCCCTGACGTCGTATGTAGTAACTTCCTTGCAGATCCTCGCAAGCGACACTGCGAGCCACCCACTGCCCGTGCCAGCATCGAGACAGATGCTGTCCTTGCCTATGCCTGTGTAAGCTATTATGAGCCCAATGTCCTTCGGCAGTATGACCTGTGGCCCCCTCTTCAGCCTCCTGTAGTGCTTCGGCAGCTGTAGGTGGTTTTCATTTTGGTGCCTTGGCATGCTTCATCACCTTTTTCTTTGCGGCCTTCGCCTTCGGCTTTGCCGCCCCTGCCGCCTCCGCCCTAATTTTGATCGCCATCTCTTCATGCTTTTCGCCCACTTCCTTCTTGCCTGCGGACGGGGCGGGCTTGCTCGCCACCACGACCGAGGATGCCTCGCCGCCCTGCGAACTCCGGTCCTTCTTCGTTATGCAGTTGGGATCCAGATCCATCGTGAACGGCTTCCTTCCTCTCCTTATGACCTTGATTATGGGCGTATGGCAATACTCGCACGTGTTGCCGGTTGCCTCTATCAGAGCTCCTTGCGGCAGCGAATATGTGTTCGTGCAGTTCGGGTAGTTGTTGCACGCGACGAACGTCTTTCCTGCCTTGGACCTGCGTATGACCAGGTCGCCTCCGTCCTTCGGGCACTTGCCGAGCGTTGGCACGCTCTCCTTCAGGGCGTTGCGTATCTCAATAGCTATGTTGTCCTTGTGCTCGTCGAATGCTTTGAGCGCCTCAAGCAGCATCTGCTTTCCCTCATCGATCACTTCCTGCTCTGTCTTCTTGGCTTTGCTTATCGCCTCCATGTCCTCCTCGAGCTTCCTTGTAGTCTCCTCATTGACTATCATGTTGCAGTTCTTGTTGAGCGCGTCGTAGACACTCATCCCGAACTTCGTGACCTCCAGGCTCGTGCCTGTGACGTAGCCCCTCTTGATCAGCGTGTCGATTATTCCTGCCCGTGTCGCCTTGGTACCGAGCTCCCTTTTCTCAAGTTCTGCTATCAGCCCGGCCTTCGTGTAGCGCTTGGGCGGCTGTGTCCTCATCTCGCGCTCGTCGAGCTTCTCGAGCCTTGCCTTATCGTGTGCCTTGAACGGCGGCAGCTCCTTCTCCGCGACCTGCGTGAACTGGTAGAAGTCCAGCCACCCCTTCCTTATTATTGTCGCGCCGTTCGCTGAGTACACCTCACTTCCGAACTTTGCAGTAACCTTCGCCCTCCTCACGAGCGCGGGTTCTGCGAAGCACGCGAGGAACCTCCTGACTATGAGGTCATAGAGTTTCTCCTCTTCTGCGGTGAGGTTGACAGGATGCTCCCCTGTGGGGAATATCGCTGGGTGGGCCTCGTCCTCCTTCTTGCCCTCCAGCGGCTTGAACCTTCCCTGCTTCATGAGCGTGTTCGCGTAGTCCTTGTAGAGCCTGTTCTTTGAGAGCTCCCCTATTATGCCCTTGAGGCCCAGCGACGCTGGCAGCTTCTGCGACGACGTCCTCGGATACGAGATGTACGACCTTTCATAGAGCGACTGGGCGAGCGCAAGCGTCCTGGAAGGGTCGAACCTCAGCGCCCTGCTCGCCTCAAGCTGCAAGGAGGTAAGATCGAACGGCGGATAGGGGTACGTCTCCCTGTCCGCAGCCGTGACGCTCTCTATCGTGCCGTCAGGATTGCGCTTTGTCTCCTCTGCTGCTTTGTCGGCCGCCTTCTTGTCGAAGATGTCCCCCTTCGCATTGAGGAACTCGATCCCGGATATTATGGCAACGAGTCTCCAGAACGGCTCCTCCTTGAAGTTGCGTATCTCTAATTCCTTCTTGACCAGTATCGACAGCGATGGCCCCTGCACCCTTCCTATGCTCAGCGAATTGGTCTTCGATATGTTCCAGCCGAACGCAGTTCTGGTAAGGGCCCTGCTGAGGTTTATGCCCCACAGCCAGTCCAGCATGTGCCTTGCCTCCCCGGCGTAGAAGTTGCCGATGTCCAGCTGTTGCACGTTCCTGTATGCCTCCTGCAGGTCGTGGGTTGTTGTCGTGGAGAACTTCATGCGCTTGGCCCTCTTTATGTCACCCATGATGCGTATTATGTTCGTACCTATGACCGTGCCCTCCACGTCGAAGTCGCACGCGTTCACGTAATGGTCGCACTTCGGCATTATCTCCTCTATGACGTCGAGGTACTTCTTCGTGTAGGATGAGGAGCTACCGACCTTGTAGGAAGGCTGCCACTCCACGTCGAGCACAGGGTAGTTCCTATTTCCACCTGTCTGGGCTATCGTGTAGAGGTGGCCCACCGCGGCCACGACGAGCGTCTCGTTACCGTTCTCGGAGAAGCTATAGTAGCTGACGCCCTCCTTGCTCCGCATCCTCTTCAGTGAGCTGCCGCCCAATGCCGCGGCTACCCTGGCGGCGACGCTTGGCTTCTCTGATATTATCAGTGTCTTCATTTCTTCAGCTTCCTGCGCCGTACCGTGCGCCTTGCAGCAGCGTTCTCCCTTTCATGCTCCTTCTGGATCAACCATGCGTTGAAGAAGGCGAACGCCAGCGCGACTATCAGCACAGTGTAGAATAAGATGCTGTATCCATAAACTATAAATACGGCTATCGTAGAAATTGTGAGTATTAAGACGGCCGTGGAAGTGATCAGCTCTACATGCCCATGCATTGTTGCACCGTGATGGCTTGGATATATACCTCGTAATCTTAATAACACTTGTTGCGGCCCTGATAGCCTCGCTGGCACAGCTCCTGTTCAAGAGAGGGCTTACGAAGAAGCTGGGCAGCATATCGGATTTCATCGCGCTGCTGAGGAACCGCAACATAATGGTCGGCATAGTGGGTTACTTCGCCAGCCTCGCGATATACCTGTACGCCCTGGGCAACGGGCCGCTTTCGTTCGTCTACCCTATATTCGCCAGCACTTTCATATTCGTCTTCCTAGTGTCCACGTTCATGCTGCACGAGAAGTTCAGCGTGAGGAGGGCATCTGGCGTGCTTTTGGTCTTTCTGGGCATACTGATTGTGGGAGGCTCGCTGTGATCCGATGAAGGAAAACAAGCGCAACAACCTTCTCATGCTCCTCTGCTCGACGTTCCTAGGGGCGACGGGCCAGTTCCTGTTCAAGAGCGCGCTCAACGCAGCTTCCTATTATATCCTTATAGCTGGCGTGCTTCTCTATGTCCTCTCCACGATAATTTACTTCTACGTGCTCAGCAGGGTGCACCTGTCATGGGCGTACGGCATAGGGGGCTTGTCGTACATCTTCGCGGTGGTGCTGGCTAGCTTCATAGAGGCCGTGCCCATGACCAGATGGATAGGCGTGCTCGTGATAACCGTGGGCGTGTTCTTCATAGGGACAAGCTGAGGAGAACGTGAACACATTGGGCAGGGCCTCCAATAATTGTAACAGTTTAGGCCTTGTAGAAATCCTCTATTCATTATAAAAACCGAAGGATTTTAACCCTTCGGTATGTCTGTTATTTGGCGACAGACATGGAAAGAAATAGAGAACCTAGATATAAGAGGTTTATTGACCTCTGTAGAATACCGGTAAA
>JACWAL010000001.1 GCA_014874295.1 Microcaldota archaeon
ATTCAGGAACGCCATAAAGATGTTGGAACGGGTGCTGAAAGAGACAGGGGTCATCGTCGGAAGTGTGAGGCTCGACAGATACTACAGCTACCAGTCGACCCTGAAGTACTTCGACGACAAAACGGTTCTGTACATAATGCCGAAGAGCGATACGAAAATAAACGGTCCTTCAAGGTGGAGGAATATATTCAGGAGGATGATGGATGATCCCCTCTCCTACATTGCGGAGTATTATAGACGGGAGAACTCGGAGAGCGGCTTCTCCGTTGACAAGAGAATGTCGGGCTGGAGGATATGGCAGAAACTCGATGACAGGATCGACACGACCCTGAGCTGCATTGCGGTCCTCCATAACCTTTTCAGGATGGGTTACTGATGAGTTTTGTCCTAGACTCGCGGTCCTCCGTCAGGGTTTTATATTTATCATACGAAGCATTAGCGGTGGTGCGCGGATGGCTCACCGCTTCGTGCGGAGGAAGCTCTCCCCACACAGAGCACGTAAGGTCTAAGGCCCGTGGGCCGGAACAGAAACGAGACCGATGCGGCGCATAAGCGATGACGCGACGAGCGCGCCGGTTCGGATGAAACGATTGGCCCGTGTGCGATGAGTGTGCAAGGCTAAAAGCCGCTCAGTCGAATGCCATCTAAAACAGAAGGGAGGCTACGGCGCACCACTAATGCTCATCTAGCGGCAGGTTACATGCGCTGCCGGCCTAAACATTCCTGAACCTGTCGAGGACACCTTTGCTCACCTTATCAAATCCCAACGTGGCGAAGTTGTTTAGGATTCCATCGAGTTCCTTCCAGTATCCGCTGAGACCCTCGACCCTCTCCTTGAACGCATTGAATGAGTAAGCTCTCCTGCTAGGCTCTGGGCCCTCCCTGAGCTTGTCCGAGATCAGGTTCATGTTTATCCTGACATCCATAACAGCTGTTAGATAATAAATGTCGTACAGGTCCCTCGCCTTTCGCCTCGTATACAGCGCAGCCACCTTTTCCGCTAGTATCTCTTCCGGGTCCATGGTGTCGGCAACAGCCGGATAATAATAGTTGTTCAGCTCTTTCTTGAGAGGCTCCAGCCTGCAGGTGTCGGTGCTGCAGTCTATCTCTGCATCTATGGTCTCGCTACCGGTGTACCTGAATGTGAGATAGTACCGCCTGAACAAGCCTGAGACTTGACTTATCTCGCTTTCCCAATCGTTCACGATAATGTACCCGTACGTGTCTTCGAACGATTCCAGTGCGCCGTCTATCGTCGCATAGTCCTCAAGGCAGTCCATAGAGAAGTCGATATCCTCCGAGAACCTATCGCTCCCGTAGAAGAAAGAGATGGCAGTCCCTCCCTTGAAGACAAGGCTCTTGGGGCGGCGCCGGAAGATTTCGACAAGAAGATCGCGCAGGATTGAGGCATGCATCTTTTGTTTGTCGGTAAACCATGTCCTGATAATAGGCTCCATAAAACCACTCACACATAAACTCTCCACTTTCTGTCTAGACTGCCATGCCGCGCAAGCTTGAGGTAGGTTCGCGACTTGTATGGCAGCAGATTATCTGCCGAAACGCCTTGTTCTTCTAAATAGTGGCCAAGCATGCTCACGAGTGCCTTGTCGTCCGAACTTACTGCATAAGATTTGAGTTTGCTTATATCGAGCCTGTCAGCCCTTACCGCATTTTTGAATTCCTCCCCGTAGTACTGCCTTCTGTGCAAGTACAGGTCGTCGATGAATATTTTCTCTGGTTCTGCAAAGGCAGGTCCGTTTCGTAGCATAATGTAGCCATAAATAAACTGTCTTTTGACTTTGGAAAAAGTCACTGTGTGGCCGTTCAGCTTGAGCGGCCTGTGGTACTTTGGAGAAACTACCTGCAACTTGGTCGTGATCTGCGTTGTCAGCCTGTAATGGCTCAGGGCTGCATAAGACGTGATATAGGAATACGGCACTATCCTTGAGGCTATCGTGTAATCGTCAGTGCCCGGCAGGCAGAACAGGCCATTTTCCACTCTCTCCAAGAACCTGGATTTGCACAGCCTAGCGAGATAAAGTCTTGTATATCCTGGCGACTTTTGCATCATAACGCCAGCGCCGCCCGTGGTAATCACAGGGGTGCCATTGTCCTTTAGCCTGCTGATGAAATCTTTGCTGTTCATCCGGCGTATATCAGCAACAAGATTTAATAAAGTATTTATTAACAAATGATATTATATGATAATATATGTGATATGAAAATGATAAAAAGGCTGTTTGCACCGCCAGGCCGCATAAAAATCTATGCGTGAAGCTCTCCTCCTATCTTATCCTATTCCAACAGGAGCCATACAGAAGATAGTATGGACCAAACACACTTCTGTTCATAAGCTTGACAAGACCGCAATCCGCTAGCGCCTCAGCGCGATAAACCTTTATGTGATTGACATCGAACCTTACCTTGGACAGCTGCTTCCTTATCCCGTCTTCATCATATTATCTCAAGCACGTCCCTGCTCCTTATCTCGTCATCTCTTATGAGCAGCGGCGCATATGTTGTACGGGCCCCATGTGTGCGGTGTCTCCCCATGCTTTCTCCCAAAAGTCCTTTGTATGATTGCGGCTCACTTCTACCATCAGCGATCCCCATGCAAGGCGCAAAGGTTATTTCTTTATCTTAGACAGTCTGCGCTCCACTTCCGCGACGCCATTTTCTCCCAGCTCGCGGATTAATATCCTGATGCTCTTTTTGACACTGGGCTTCCCAAGTTCGTTCTCTGCGGTGCCGCGGTTCACGAGCAGCCGCATGACGCGCTGCCTCGCCTCAAGCCTCTGTACGGCGGTAGTCTGCTTGTCCCTCATGCCACCACTTAAGATGAGATTGCGACCCTGTGGAACCCATCACTTGCTGCTCCTCCTTGCCGAGACGAGTATCGTGTTAAACTCGTTCTCGTAGCCGAGGGCTGCCCTGAACTGCTGCGGCTCTATGCTGATCGTGCTGTCGCTGTACGGGTCATTTATGTAGAAGAGGTCCTTGTCGTAGCCCTTGACAACGACCCAGTGCGGCGCGTCCTCGACAGGATTCAGCGCGCTCGCGTTAACTATCACTATCGGTATCTTGCCGGAATTGAGGCTCTTCTTTATGCTCTCGAGCGAGGTGGGGCGCAAGGTCTCCCTTATCTTCAGGTCTGAGGCTTTCTTCCTTATCTCTTCGAACGATGCCTGGAGCGTGTCGACGTTTATGCCCTCGAAGACGGCGAGCTTCTTCTCGTAGCCTTCCTTCTTGGCGTTGCTTACTATCTCGGGCCTCGCACCCCTCTTCGCAAGGGCATATGCAAGCCCGTACCTCGAACCGTGCCAGACGCTTCCATTCACGGCATCCTGCCAAATCGCGAATTCCTCGTCCTTCTTGACCTTAAAGTTCTTGTTCAGGTACTTCAGCACCATCATCGCGCATGCTGCGGAGCTCGTGAACTCCTCGCTCTGCGGGTAGTGCGGTATATCGTACATCTTGCCGTTCGAAACCTTCCTTGCCTTGTGTGCATTCTTAGCATGAGCCTTCCTTGTCTTCTTGTTTACCTTTGCCATTGTATCACTCCACATTAACGCGAAAGTGCAGGGAGGGAGATTTGTTCAATGATTTTGAACTCCCGTAGGCCTAAGCCAACGGATCTTGAGTCCGCCGCGTTTGACCAGGCTCCGCCATCCCTGCACAGCTCAATCTTTCTTAACCAAGATAGATAAACTTTCGTGGCAGCGCCCACTAGAAGTTTTGCTTTGCTTATATATATCCCTTTCTGTCGGAAAACCGAAAGCTTTTTAAACCTTACTATGAGGTTCGGCGTCTGTGCATGGCTCGCGATGGACAGAGCGCCGCCTGCCGAGCACGCGCCACGCGGTGCTTACCTAGCCAGCATGCTGGTAGCTACCTTCCGTCTGGCGTCCCTGCCTGTCGGCTTGGCTCCAAAAGGCCTAATGTCGTTGTTCACCAGGAAGCACTGACCGCATATCATCCTCTCTTCGATGGGCAATCCTTGCTTCCCAAGAGCCTGCGATGACACCACTATCTTGACTTCGTGGTTGTGCAACACAGACCCGCAAACCCTGCACCTGGCCTGTATCGGGCCGTGCTCGCCGCGCGCTGTTGTCCAAACCCTATCTTCTATCCTTCTTCCCATACACCCACTCTCCGAGGCCCATCGAACCCACCTTCGCGAACCCCGAAACCCTAAACCTATCAAAATTGGCAGCTATTTATGGCTTTCCAAAACGACGAATAGTGGAACTGCGCAAAGCGGCATTGGTCAGTCCTTGCCGCTGGCAATCGCGAGCGCCGCTGCCTTCACTTCCTCTGCGGAGACGTCCGCCCTTATGTATGACGCGTCGAAATGCGACACGGTCGCACGGTGCCCGTGTCCTTCCAAATATGAAATCACCTTCGCCGGGCTCACGGACTTTATGCCCAGGGCCTTGGTTATCTTGGGAATGCTATACAGGCAAGGGGTGTCCAGTTCCCCACACAGCCTCTCCAACGTTCCACTATCTCCGCTTATCGCTGTGCACATGCCCTGCAGCGTTTTCTTGTCCTGCATTTTTCCTATCCACAGCGGCCCGGACAACATAAGCCTGGATCCGCACGACTCGCACGACAGCTCCTTCGGCACAAGACCGCGCTGCGTCCCCCTTTCCATGCACTTGGCGCAGTGCGACATGAACCCGATGTTCTTCATGGATTCGTTCGCGCTCGCTGCACCGTGCCGAAGCCTCAGGTGCACCCTCATGTAGTGCTTGTAATTCATCGTGAGCAGCGGCTCTACGCCGAAGTTGAACTGTGCGGCTATCCTCGCAATATGGCCCGTGAGTATGCGGAGCCCGGCCTCCTTGCACAGCTCGTTGTGCATCGGCACCGCATTGTACAGCCTGACGCATGCGGCGTGGTGGGCACCGCAGAGCACTGCGGTGTCGGTAGCGGTCGCGAAGAAGAGTGTCCCATCCTTGGCGACCTTCATCAGGTCGTAGACATAGGGCTGCACGCCCCCGAACGGGTCGAGGTCGATGACGTCGAACTTCTCCCTGCACGAATTCGCGAACTCCTGTATGCTCGTGTTGATAGCGGTTGCGGCCACCTTGTTCCTGGAGATGTTGGCGCGCAGCGCCTTGTATGCGGTGGGGTTTATCTCTAGCATCGTGCACTTGCCAGCCTTAGCCTCGAGGCAGTACCGGATGCCGCGCAGCCCCGTGGCTGCTGTCGGATCCAGGACGCTAAGGCCCGGGCCGTTCAGCGCTGCGATTGCCACACCAACATCGCGCGTGAGCTTTGCTGCGTCGTTGACAAACGCACCGCCGCTGCTTATTGTCGCCTTTCCCTCTCTGTAGAGCCTAGACGTCGGCATGACATGCTCAACCTTTTATACTTTCCTTATTCATCTTTACTAACGAATTTAATGGTGCTGCAATGGCCGAATATTGGAGCGATTACACGGACTTCGTCCTCACGAACATAGACAAGAAGATAAGCACGAAGTACAAGGTTTCTCTGAAGAAGCTGCTCGGCAACCCGTCGAAGTTCGCATCGCAGCCGAACATACAGGCAACGATAAAGAGCCTCGGCGATGAGGTGAACTCCTACATAGACAACGCCATCGGCACCATGCCAGACGCGAAGAAGGCCTTAAATGACAGCGTGCTGAAGGCCGATGCCGTGACCAAGCAACTGGCGCAGAGCATAAGCATGCAGGCGAAGCAGCACAAGGTTCCGGTCGTTAGGCCCGTGTCGGTCAACAGGGACGAGACGCGCGACGAGACAGTGTCGGTCGATGACGCTGGGCCGGACGTCCTGGCGTTGGTGGAGAAACTCGTCGATTCCTCAACGATGATCGCGGACTTCAGCTACCAGTACGACAACTCCACAATCGGCAGCTGGCTGTTCAGCGGTGGTAAGAACTATATCCTGAACGTGTTCGTGCCGGACAATGACGTCGCCATGCTCGAGGCGAGCAGGACGGAAATAATCACGCTCCTTGACGCGGCTGGAGTCATGATAGAGGGTATATGAGAAGGTCTGGGATGGCTGCAAAAAGGCATCTGCTTATCGGGATCACCGGCACGCCTGCCTCTGGAAAGAGCAGGTTCGCGAAGGCACTTTCAAAGGCCGCCGGCATAGAAGCGGTCGAGATAAACTCAGTGGTTGCGTCGAGCAGGTCATTATATACGGAATCAGCGGGCGGGGAAAAGATCGCGAGGCTGAAGCCGTTGGAGCGCCGCCTTAGAGGGTTGACCGCAGGTAAGAGCGTGATTTTGGTTGGTCATCTGGCGCAGGAGGTAAACCTACAGTATGGTTGCATCATAATCGTGCGCGCGAGCATACCCGTGCTTGCAAGAAGGCTAAAGGGCAGGGGCTACAGGCCCTCGAAGGTCAACGAGAACCTGACATGCGAGGCCGTGGACTGCTGCGGCATCAAGTCGCAGGAGTTATCCAGTAACACATTCGAAGTTGAGACCGATGGTGAGAAGAGAGAGATGATAAGAGCAATTATATCTGGGTCGTGGCGCCATGGCGCGGGCAGGCTAAGAAGGCAGAAGAACAAGATGCTGGAGTTCGAGGCTTTCATCAGGAAGAATAGGCGTATGGGTCTGTGATTATATCGTCGTGGCCTCGACGTATTTCCTGTAGACCAGCTTTGCGTGCCTTTCAGGTACACTGTTCAGGGAAAGCTTCGCGCTACTAAGGTGCGACGGTACATCACCTTTCACTTCGTGGCGCAGCAGTTCTGCCGGGTTTCTGTACTGTGCCTTATCTATTGAAATGATCTTGTATCCCCTTATATACGTCGTCTTGCGCTGTTTCGTGAACGCTTCGCATGCACCCTTCATGAAGACCTCTGGGCCAGCCCTTGCCACAGATGCTATCGCGTACCTGTTGACAAAGAAGGCAATTACTGCATCCTTGCCGTCCATATTGTAAAGCGAGAGCACGGGTCCGAACGAATTGTCGCCGAGGCTCTTCTCCAGCCTTGCGCACAACCTCCTCAGTTGCTGGAAGATTATGTCGCGCGATATATCAGGCACCATAAACGTCAGGAAGTATATATCAACGCCCATCTCCCTTGCAATCCTTTTCAGCTTGCCGCTCGACCTCTCGTCGCTGAACTCGGCGCCATAGAAGAACTTCTCTGTAGGGTTCAGGAGGAACTTCCTCGACATCAGGACCATGCGGGCCAGTGCAGTCTCTGACACCACGGCGGCCACGTTCCTCTCACTATCTGTCGGGTCTATCACGACGAACTCAGAGCCGAACCTCTTGAAGGCCTCGGGGTCTTTGACAATCTCCTTGTTCTTGGCATCTATACACAGCGGCAGCTTCAGATTAGAGAACGCGAGAAGCAACGATACGAATGAGCCGTAGTGATGAATGAGGAGCTCGCAGAGGTAGCCGGAAAACCCTTCGCGCTCCGCCTCCGCGCCATAGACGTTGTGGAACTTCATGAACGCCTTTAGGAGCCTGACGTCGTCCTTCTGCCTCTGGGTCAGATGCTTCAGAACAAATTCGTTGTGGAGCTGCGTGCGGTCGACAGATGATCCCATTTCGAACGAGTCCCTTATCTTGTACGCGGGGACGATGTCCGCCTTAACTGGTGGGTTTTTGAAGACAAGCTGCAGATACGGGTGTTCGGCGTACTTTATTACGAAGCGCTCGCCTTTGCCCTTCTTCACTATCTTCCTAGCGACCGCCATGCCCTTCCTTTCCATCTCCCCCTTGTCCATCGATCTTGGGAACAGGAGGAAGATGTCGATATCAGAATTCCCGCTTATCTGCGTTCCGCGGGCGACCGAGCCGGCGAGTATTATCTCGACATTCTTTGGGACTGCCCTCTTCAGCCTGCCCATGATGTCGTTTGATACGGCGTTCGCGGCCACTATCTCGGACTGGCTTGGTTTTATGTCATCCAGAACGCGCTTCAGCACGGACTGCACTTTACCCTCATTACCAACTGCCATAGACAGACTTCTGATAATACCTTTTTATATTCGAGCCATAAAAGCAATAATCAGGGGCTCGTGGTGTAATCCGGTTGCACGCGGCATTCGCAATGCCGAAGCTGCGGGTTCAAATCCCGCCGAGTCCA
>JACWAL010000019.1 GCA_014874295.1 Microcaldota archaeon
ATCAAAACCAATGGAATGAGCTACTTTTGTCCCAGACTCCGGTTGGAGTAAGAGTTTAAGATTCTCACGGGACTTTGTCGACGGAAAATATGGCTTGTCATCGGAAGCACATGATTACGCCGTTCGACGACAGGTTTTTGCACTAAGGCAGTGTGAGAATTTTCCTGTCGTCTAGGCGTGAAAATATTAAACTGTTACCGGTTGGAGAAAAGTCTTAAATATCATGCGCCACGCAGATACGATCGATTGCAATGGTGCAAGGTCGTGTGGGCAACCACTATGATTTGAGCGAAACCCACAGCCGCTGCGCCTTTGCGAAGTCCTATTTCTGGGTGTATAAGAGCAGCGCACAGACCATTTGACTGATTTTTGGTGGTCTCGTGCGCGTCTTTATCATAGCTGACAGCTCATGCTGCTCTTCCAGCATAGCGAATGCCAGCGAACCCTTTCATGCTGATGGTGGATAAAAATGGAAACAAAAATAGATATAGCCAACCTTAACTCGCTCCGCGAAGCGGAGCACGCGATACGGCAAAGGAATGCGGACATAGGGAAAGCAGAGGCGCACGTGGTGGGCATGTTCGGCGAAAGTACGCTGAACCACATGCTGCGCCTGAGGGACGGAATGGATGGCAGGCCGACACTCGCATTCCTGCGACAGATAGCGAAGCCCGACCTACAGCACAACGCCCTCTACATTGCCACAAGGTCGCTGGGGTTCCAGCTCCTCACGCTCGAGTGGCACAACGACAGCCTGACAATGCAGAAGGGTTACTACAAGAGGACGTACGTCAGACTGCCTCTTGCTTCGGTGGGCAGAAAAGGCAATGTTTACGTGAAGGATGTCGGTCTCGTGGACAATGCCACTTTCGGTATGCCCCTCAATGAAATAGAAGTGAAGGAACCGGGGATTAAGGCGTTCGCCGATACTGCTTCCCGCATGGGCTCGCGGCTGTCGAGCAGCGTGACCGGCACATGCAAGCTTCCGGAGTTCCACAAGCGGCTCAGGGGCGCCGTTGAGGGGAATGATCAGCTGACATACGATACATCCACCATTGCGGCAGAAGCTGCGCATCGACATGGCGGTAGAACCGACGGACAGGCGATGTACAAACTCATCTACATGATGCAGGGTGTCATGCCGAACATGATCTTCGCCTTCACAGACTGGAACGGCGACGATCCGAAAATACAGGGTATGTACCTTGAAGCGGTGGGGTTCCTTGCCACATTGGGTCTCGGCGAGCCCCTGCAGACAATAATACCCTCTCTTTCGGGTCTTGCGGAAGGTGGCCTCTCCAATTCCAGGCTGCAGCCAGAGGAGATAGTCCCTGCAAACGTGTCAATGCGCGAGATAGAAAGCGTTAAAGACAGCGGCTGCATTGACGCGACGTACGTGGAGAGCGCCAGGGCGATACTCAGGCGCATGAAGAGCGCCCGCGGGTGATGCAATGGAGATGCTGCAAAACATAGCGGAACTGGAGAAGTTCTCGCCCAGGAGGCTGGCGAATGAGACGAAGGCGCAGAAGTTCGTCGAGCGAAAGCTCACTGAATGCGGCGTGGATTTCGAATTGCAGGGTTTCAGGAACAGCATCCCCGAAGCGAGAAAGGCAAGGCTGACAGTCGACGGGGAGGATGTGCTCTGCATGTCCACTTCATTCAAAAGCGGGATCATAGAAGAAAAGAACCTGATAAGTTCGCTCGCTGTAAGCGGCAGGTACTACGAGGAGCCGAACATCAACTTCAACCCGTATGCCGATGGGTTCTCTCTAGCAACGTTCTACAGGGCGCCATCCCTGGCAATAAGGAGGCGGGACATGCAGAAGGTCATGAACGCCGAGACTGTGCGCGGAGAAGTTGTAGTGTCAAGGAAGGCCCATGTCTGCGCTAACATAATCGCAGGCAACGCAAGAAGCCCGAAGGCCGTGGCGATATGCCACTACGACAGCGTGCTAGGAGGAGCACTCGACAACTCTTCTGGCACCGCAGTACTGCTGGAACTGTGCAGGAAAGGCTTCTGGAAGGACAACATGATCGTCTTCTCGGGATGCGAGGAGCTGTCGTTCGACACGCCAATCTACTGGGGCAAGGGGTATAAGGAACTGGAGAATGACTATAAGAAAGAGCTCATAAAAGCGAGGCGCCTCCTGGTCGTGGACATGGTAGGATCCAGCCCCCCAACTACAATAAGTGACGGTAACATAAAGCTAGCCGCCTTCCCCGTCAAAGACGGGCGGATATTCCGAAAGGCATCCATAGTGTCGATGAGCGGCAACGAGTGGAGGAGGATCTACCATTCCAGCGAGGATGTTGTCGCGAATATGGACATCAGGTGCCTTGAAGCTACTGTCAAGTTCGTCTCTGCCGCAATGGTTGGCAGGGAACATCTTCCCCGCGCAAAACGATGTAATCATTTGCTTGGATTACGATTCCGCGATGCAGGAATTCAGCCGGGTGAGGGTGCCCGTGTTGGCGGTCTTCGGCAGTAGGGATGAGTTTGCCGTCATACAGGTGAAACGGTACCTCGACATACTCGAGTCGAGGACCGGATCCAACCGTTTCGAACGCGCAATAATAAGAGATGCCGACCATGGATTCTACAGGAAGAAAAAAGAAGTTGCGTCCATCGTCATGGATTGGGTGAAGCACATATGAACAGTGGCATGATATCCCCTAGATGAGCAAAACATACATCTACACCACTCTTCACAGTCTGACTTACATGATTGCGTGCAAGATAATGGAGAATTATCTGAGTTCCATGCGCCAGATCTCGAACTGCCTGATTACCTCCTCGACCCTGCCCTTTTCGTTTTTGTCTAGGAAGAGCGCGCCGAGAGACTCAATGTGGTCCACAAGCTCTCTATACTGGATTATCTCAGCGTCGAAGCCCAGTTTCCTGAAGAAGCCCATCGCCTCCTCCCTGTCCTCGAACTTGGAAGCCTCAAAATCAAGGCCGAGCTTTGCGCGCTGCTCCTTCAGCCTGCCTGCGTATTGCGGGTAGAGCTTGTGGAAGGACGGGTCCTGTTTTGTTCGGATGTCAGGCGTTATGTAAATGCCACCATGGCGTTCGAGTATTGTCCTGGCATTCAGCGCTATCTTGGCCTTCTGCTCTAGTGTGCAATAAATGCCCAGCCCTTCATGGACCACGGCAACCTTCCCTTGCTTGATGGGCTCCAAGACCTCTTCCAGCCCTTCTCCAGTTATGGCGTTGAATCTAACGAAATGCATGCTTGTGGGTTTGCCTCTGCAAATGGACTTGGCAATATGTTCAATCTGTTCCAATGCTCCCCCATCATAGTCGGTGTGTATGTAGTTCCATTGCGGGTTGTTTATCCCCCTAGTTGTTCTGCCCGCAGCAAATTCGACAACCTGCTTTATGCCGCTCTCCATTATCAACGCGTCCACGGCCTTATAGCGAGCTTCTATCGAAGGGATTATCGTCCTCACGCTGTCGAATGAGCCTGCCGTTCCGCTGCGGAATTCGCCCTCTGCATCGACGAGTTTCGAAACTTCTTTCGCGTTGGGTATATCGGAGAAGCTCCTGAAGTAAACCGTGTCAAGGTTGGTGTTCTGCAGCAACTTTGACGGCCTGTCTAACCTGTCGACCTTCTTGTTCATCCGAATACCTCACAGCCTTATCTCCTTTTCCAACCATTCGATGTGCTCATTCTTTCTCCTCCAGAAGATATCCTCCATCATGTAATGCACCGCGAGCATTGCATACTCTCCGTACTGCCTGTTTATATCTTTTTTTATCTTCTCTGCAGATACAAACTTCTTGTTGTAGAACAACATCGAGTATATCTTCTGCTGCCATGGCGCTATATGCTCGAACGTGTTATGGTGGTGGTAGATCTCCGAGAGCAGGACTCTTGCAGTCTCAGGCCCAACGCCGTACAGCTTCATGAGTTCCTTTTTCACAGATTCCTTATCCATGCCGCGCAGCCTATATTCATCTACCTTACCTTCTGCAAAGTCCTGCGACAGCCTCTTTATGAACTTTGCCCTGTAGCCCACCTTGAGACTCCTAAGCTCTTCCTCTGAGACGTCTGTCATGTCCTTCGGCAGCCAGATCAGCCAGACCGCTTTGTTATCGAACTCCACTCTTGTTCCGTACTCCTCTAGGAGCGCATTCATCATTTGCACCGTCCTCTTTATCGTCGCGTTCTGCAGCACAATGGAGATCATGAGCAGCCCGTAGAGGTCCTCTGAGTCCGCGTTCCTCATGCCCCTCCATCTCTTGAATACTGGATAGAAGCGCTTGTCCGACTTCATTAGCTTGTCGAACTCGGTGAGGTTCTCATCAAGGCCGAACCTCCATATGAGCTCCTTCTTTATTGTATCCGCATCTTTATCGGAAACCTTCCTGTTTGAAAAGATTGTCACGTTCAGCTTTGGTCTAACTAATTTCCCCCTATCATCGATTCTGATACCGAATATCCTATTGCCAAGCCGGATTGCTCGCCAGTAGGAGCCGTGCCGCCACAGGCTGCAGCCGTCCTCGAAGTGTGAAGGCTTATGGAATGTGCCATCGAAATTGAATGGCGCAGTAGGTCGTAGCGTAACAGTTGTATATTTCCTGAGTTTCATCGCAGTCATCCTTTGTGCGTCTTCCTGGGATAAGAACAGAGCACGAAATCGGGCCATTTGATGCCGCAGAAGAAGTCGCATATGGAAGTGTCCTTGACGCAGCACTTGTGCTTGTCAGTCTTCTCGGCCTCATTCCACGGGCATTTGTCCTGCTTCCAGCTGACCTTGCCCGAGCTCGTTAGATCTATGTCCATGTTCGCCCCATCCAGCTCCTTGATTGTCGTCTCGTTTGCCATGCAATTCTCCGATTCAAACGGGCCTGGGGGGATTTGGACCCCCGACCATCACCTTTCCTCTTTTCTTGATGAAACTTCTTCTTAAGAAGCTTCTTAGAAGGGTGCTGCTCTGTCCAAGCTGAGCTACAGGCCCATCAATACCTTATCAGTGGGCTTTTCGACTTATTAAGCTTGCCGTCTATGCTGAAGAAGCGTCTCGTATTCTCGACTATCATCTTTGCAGCCTCTTCGTACTTCATGCCCTTCGTCTCGGCTATCAGCCTCACAGATTTCTCAACGTCGGCCGGGCTTTTCCCGACTATCGGGCAGTCCGTTTCGGCCAGCAGCTGTTGAATCGGCACCTTCATGATTGCCTTCCTTCTCGAGGATGATTGCAACGGCGGTATCGACACCATGTAGCCGAGCTTTGCGGCCTCCTCGGCCTGCTGCTCAGTCCCTGAAAAGAAATGCAGATGAACCATCTTCACCTTCCTTGCCTTCAGCGTGGAGAGCACCTCATCCATCGCCTCTCTTGCGTGCACCGATACTGGCAGGCCGAGCTCGTTCGCAAGGTCGAGCATGCGCCCGAAGACCTTCCTCTGCAATTCCTTCTCCTTTTCGCTCTTGGCCAGCATGAAATCCAGGCCTATCTCCCCTATCGCAACTATCCTCGCCCTGTTGGTCCTTATCATGTTTATGTTGAAGTCAAGCTCCCTCTCCTGCAGGTCTGGGACGTGCTCCGGGTCTATACCCAGAGCGGGAAAGACGTTCTCGTTATCGCTTATCTCTAATGCCCTCGCATTGGACTTCGTGTCAATGCCATCGGTTATGATCGTGAGCACGCCATTCGCTATGGATTCCTTCACCTGCGACATGTCCTGAAGCATGTCGAGGTGGCAATGCGAATCTGCGAGCTCGACCTTGTTGAGCGACCTGTCCCGCTCCTTCAGGACCTGCCTTGTTGGCATAGGAACCAAGGCATTTTTCGCAGCGCAAGATATATAACCTTGCGATGCAATACGCCTTCAAATTGCGTGGTAACATGGATAGAGAATCTAAGCGTGCATCGTCGTCTCGTTCCAGCATTAACCGCCTGGTCAGGATGAACTATGTCCTGATGACTATGGTGATCGTGCTGATAATCTTCGTAGCATACATATTCATAAGCGGCAAGCCAAACAGCAATCCCACCACCACTTCTATGCCCGCGTCGAACGTCTCAAGCTTCGGCCACACGATAGCTGGAATAAACAAGCCGTTCAACTCGACCGAACTGGCAGTGATAAACAACGCTCCAGATTCGTACTACGAGAAGGCCGGCGAGATGCTCCTTAACGGCACGCTCGCGAACTTCGTGGACAAGAGACCAGTCAACTCCTCAACCACCACAAACGGCTTCATTGTCAATGGGAAGCCGAGCGTCATATACATAGGCGCCCTGTCGTGCATATACTGCGGCGAGAACAGGTGGGCGATGGCAATGGCGCTTTCGAGATTCGGCCACTTTGGCAACCTCTATTATGGATACAGCTCGTTTAGCGACGGTGACCTTCCGACGATATACTGGGAGCCGTACAACTACACCACCCCATCAGGAGTGGCATACGGCAACTCCTACAGCAGTAACATCGTCAACTTCATAAGCGCGGACTACGAGTCCCCGGTAACGCAGGGCTTCCAACTGCAGCCCATTAGCTTCTTCATACAACGCGCGCCAAACTCCACTGTGGCAAACGCGATAGAGTTCATGAACTCCACGAACATGTTCACGGGCACACCCTTCACTCTCTGGGGCGACTACCTCGCAAACGGCGCTGATGCCGTGATATTCGGCAACTCCATGCCTACGAACAGCACGCTGCCGCTCACCTACATGACACACGCACAGGTGCTCGGCCTGCTTAACAGGTTCGACAGCCAGTTCGCCTACTCAGAGTACGCGGCAGCGGATGTGTATGCCGCGATGGTGTGCGCAAGCACGTCTAACGCGCCGCAGTTCTGCTCATTGCCGGTCATGCCCGCCCTGGAGCGCATGCTGGGCCTGAGCTGAGCGCATGAAGCCAAAGAAAGCAGGTTCCGCAAGGCCGCGAAGGCAAGTGCGCAGCAGGGCGAAGGCACGCATTGTCAGCAGGGCAAGGCCGCATGCGGTTACGCACCGTGCCGTGCAGCCAAAACAGGTAATCCCGCGCAGCTACGAGGAGGCGCTGCTCCACTCGATAATGCAAGGATCGGGCAGGAGGCTCGATCCGTGCAGCGCCGGTTTTGCGGGGATGCTGGCCTCTCTCACCCCTTCGCTGCGCTCCATGCACTTCGCGAGCGGGATGCGCGCCGGCAAGCTTCTCTATATAATAGGCATCGCGTCGAAGGGCCGTGCTGCGGCGATTCTCTGCCTGCCCGACTTCCTTGACATGGCGGGCTACTCCGACATCAGGTTCGACAGGCTTGGTCAGCTGTTCAGGGTCAGGATGCGCGCGCACTCGTGCGACCTCACTGCCAATGTGCACACGTTCGAGGCCGGATTGATATCGGGATTCATGAGCGCGGCCGAAGGGCAGCAGGTGCTCGTGACAGAGACGTCGTGCTCATCGAACGGCTCGGAATGGTGCTCGTTCGAACAGGCTGCGGTGCAGGGCAGCCCCGCTGATCCGGTTGAAGCAATGCGATCCATGGCGACGAGGCTGACCGGACGTCGCGAGGACCGCAAGGGTATAAATAGCTACTACTGCAATCTACTCTGGGGAACCCTCCTGCACGGCGAATATGGGGCTGAGATGAGGGGCGTGGTGCGCCACTGCGGCGCCGCGATGCGAAACGTGCTTGAATCGTTCGACCGCGATCCCGCTAAGGATCTGAAAGGTGCGCTCGAAATGCTGGACCTTGGAAAAGTAGAGACCTCAAAGGGCAAAACGCCCGTGCTGAACGTCAGCTTCGACAGGGAATCTACAAGCCGCAGGTTCATCGATATGTCGATGTCGTTCGTTGACGGATTCCTGGGAGGCCGCGCAACCATAACAGAGATGGGCTGGGCGTACTCTGTCTCCATGCAATGACGGTGTTGGTTTGGTCCTGGAATTCATGGATGGCATATCGAAATTCATACCTGGTATAAAGGGGCCGTCGAGACCGCTCTCGCTCAGAGAGAAGCTTTACTGGACCGCCGGCATACTTGGTGTCTATTTCTTGCTTTACAACATCAACGCGTTCGGCGTCAGCACGGCACCGACCTCATCGGAGCTGCAGCTTGTCAGCATAATATTCGCCGCGAAGATAGGCAGTGTCATAACCGTGGGAATAGGCCCGATAGTGCTGGCCAGCATACTGCTGCAGCTGGTATCCGGCTCAGGGCTCATGAAGATAGACATGAACGACATGCAGCAGAAGGCGCGGTTCCAGTCGCTGCAGAAGATGCTCGCGATAGCAATCTCTTTCATAGAGGCGTCCGTCTATGCAATAAGCGGGTTCGTCCCCGTTGCGTCGGCGCAGTTCATTGGTATCGTGGTCGTGCAGCTCGCCATAGGCGCCATAATAGTGCTCTACATGGACGAGATGATGAGCAAGTACGGCATAACTTCTGGTATAAACCTCTTCATTGCGAGCGGGGTGTCGTACGCTATAATAGCAGGCACGGCCACCATACTGCTGCCAGAGGCCGCGGCAGCGATAGCTGCAGGAGGCGCGGCGGCCCTATCGAACGCGGTGCTGGTCTTTGCTCCGCTCTTCTTCGCGATACTGATATTCATGGTCAGCATCTACGCCTACGAGACCAAGGTCGAGCTGCCGCTCTCGTTCGAGCAGCTGCGCGGCGTTGGAGGAAGATTGCCGATACCGTTCCTCTATGTGTCCGTGCTTCCGGTGATACTCGCCTCGGCGCTGGAGCTGAGTCTCACTGTTTGGTTCCGGTTCCTTGCGGGAGTGACGGGAACGTTCGCCAACCTCGCGAAGTTCTTCGCATACTACCAACCTGTCGGGACCGTCGGGGGAGGGAGCTCCCTGCAACTGGCTGGCGGGCTTACCTACCTGATATCACCGAGCTTCCCATTGCCCTATTCAGCGCCGCTGGGTATAGGTGGCTATGGCCCGTACTTCAGCTATCTGCTTACGCACACGAGTCAGCTGATACTCCCATGGGGGGGCATGGTGCTAGTGCCGGAATGGATACACGTCATAGTGTATGTTTCAGTGCTGATTGTACTCTGCGTCATCTTCGGCAAGTTCTGGATAACAATGGCTGGGCAGAGTCCGAAAGACATAGCCGAGCAGATAGGCAGCATGGGCTGGCAGATTCCAGGTTTCAGGCGCGACCCGCGCATACTCGAACAGCTGCTCAATAGGTACATACCGACGATAACTGTACTGGGAAGTATCTTCGTCGGTTTGCTTGCAGCGTTAGCCACGCTTACCGGGGCAGTAGGCACAGGCATGGGAATATTGCTTACCGTGGGAATAATCTACATGCTCTACCAGCAACTTGAGCAGGAGAGGCTCTTCGAGACATACCCGCTGCTCGACAAGATAATGAAGTGACCATTACCGTAGGTTAGGTCTCTTGACTTGCAGAAATCAGGCTCCATCCCTTCGGAGCTTCGGCAGCTCGACTATACCCACGCCAGCCAGGATTATAGAGCTCTGTATGATCTCGAACCTGTATTCGTAGCTGTCGTTATCGTCGTGTATGACGATGGCCGCAGGTCCGGGGCCCCTGCCTCCTGTGAAAACCGCCCTCCTCTCCCTCGGAAGGGCCCTCCACAGGCTCTCTCGCACCCTTGTCACCGCGCCCTTGTCCGTGTCCACCTCATAATAGCCGATTTGCTTCCAGAACTGGCCGTCCATCCACCAGCTGCCACCCCTGAGCTTCTGAAACCCTTCTGGGCCGCTCGCATCGATCAGGAACTCGCGCATGGAGCCGAACCTGCCGCCGCTGGCCCTGGCCATCTCCTGGGCAGTCTCATAGTCGTGCCTGTTGGCGTCGATCACCTTGATAAGCGATGTGGCCGCGTTTCTGCCCCCGAACGCGTGCATAGGATCGCGCATCTCTCTCATTCTACCACGCTGTTGTCTGTGCTGAGCTGATATTTACGCCTTTGTCGAAGCACATGGCAGCTTGATAAAACTTTCATGCTCACGTGCTGCCTTGGCTGGGCCTCTCCCGGCCGCCGACCGCAGGCCTTCTTATGTCAATCGGCGCGTTCACCTTACCTTTCGCCATGTCGAACCAAGTATTGACGTTCTCATTGACACTCTCGATGTCCCTGCTGAGCACCCTACCTTTCGCGTTGAGCTTCGCATCGCCCGAACTCAGGAGGATGATTGCGGCGCGCGCCGGCCTCTCGGCGAGCAGCATCGTGACATCCCTGACGGCCTCGTATTCCCACTTACCGCTGCCGCTCTCGTGCCTGAAGAACATGTGCACGGCCATAAGCTCTGACGACGGGTCACCGTTGAGCGACCTGAGGAACCCGCTTCCGGAGAACGCCCTGATTAGCCCGGCATGGTCGCGCCGGCCTTCGGCTTCGTACTCCTTCGCCAGGCTATTCATCAGCGTGCGCGTCACGTATGCGGTCCCGACGAACTCATCTCTTGCAGAAAGCGCTGCCCTGGTGCTTCCCCTCGTACCAAGGTTGTCGGCATAGTTCGTATTGTCCCTTGTTATCATATCCACTGTTACCATATTTATCATAGGTTCGTCGTCCATCTAAATATATAAGCATTGCCAGAGGGTTCGACAGCTGTGGTATCGCTGCTCAGCGCCTCAGCCTCGCCACTCCCCTGTCCCACGCGCCGATCTCCTTCCCAAGCATCTCTGCCGCGGCCTCCGTCAGCCTCCCCCTCATCATGTCGATCGTGGAGCTGCCCGGCTTGGTCATCTCCCTTGCCACACGGACCATCCAGTCCAGCATCACACCCATGACTTCCTTGAGAGGTTCGGGATTGGTGGTACAACTAGCGCGCTTACCGGCGAAGAACCTCTCTGCGCCGACCAGCTCGCCCATCTGCGCGTATTTTGGCCCTGCCGAAATGACCTCGCCCCGCAGCCCCGCCACCAGCTCCGACTCGTCACGCTTCCCGGCCTGGGAGTACGCAGTGCAGAGGCGGTCAAACTCCTCTCTACCGAGCCGCTCGGCCAGGACGAACCTGCGCTTTGCGGCGTCAAGGTCCTCCAGCCTGTCGCGGGGGAAAAGTTCCATCTGTTCGTACGGCAGCATCTCAGGGCACGACCATTCTCCCGCCGTCTTGGTTCTCATTCCGCATCCGCTATGCCTTGCCTTTCATCCTATTTACGGGTTTACTGGGCGTTCCTGTAAATGTATAAACGGCAGACCCGCCGTGCCTGCACATGTCTAGGACAGGGCACTTGGCGCAGCGCGGCTCCCTCTTGGTGCAGTTCCTCTTCGCGAGCTCCACGAGCTGCGCGTGCATGTCCTTGTAGAGCCCTGCGTCCCTCCTCATCGACGAGTGGAACGCGCCCTGCAGCTCGTCGTATTCGAGCTCGCGGCCGATGCCTAGCATCCTCGACACTATCCTCTTCGTGTACGCGTCTATCACGAAGATGCGCTTTCCGAGCGCATAGAGCATTATAGAATCACAGGTCTCCTTGCCTATGCCGTTTATCGAGAGCAGAAGTTCCCTGAGTTTCTTGTCGTCCATCGCCGCGAGCGTCTCGAGCGATCCGTGTGCGTCCCTCACGAACAGGCAGAATCCTTTCAGCCTCGTGGCCTTCTGCCTGAAGTAGCCGCTCGGCCTTATCAGCCTTTCCAGCTCCGAGATATTGAGCCCGCATATGCCATCAAGGCTAAGCGCCTTCGCGGCCCTGAGGTTGACTATTGCCTTCTCCACATTGGTCCACGTTGTCTGCTGCGTGAGTATGGCCCCGACCGCTACCTCGAAAGGTGTGTCCGCCGGCCACCAGTGCCTAAAGCCGAATTCCTTTTTCAGCGAGGAATAGAGCCTTGCCGCGAAGGCCGGGCTGAGGATCAGGCCTTCAGCTCTCCCTTGTCCAGCTTCGCTATTGCCTGCCTTGGGTCCTGGCCGTCGCATGTGACACCCACGCTCTTGCACGTGCCGAGCACCTGCTTTATGCGGTCGTTGAGGCTGTTGCCGTAGATGCGCGCCGCCTTGCTCTCCGCTATCTTCTTTGCCTGCTCGAGCGTTATGTTTCCAACTATCTCGCCCTTCGCCTTGGCGCCCTTCTGCACTCCAGCTTCCTTGAGTATGAGCGCGCTCGTTGGAGGAGTGCCTACCTCTATCCTGTACTTCTTCGTCGTGGTGTCTACTATGATCTTGACGGGCAGCTTTATGCCCGCGAAGTCCTTCGTCTTCTCGTTTATCTCCTTCACCACGGCGTCCGTGCTGACGCCGAGCGGCCCCAACGCGGGACCGAGCGGCGGGCCTCCGCTCGCCTTCCCTCCCTCAACAAGTCCGTCAACTACTGCTTCTGCCATAAAAGCACCATTTAAGCGTTCTCCTGTTTTGCCTTCTGCACGATCTTGGCAGTGCCCATCTTGGTTGTTATCGGCATCGGCACCACGACGTCCATGAGCAGGACGGTCATCTCGCCCTTCGCCTCGTCGACCTTGAGCACCTTCGCCTTGTAGCCCTTCAGCGGCCCGCTGAGGAACTCGACCGTGTCGTCCTTCGCTATCGGCTGCTCCGCCTTCTTCGCGCTGAGCAGCTTCTCGAGGTCCTCCTCCGACAGCGGTTTTGGGAGCACTCCCTTTATGTTGTGCTCCTTGGTTATGAAGGTGCGTATCGCGACCTCGTCGCTCGCCTCCACTATTATATAGCCCTTCATACCCCCGATTACGAGTATCGAGTATATGCCAAGGTCGCTCATTCTCGCGATCTTGTTCTGCAGCATGTTGGCCGCGATCCTCTCCTGACCGGAAGTCACTTTAACGGCGAAATACACATCATCACTCAGCTTAGCATAAATTTCTTACTTTCCAATTATTAACGGTTCTTGTCCAACCATACGAGGCGCGGACCGTGTTGCATCTCAAGGTGAGCAAAGCCAAAGCACAAACTGCAAAGGAGATGCTCTCCAAGTATGGCATGCTTGGAAGGGGCATTTCCGTGCAGCATCGCGGCAGCTATGTCTATTTTCCCTTGTTTAATATTGACAGGCGAAATATTAAAAAGGTTCTTGAAGCCTGCAGTGCATCTACTGTCGAAATGGGCGCCAAGCCAGGCAAAACAAGGGATTACACTGGAGAGCTGAAGAGGGCACTCGGCGAGGACGCCCTGCACAGCGTGGACACCGGTTACGATCACCTGGGCAACATAGCCGTGATAGATCCGACCGGCATGACGAGGGCGCAGGAGAAGATCCTTGCCAGGCACATAATCGGGTCGAACAGGACGATAACCACAGTGCTGGCGAAGGGAGGGCCTGTGGAAGGCATATACCGCGTCAGGAAGGTTAGGTACGTGTTTGGCAAGCGCACCTCCATAGCGCGCTACAGGGAGCACGGCTGTACCTACGATTTCGACGTGCGCAAGACGTTCTTCTCCGCGAGGCTGGCCTACGAGCGCGCGAGGATAGCCGAGCTGGCGAAGCAGGACAAGCATGTCGTGGTCATGTTCGCGGGCATAGGGCCGTTCGCCATCCAGATAGCGAAGAGAAACAAGTCCGCAAAGATAGTCGCAATAGAGCTGAACAGGTACGCATGCAGGCAGATGAGAGAGGAGATAAGGCTAAACAAGACGCCGAATGTGGTTCCCGTGCAGGGCAACGTCAAGAAGATGCGCGGAAAATACGACAACTTCGCGGACAGGATAGTGATGCCTCTGCCCAAGACGAGCACCAGTTTCCTCGATGAAGCATGCGAGATGGCGAGGAACGGCTGCGTCGTGCACCTCTACTCCTTCATAAATCTGGATGCGCTGCAGCTGCTTATAGATGGGATAAAGGACCACGCAAAGCACAACTCCTATTCTGTGAAGGTGCTGTTTACCAGGACAGTGAGGAACTATTCCGCCAAGGAAATAGAGATAGTGGTGGATTATAAGATAAGCAAACCGCGTTAGAACCGAATTTAGGAACTTGACAAATAAACCCTCTTGTAGAATATAACTCAGGTTTTCTCTCCCTCTCTTTTGTCGTCGTAAAGTAGTAGCGTTGAGTCTCCTGACCCAACACACCAGTTGTGTGTTGGTTGCCTTGCCAGGAGTAAGAGACTATGAAAACATACGACATAAAGAATAAAATAAGTGAGGTA
>JACWAL010000020.1 GCA_014874295.1 Microcaldota archaeon
AAAGGTAGACTAATGTCTACCACTCAGATTCCCCCCATCACGCTTACGCGCATTGTGGAGTTTGCGCAACTGCTGCACGCCGTAGCGCTAGGGCCCTTGTCTCAGTGCCCTTCTCGGGGCTTTTGCTCCCACATCCCCTACGGGTTATAAGTTTGGTGGGCCGTTACCCCGCCAACAGCTTGATCCGCCGCAGTCTCATCGCGAGGCGGTAATGCTGCGATTCGCAACCCTTTCGCCTTGGGCTCCTTCCAGATGCCCAAGACCATAGCGGTTTAGCCTTCGTTTCCAAAGGGTATCCGCCTCCTCGCGGTAGATTGACTACGTGTTACTGAGCCGTACGCCGCCCATGGAAGCCCATGGGCAGACTTGCATGTTTGTCGAAATCTGATAGCAGTGTCCTCCAGCAGCATCGACTGGAGTCGACGCAATAAAGCAATTATGCGTTCCTTCTATGCATTCCTCAAGACTGCATCCAATTCCAAGCAGGAATTTTCACGAGGCAGAAATCTGCCTGCCTTCAAGAAAAACAAAAGCACAAGTAATTATGACGTAAACGTATTTATATGTTGCTGACTCTGTTGCAATTGACAGCAAACACCGTCCACATGCGGCTCCTTCCCCAGTGTCCAGCCAATAATGTTTTATCACTTGCTTCCCATACAGTAAGGAAGCAGAGTGAGTTGCTTGCCACGAAAACGCGCAGAGACATCCCAATCAGCCATGGAATACCTAATGACGTACGGCTGGGCAATCCTAATAATCGCGGTCGTGCTTGGAGCGCTCTATTCTCTCGGAGTCTTCAACATGTCGGCGTACATGCCGAAGATAGGGCCTGGTGCCTGCCATGTCTTCAGACCTAATGGTCCTGGAACCTCGTGGAACGTCGCACTGACAGGCAGCTGTGCTGGTTACCTGCCACAGTACGTCGCGCAGTTCAACGGGCAGAGCAGCAGTATCAGCCTACAGAACCAAATAAGTCAAGAAGCTGGAACAAGCCCGATGTCTTTTTCAGCTTGGTTTTACGAATCCACATCTTCAGCTTCATATCCGACTATATTTGGTGATACTGTTGGAAGTCCACGAATAGGTTACGACCTACATATTCGACCTGGACAAATTCTCGGGGCTGAAAGATTCTATGGTGGGACTCAAAATTATGTTTTTTCAACGTCTAACACAATATCTTTAAACAGATGGTACTTTGGAGTCATTACATACGATGGCAGTAGTCTTCGCCTTTATCTTAATAATATCCTTATTGGTTCTGTAGGAGCCACGGCTTCGATAACCCTAGACTCTATTATGAGTATCGGAGCGTCTTCTGGTACATCTTATTACTTTCCTGGTTCAATCGCCAACGTTCAAATCTACAACACTTCGCTGACGGCAAACCAGATTCAGTACCTCTACAACGAGGGCATAGGCGGTGCACCGATCTACCTGCAGTACTTAGTTGGGTGGTGGCCCCTCAACGGCGATACATTGGATTATAGCGGCAACAACAACAACGGTGTCCCTACTGCCATAGCGTACAACGGCTCCTGGACTTCTGGCTACTACCATTAGCGCTGAACCCACACAGACCAAATTCCAAAATATTTTAAAACCAGCCTTGCATCTCTGCGCATTATCAGGTTATGTCCGGCGATGCAGTAAGGCATATATAGGTATAATGCGATATGCTGGTGTTCTAGCAAAAAAAAACGAGAAGAAACCTGCCCTGCAGGCTTATTGTTCTGTTTTAAGTGGGTGAATCGAATGTATCCGAACGTACAGGCGTACGATAGAGGCATGATGCTGAGCCCCGACGGAAGGCTCTACCAGGTCGAGTATGCCAAGGAATCAGTGAGGAGGGGAGCGACCGCGCTCGGTATGGTGACAGCTGAGAGCATCGTCTTCGTCGCGCATAAGAACGTGCAGGAGCCGCTCGCGGTTTCGAGCTCGCTCGGTAAGATATTCAGGATAGACTCGTACATAGGCGCCACCTATTCGGGAATTGCGGCGGATGGACTGCGCGTCATAAACATGATGCGCAGCAAGACCCAGTCGCACAGGATGGTGTACGACGAAACCCAGTCCGTTGAAACAGTGGCAAGGGACATGTCTGAAGAAATGCAGATGGCGACGCAATACGGGGGCATAAGGCCTTACGCTGTTTCGATGCTGATAGGGGGCATAGACACGCAGCCGAGGCTGTTCGAGATCGACCCGACCGCATCGTTCCTGGGCTACAGGGCCGATGCGATAGGCGTCGGGAAGAAGGTTGCGGAGGATATACTGGTCAAGGAGTACAAGGATGACATGGAAACGGACGCCGCCATAGCCCTGGGTGTCAAGATAATATCGAAGGTGGGAGAGGGCAAGCTGACGAGCGACAACATAGAGATCGCCACGATAGATAAGAAGGGCGGGTACAGTATCTTCCCTGTGGAAAAGATCTCCAAGTACCTATGATGCAGTGAAAGCATGCCGGGAAAGTCTGTAGTCATCAAGTACGTGAAGAACGGGGAGACATTCGAGCTTGTCGTCAACTCCGAGCTGGCGTACGAGTACGCCACTGGCAAGAGGACTGATCCGCTGTCCGTTCTGGACGCGGAAGAGGTCTTCAAGGACGCGAAGCGCGCCGAAAGGCAAAGCGAGGAGAAGCTGAAGAAGGCATTTGGCACCGCCGACGTGGCCAAGATAGCTGACATAATACTGAAGAACAGTGAGATACCGATACCAGCAGAGGAGCGCGCGAAGATGGTGGAGGAGAAGCGCAAGCAGGTGATCGCGATAATAGCGAGGAACTCAATCGACCCGCGCACCAACGCGCCTAATCCCCCGCTGCGCATAGAGAACGCCGTGAACGAGGCAAAGGTAAACATAGACCCGTTCAAGCCCGCCGCGGAGCAGGTCGACGACATTGTCAAGAAGATAAGCTTCATACTGCCATTGAAGTTCGTGCTCGCGAGAGTGCAGGTCATAGTGCCCCCTGACGTGGCGAACAGGTGCTACGGCATACTGAAGAGGTTCGGCATAAAGGGGGAGGACTGGCTCGCCGATGGGAGCCTTAAGGCGACTGTTGAGTTTCCCGCGGGCATGCAGGGCGACTTCTTCAACGAGATGAACAAGGCCACGCAGGGAAGGGCTGAGATAAAGATGCTGTAAAGTTTGACGTTCGATGAAAAGGAAGAAAGTGTTTTGAATGAGGAGCTTAATTTTTCCGGGAGAGGAGGCGCAAAGTGCGAGGCACGCCCCATGCACATACTGCGAGAACGGCCGCGTGTTTTCATCTGCAGTGGGCATGCTGGACACTGAGAGAGGGGGTGTCGTCCCGCTGGAGGGTCCGTGGGTACCTAGGATAGGGGAGCAGGTCGTCGGTACAGTAACTGACAGCAAGAACCATGTCTATACGGTCGACCTGTCGTACTACTGCCGTGCGCTCATAATAGGCAGCAGGTACGACCGCGAGTCGATGGAGATAGGGGACGTCATAGAGGCCACGATAAAGAACATAGAGGATGGCGGCGTCATAATACTCTCCTACCCGAAGATGCTGCTGGGAGGAGTGCTCGTGAACATAAAGCCCGCGAAGGTGCCGAGGGTCATAGGCAAGGAGGACACGATGGTCAGACAGATAGAGAGTCTGACGCGCACGCGCATGGTCGTCGGGAGGAACGGTACTGCGTGGATAAAAGGGAAGCCACAGGACACCGAGCTCGCGATATGCGCGATCTCGTTGATAGAGAGGAAGGCGCACCAGCAGGGGCTCACCGAGGCAGTCAAGGTCATGTTGGAAAATGAATCGAGGAACAAGAAGGGTGAATGACATGGGATCGTCGCTTAACAAGCCGGAATTGATAAAGGATGGGAAGAGACTGGATGGAAGGGCCTTCGACGAGCTGCGCCCGCTCAAGATAGAAGCGGGGGTGCTGAAGAACGCAGACGGCTCAGCCTACCTAGAGTGGGGCAACAACAAGGTGCTTGCCGCAGTGTACGGGCCGCGGGAGGCGATGCCGAAGCACATGACCGACCCGACGAAGGGCATAGTGAAGTGCAGGTACTCGATGGCGCCGTTCTCTGGCATAGACGACCACGGAAGGAGCGGTCCTAACAGGCGTTCTACCGAGATCTCAAAGGTCGCAAAGGAGGCGTTCGAGAACGTGATACTGCTGAACGACTATCCAAGTGGCATGATAGAGATATTCATGGAGATACTGCAGAGCGACGGAGGTACGAGGGCGGCCGGAATAACGGCAGCATCGGTAGCCCTGGCCAACGCGGGCATACACATGAAGGACATGATGTATGCTGTGAGTGCGGGCAGGATAGACGAACACATCGTGCTCGACGTCAACATGATCGAAGACAACTACTCTGATGCTGACATGCCGATGGTCATCGCACCGCGCAACAACGACGTGCTGCTTTTGCAGATGGATGGCGGTCTCGACAAGGGTCAGTTCGACCAGGCGGTCAAGATGGTACTCGAGGCGGGCAAGAAGATTCATGAGGTGCAGAAGCGTGCCCTCGAGGACTACTACAACATGAGAGAGGGGAAGTGATAACATGGAGATAATTGAGACCGTGAAGGGAGGATACGTAAGGAATATGCTTAAGGAGGGTAAGCGTATCGGCGGGAGGGGCATGATGGACTTCCGCGAAATAAAGGTTAAGGCTGGAGTCATAGAGCATGCCGAAGGTTCCGCGCAGGCCGATGTTGGGGACACAAGAGTCCTTGCGGGCGTGAAACTGATGCCAGAGGATCCAATGCCAGATACGCCTGATCAGGGCAACATAATAACCAACGCGGAGCTGCTGCAATTGGCGTATGAGGAATACGAGCCTGGGCCGCCCAACCCAGAGTCAGTGGAGTTCGCGAGGGTCGTGGACAGGGGCATCCGCGCCGCAAGCTGCATAGACCTGGCGAGCCTCGTGCTCGAGGACAAGAAGGTCTGGAGCGTCTTCATAGACCTCTACGTGCTGAACTACGGTGGCAACCTGCTCGACGCCGGGTATCTCGCGGCCATGGCAGCCCTGATGAATGCAAAGGTGCCGAAGTACGAGAACGGCGTCGCGGACCACAGGCAAAGGGATAAAAGCCTTAAGATTAGTAACATAGTGACGTCTACCACGTTCGGCAAGATAGACGGAAGCATACTGCTCGACATGGACATCAACGAGGAGAGGATAGCCGATACACGCCTTACCGTGGTGATGGACGGCAACGTCCTCAGGGCCATGCAGAAGGGTCTGAAGGGCAGCCTCACAATCCAGGAGATAGGGAAGATGATCGACACGTCCATGGAGAAGCACGCCCAGCTGAAGTCCATACTCGAGAACGCGGTGAAGGAGGCAAAGTGAATTGCATGGCTAACGCTAGCATAAGATACGGGGCGCGGATAAGGAAGCAGTACGTCTCCGTGCAGAGGGAGAAGGACGCGCTCTACAAGTGCCCGGGCTGTGGCCGCATCAAGGTCAAGCGCGTGAGCACGGGCATATGGAGGTGCGTGCACTGTGGCAAGACCTACGCCGGAGGCGCTTATTCGATGAGCACGCCCACGGGAGAGGCCGCGAAGCGTCTAATAACCGAGCTCAGTGGTTGATTTGGTAAACATAATCTTCTCGCCGCTCAAGGAGGTAATCGTCCACGAGGTTGTGGAGATAGACCGGGACGACCTGCTCAGGGAGCGCATCACTCCAGCTGGGAACATGCCGCTCTACTGGTGCGATTCTATGGTGTTCAGCTTCTCGTCGTTGCCCATGACTCGCGACATAGTTCGCGAGTACCTCGACGGAAGGATACACTGGGCGGAGCTGCACTACGCCAAGATGGACAAGTATGTGCCCGTGCTGGAGCTCAACGACGAGCACTACAGCGGCGCCATCAAGGTGAGGGTGATAGACACTTCCAACTCTGCGCTCCACAAGGAGCTGATAAAGTGGCTTAAGTCCAAGAAGAGATGATACTATGGCATATGTATGCGCGCACTGCGGCAAGAAGGTCAAGGACCTGGACAACTTCATAAGGTGCCCGTACTGCGGGTCTAGGGTCTTCCTCAAGGGGAGGCCGAACCTCCCAAGAGAAGTTTCTACTGACTGATGCGAGCGCATGGAAATCATAAGCGCAGGTTCCGCGGCGGAGCTGAAGGCGCATTCCGATGCGATAAGGAGCGCCATCGCCAACCACGGCGTGATTGTGTTTCCGACCGACACGGTCAATGGCATCGGCTGTTCCATATACGACGACATCGCGATAAAGAGGCTGATCAACCTCAAGGGAAGGGATGCCTCGAAGGGCCTGCCCGTCCTGGTCTCGTCACTCGATGCGGCCAAGCAGCTCGCAGGATTCAACGATAAGGCAGAGGTGCTCGCAAGGGAATTCTGGCCAGGCGCACTGACGCTGCTTCTGCCGCTGAAGAACAAAGCAGTAAATCCGCGCATCGCCGCTTCCGGAAGGATAGCGGTCCGCATGCCTGGTAGCGAAGTTGCACGCGCCGTGGCGGAGGAATTCGGCGGTGCAGTGGTAGGCACCAGTGCCAACGAGTCCGGCAAGGAACCCATCGACGACTTCGATGAGATAGCAAAGAGATTTCCGGGCATAGACATAATCGTGAAGTCCTGTTCTATAAGGGGCGGCGCATCCTCGACGATATTCGATGTGGCGGGAGGCAGGATGGTGAGAGAGGGCTGGATCACGCTGCAGCAGATAAGGGGCGTGCTCGATGGGGAATGACGCACCAGCAAGGAGAAGGGAATTCACCCGGACAATCGAGGACTTCACATGCGCTCACTGCCATGCGGAAGTGAAGGGCAACGGATATACGGACCACTGCCCAAGATGCCTGTGGGGCAGGCATGTAGACGTCAACCCGGGGGATAGGGCCTCCGGATGCGGGGGCATGATGAAGCCCGTGCATGCGGTGTACATGCACGGGATCTACATTATAACGTACAGGTGCGAGAAGTGCAAGGCCGAGAAGAGATGCAAGGCCGCCCCAGACGATGACACCGGCCTGCTTGAGGCGCTTGCCGGCAGGAAGTCATACCCTATTACCCCTACAAATAGAGCCAAAAACAGTAGTTCTTAACAAGTGTAGGGGTAAGAGTTGCGAACCCGCCTGGCCTTCAGACCAGCTACCAGACTAACCATATGCCGAGCATGCCGGCAACTATGGGTGCGACTCCGAAGTCGCTCTCCATGAAACTGCTTATCGCGACGCTTGCGAGCAGGACAAGCATCGTGTCTAGTTCGGCGAAGTTGTTGATGGGGTTCCTTACCGCCACGTTGACGCCCTCGCCCTTTCCGATCCCGTATCTGACGGCGCACATCAGCCTATCGGCAATGATATACCCTTTATGCTCTTTATGCCGAAGCCGAAGCGGTTTCTCCTCCTGCCCTCCTCTATTCTCTTCCTGTATTCGGGATACGCGTCGCTCACCCCGAATACGCTGCCGTCCTGCACGATCTTCGGGTCCGTGTATCTGAACTTGTAGTGTATTGGGACCTTCGGATCGCTGTTCGTAATCTCGAAGTCGAGAGGATCTCTGAGCGCGTCGAACAGCCGCATTATCTCTTGGTCGTTGCTCCTGTTTATCTTCCCCATCACATGCGCATCAGTGCCCGAGAAATCATCAATCGTTATTATGCCCTTCCTGAGGGCGATCCTCAGCGCCCCCGCGAACACATACCATATGACGCTTATCTCGAACGGCCTCAAGCCCTTCCTCTTGCCCTCGCCGAAGACGCTTATGTGCTTGTCGGCAAACCTCAGCGCCGATTCTTTGGACCTGAACGTCATCGCATCGCTGACGGCCGTTATCGAGTCCAGCGCGTCATTCACGAAAACCATATCACCACCTTCGGCCCACCAGCGCAGGGTATAATCAAACCTGTCGGCGCACACCTCCGGCTGCTCCTGCTCGAGCAGGCTGTAGTTCTTCGGCTCTGACACCCTCTTCGGGTCAAGTCCGTGCCTCCCAAGTATCCTGGCAAGTTCCGTCCCCTCGCCGAAGAACGTGTGGTGGATCGAGTCTTGGTAATCCTCGCCACTGCCATCCTCCTTTATTACGTGGTCTACCACGTGCGAGAACGCCGTGTGCGAGACATCGTGCACTAGCCCGGCTACCTGTTCCTCCAGCGTCGCGCCTAGCTTCCGCAGTATAAGCATTACCCCTATGCAGTGGTCGTATCTTGTGAAGTCGTTCTCCCCACCAGGTATGAACTCTTTTGGTATGCCGAGGTTGGATATGCCCTTCAGACGCTGGAACGTCCTTGAGGATATGATATTGAGCATGGCGGGCTCTGTTATCTCTGACTTGCCGTGCACTCTGTCATCTACAATCATGAAAACCAGCCCCAAACAGTTATCTCATCTATATGAGGGTGTTGAAAATTTATAAAACCAGCAGTTCCGCTAATACAAAAACGCTTTACGTTTTCCTTTTGTTATAGAATCGGCGGCAGGAACTGTGCGACCAGTTTTGCGATAGGTACCTACAACTGCAGCGGAGCTGCCGCCTTGTACGGCAGCCACCGCCGTGGAATCTATATGAAAACAATCTCGAAAATAAGGAATATAACACCGATGGTCA
>JACWAL010000021.1 GCA_014874295.1 Microcaldota archaeon
AAGATTCTCACGGGATTTTGTCGACGGAAAATATGGCTTGTCATCGGAAGCACATGATTACGCCGTTCGACGACAGGTTTTTGCACTAAGGCAGTGTGAGAATTTTCCTGTCGTCTAGGCGTGAAAATATTAAACTGTTACCAATGACACATAAACCTATTTATATCAGGGTATGCGAAGGGCTTGTGTGGTACCATGGCAAAAAGCGCACTCGTAGAGGGGGCCAAGACCGCGGTGCTTGCCGGGTCTGTCATCCTGAATGTCATGCTCGTCAACTCAGTGATCGGTTACCATCAGCGCGAACAGCAGCTGCTGAGGCGCATGGAAAAGGCGCCGAAGGTCTTCGAGCAGCCAAGTCGCCCGAAGTTTTGTTCCGAACCCGCAAGCAAGGACAGCTCCTTTAGAACTGTGGTAGCATCTATGCTGAGGCACAGTAAGTCATGCGCCGAGCTCCCTCAGGAGAAGCTTTATCGCGGCTTCTGACTGACCTTCGGCAGCCATTATGCTAGCCGCCTCCCTGTGACCCCCTCCAGAAACGACAATGTCCGAGGAATCCTTCAGCGCGTCGATCACGTTGAGCAGGTCCACCTTTTCCGCTATGTGCTTGCTGACCCTTATCGATATTGCATTGCGGAAGTTGACGATGGTTATGGAGCCGTTCGGGCTGATCTCCTCGAGCCTGCCCTGCAGCCTGGAGCTATACCTTCCTGGTAGTAAATAGCCGCCGTACTTGTCGGCTATATGCACGAAGTCTATGACGTTCACAGGTATGCCGCCGCTTGTCGTGTACCTCTTAGAGCGCTCTATCCCCATCATTATCGCGTCTTCTATCATGCCGCTCGCGTAATCGTGCACGGATTTCAGCTTTTCCTGGTCTGAGACCAGCTTGGCAAGATAGGACGGCGTGACCGGGCCGTCCAAGTATCTCGTCGAATTCTTTATTCCTGTGACGAAATCCAGCACGGTGGCCAGTCTGCTCGCCTCACTATCAGACTTGTCCGCATACGCGCTGAAGTCGCTTATGAGCGAGGCCTCCATTATCTCCTTGACGTGTATATCTGCTAGAAGCTCAGAGAACACGCCAGTAAGGAACCCGGCCGTGAAGTCAGAGGTTCCCTTGAACTGCATGGGGTTCACATAGCCGTCAATCTCGGTGCCGGTGAAGCTCTTCGGGATCGGATGATGGTCGAGCCACACGAAGTTGAACCGATCAGCGGCCTTCTTTACCGCCTCGTTGCTCTCCTCCGTGGTGCCGAAGTCTATTATACAGACCAGAGGTTTCTCCGCGCTCTCGTAGTCGTTGAAGTGCATCGTGTCATAATACAGGGACTCCACGGAATAGGATATCCCCCTGTTCAGCACCCATTTTACATCGGCTTCTATTGAGAGTTCGTCCTGCAGCTTCGACATCGCCTTGTATAGGCAGATTGCGCCGGTCGACCCGTCGCCGTCGCCGTGGAAGCGGACGATTATCGGAGACCCGGATATCATCGAGCGCACTAGAGGCGCCACTACTTCAGCAAGGCGCGGCAGCATCCTGGCAGCGACTTCGTCTATCGCGGCGTGGCGCGAGAAGCCCCTTTTCTTCAGCTCCTGCGAGCGCTTCCCCAGGTCGACCTTCCCGGCAAGCTCGTCCATCAGCTCCTCGTACTCGATTGGATGCTCGGCTTCCCTGAGCGCCGCATGCTCCCCGCTGCCGATTATTTCGAGCGCATCGCCTAGCTCGAACCGCTGCGGGGACTCCATAGATACCGTCCTGCCAGACAGGATCGTGTATCTATATGAGCCCGGCAGTGTCTTTATCGCAGTGACTATGCCGTAGACCTTTTCTTTGCTCATGCCCATCCACTTCGCTGCGTTGCCGCGACACGCGATCGGCGCACCTCAGCAGCCGCGTTTCCACTCCTCAATACATCGGCCTTCAACTATTTTTATGTTTCGATTGAAGCGTGGTCAGCCCGAGTAGTTGCCCACCACGGTGACGTTGCAGGCGTATGCCGCGCTGGCGTTGCTCATGTACGAGCAGTAGGAAGTGTCATTGTACGCCGTGGCGACGTCCAGCACGCACGTGTCGTGGAAGGAGCCGTTGAGTGAAAGGCAGAGCGATACGTTCCTGTCATGCACTGCGCTGTATATCGATATACCCGCATTGCACGCGTACTGCAGTGTGCTGTTCGTGGAGGCAAGCTGGTCGCACGAGCTCCGTGCCTGCGTTATGTTCAATGGGACTTGGCTGGAGAAGCCGGCGATGCAGATCGCTGCATCTGTACTGTTGAGCGAATCGCACATTGATTTGTCTCCGAGTTCCTGCGCCACAGTGGAGTAGCAGTATCCGAACGGGGTCACATTGTAGAAAGTATAGATTGCTGGCGAACTCGATGCCCCCTCTGACGCCATGATCGCGTCGAGTTCTATGGAGTTTGGAGAATGTGACAGATATGCACAATAGCCAGCGTTCCTTGATGTCATGGCTGAATCGTAGTAATGCGATGCTGCGCACGAGGCGGAAAGCGTCGAGTTGGATATTGACGCGCAGAGTGACGCGCTGCTGAACCCTTCAGCCTTCGCGACGCCGTACAGGCAGCTGCTCGCGTACGGCTCCGCAAGGATTGAGCATGCTGTTGCATTGCGGGTGGACGAGCTTATGCCAGAGACGCACTTGGCCCTGTAGCTCTGTGAGCTTATGCTCGCGCATAGTGATGGATTGGACAGGCTCATGGAGACATTGTATACGCAGTCGTCCTTGTATTGGCCGGCAAGGTTGCCGCATATGCTGGTATTGCTGTAGAGGTGCGCGTAGTAGGTGTAGCACGAGTACCTTGCCTGCTCTACGACCTTGCCGGAACAGGATTGTAGGCCTATCGATGCGCTCGATGCAAGGATCAGGACAACTGCAATTACAGCCAGCGCGACGACCACGATTGCGTACTTCGGCATCCTGAACTGCACGCCGGGCCGGCGTTTCTCAACCATGAGTACACCTGATGATATAATGATGTCACTGCTGTATTTTTAAACATTGGGTGAGATTTGGTAGCGAGCTGCATGAACAAAAGGACGATGATGATAGGGGCAGCGGTGCTGATAGTGGGGCTCATCGCATGGGTCGCCATAGGGCTGACCGCACAGATACCCAAGCTGCCTCCAGTAACCTATGACAACTTCACAATGCGATCAGGGGGGTTCAACGTGTTCAACATCAGCATATCGAACACCACGTACGTCTTCCTGGTCGAGGCATCTTTCAGTGAGCCGATCAACGCGTACGTGTTCTCGGGCAACTCGCTGGGCACATGGAAGGCTTCGCTTATCAGCAACAGCAGCGGCCTTGTCAAGGCTGAGGCATTGGAGGGCAACGGGCTTATCGTAGCATATACCAACCTTACTACGTTCGTCCTTCCAGGCACAAGCAACAATGGCAACCTCGTGTACGTAGAGAACGGCACATCGACCTCGGGAAACGCAATCGTGTCCAATTACAGCATAGTCTTTGAGAACTCCAACGGCAACGTGGTCAATGCAAAGCCCGTATCAGTCACCATGGGTTACATAAGGCCGCAGTCGCTTCCGGGGTTCCACAGCGGCACGAGCCTGTCCAATTACCTGCTGACCATAGAGGTGGCTGAAGCGACGTTCTTCATAATGATGCTGGTCGGCTTAGGTATCGTGATTTACGGGGTAATAAGGAAACCGCGCACAAGTGCAAAGGTTGACCAGGGTGAGATAGAGGAGCGCGACAGGCTGTACGGGAACGCGCGATATGGTTCCGGAAGGAGGGGGCGAAAGTGATGGGCCAGCTCAAGGAGAGGATTGCGGGCGAGATCGCGATGTCGGACAGCCCAGGTAGCGCCATGAAGAAATGGAGGGAGCTGTTCGGTGTCTCGCAAATAGAGCTCGCCAAGCAGCTGAAGATAGCGGCCTCGACGATAAGCGACTATGAGAGCAACAGGAGGCTGAGCCCAGGAGTCGGAGTCATAAAGAGGTTCATAGAAACCATATTCAAGATAGATGAAGAGAGGGGAGGCAGCCTAATAAGGGGGCTGGAGAACACCTCCAACGCCGAGAAGACCGTCGAGAAGCCACCGTACAACATCAAGGACTTTACCACCCCGATAGACGGCCTCGACTTCAGCAGGATAATAGACGGCAAGATAGTCGTCAATCTCAATTACCTGGAGAACACGCGCGTCTTCGGCTACACGATGCTGGACAGCATACGCGTCATTCTGGAGATGAGCCCGCAGGAATACCCGAAGCTGTTCGGCAACACCACAGAGCGCGCCTTCATATTCGACAACGTATCTACAGGTAGATCGCCAATGGTAGTTGTCAGGGTCGCACCGATAAAGCCGAAGGTCGTGGTCATACAGGGTGTGAACAACATCGACAAACTCGCGGTCAAGCTCGCGCAGGTCGAGCGTATACCTCTCATAACCACGAAGCTCAGCATGGAGGAGATAGCGGCAAGGCTGACGAAGGTATAACAAAGGGATATAGCCTTTCCCAGCATATAACACTTGAGTCGCATGAAGGGTATGGGCCGTGAAGTCAGGTCGCAGTCCGCGATGGAGTACTTAATGACGTATGGATGGGCAATCCTCATCATCGCGGTCGTACTCGGCGCACTCTATTCCCTCGGAGTCTTCAACATGTCGGCGTACATGCCGAAGGTAGGGGCTGGAGCCTGCCACGTCTTCAGGCCTAACGGCCCAGGCACTTCATGGAACGTGGCGCTGACAGGCAGCTGTTCTGGGTATCTTCCACAGTACGTCGCGCAGTTTACTACAGCAACAGTCTCAATCCCACTAAACAGCTTTCCAACAGGAACGGGAAATCCATACTCCGTTTTTCTGTGGGTCAATTTCCAATCTTTCCCGGTATATGGCTATTTTATGCGAATTCCATACACCTGCAGCAGTGTGGATAGCTGGTCTACCCTTGCGCTTTCCCAGACTACACTAATCTTTGATGGCTGTAATGACAACCCGGGCATAACAACTCTGCAAACAGGGAAATGGTACTTTGTCGGGTTTACCTATAATGGCGGTACCAGTGTGATATCTTATGTCAACAACAAAAATTATTCAGTGACACTTGCAAACTCTCTCACAATATCCATGGCGGAAACCTCCATCGGCACGACTGATAGCGCTTCGCTTATCGCCAATTTCCAAATATACAACACCTCACTGACTGCCGACCAGGTTCAGTACCTCTACAACGAGGGCATCGGCGGCGCGCCAATCTACTTGCAGCACCTGGTTGGGTGGTGGCCCATCAACGGCGATACGCTCGATTACAGCGGCAATAACAACAACGGCGGCTCTACTACCATAGCGTACAATGGATCATGGACTTCCGGTTATTATCATTGAACCTTTGCTTCATCCCCAAACGTCCGCCTTGATCTTGCTTTGGTTGACATTCAGCGCGGTGAGCGAATCCTTCATGGCCTTGACGAACTCCAGTGGCCCGCAGATGTAGAATCCCCTTTCGGCATAGTCCGGCGCGTATCTCTTTATCATGTCATGGTCTATGTGTCCTGTCTGTCCTGTCCATCCATCACCTTCCTTCGGCCTTGTGACCGTAGTCACCAGCTTGACCCCAAGGTCCGTCACGTAACTGTTCAGCTCGCTCTTCCAGATTATCTCGGTAGAGTAGCGCACGCTGTAGAACAGCACCACGTCATTCTGCGAGTTCGTGACCTTTATGTGCCTTATCATCGATGTGAATGGGGCAAGTCCTGTTCCTCCAGCTATGAAACAGACCTTCCTGTCAAGCTTGGGATCGAACCTGAACTGGCCGCTGGGACCCTTGAGAATGAATATGTCCCCTATGTTGGCGTCCACGAAGTGCGATCTCCCTATGTGGCCTCCGTGCCTCGGCTCCTTTATCACCATGAACTCCATGCCTGGCGTTGAGGGATCTGACGCTATGGAGAAAGCCCTCGCGACATGCTTCTGGCCTTCATCGTCGATACCGCTTATCATCATGAACATGCCAGGCTCGAAGGGGCACGGCTGCCCATCCTCAGGCATGAACTTCAGTATGAGCACGTCGGGCGTCTCGTCTATTTTCTCCCTAAGGACGTACCGCCTTTCTGTGACTGGGATCTGTGCATTGCTCTGCCCTGCCATTAAATCGCCTTATTGAACGCCATCGACCATCTTGCGCATTATCAGCCGCTTGAGCTTCCTGTGCGTTGGCTCCTCCATGCCGCGCAGCCTAATGATCCTGACCGTCTTGTCGGACATCTTTACCGAGAAACTGGATCCCTTTGTCAGTCTCGCAATCACTTTGTTGTCGCACTTCAACAGCGCGTCCCATTTCTCCACCACCACCTCCACGCTGCTATCCGCATCGAGCACTATCGGGTTCTTGTAAGGACCGTCGCAGTTGAGGAACGTCAGGCACATTACCTTGTCGGTAAGCATTATGGGACCGTCCGCTGACTTGTTGTACGCCGTTGACCCAACTTCCCCAGTCACGAGCATACCGTCGCCCGACATCACGAACGGATAAACCCTGGTTCTTTTGCCGTCTGAGAGATTGTAGACGCTGAAGTACACCTCCTCTTCGGCACTCTTGAGCGCGACCTCGTTGACCGCATAGCTGCGATTGCCTGCATGCAACGCGACCAGTTTCCTTGAGAGCGTGTCAACGTAGTAAGACCCGGACTTCAGCAGCCTTATCACCTTGTCGATGTCGGCTACGCTAACATCGGCATAGAAGCCCGCGCTCCCCCTTTCATTGCCGCGTATCGGGAGTATCGGACCGTCGAACTGCGATGCCGCGAGGACGAATGTGCCGTCCCCTCCTATCGCTATGCAGATGTCGGCGCTTTTGGCCGCGTTCGGGCCGAACGCCTTCTCCAGCTTCTTCACTGCGCCGTAGTTATCCTTTGATATTATCCTTAACTTCATTGGCTGCACCGCCTATGAACCTTTTGACCTTGTCGGCGACCTCGGCTGCGTCCGAGAAGTGGGGCACGTGGCCCGCGTTCTCGAGTACTATTAGGGTGCTGCCTTTTATAAGCGTGTGCAGCCGTTCCGCCACGGAGCTGCTCACTACGCTGTCTCTGCCTCCCCACAGGATGAGCGTCGGGCATGAGATCGCAGCTATCCTGTCCGGCTTCGTGCCAGTGTACCTATCGATTATACTCTTCATCACAACCGCGTCGTTGTTGTTGTCGCTGAGCACCGCCTTGAGCAGCTCCGCGCCCTCTGCGAAATCGGGACCCGTCATGCTTGGATCGTGCCTGTCCAGCAGTACCCCGTCCTCTATTATCAATCCCGCGATCCTGTTGCGCAGCGCGTACTCTAGCGCGATCCATGCGCCGTACGAGTTACCCATCAGGAATGGCCGCCTGCCGCACTTCCTCCTTATGAACTCCGCGACCACCGATACTTGTATGTCTATGGTGTAATCGATATGCGGCCTCGACGATGCACCGTGGCCAAGCATGTCGATCGCATATGTATCCAAGTTAGTAGCGCGCATGAACCTCTTCCACACCTGCGTCGTGCCGCCCAGTCCATGCAGCAGGAGCAGCGCCGCCTTCACCCCAGGCTTGTGTATGAAGTGTACGTCACCATGGGTCGTAGGCACGAAGCCCTCTTCCATGTCAGCATCAGCGTAGCCCATGCGAACCACGATTTATCTCTTGCCATAGAAGAAATGAATCGGCCTGCCCAGCGCGGCCTCAGCAGCTTCCTGCACCGCCTCACTATATGTTGGGTGTGGGTGTATTGTGTCCGCGATGTCCTCCAACGTGGCGCCCATCTCTATCGCGAGCGCAGCCTCGCTTATCATGGAGTTCGCGTCCTGGGAAACTATCTCCACGCCTCTGATGATGCCTCTCGAATCGTGCGCGATCTTGACAAAGCCGTTCGTCGTGTCGAGCGCTATCGCCCTCCCGAGCGCTGAGAGTGGAAACTTCGTCGTCTCTATCCCCGGACCTTCCAGTATGCCCGCTATCGCGACCTCTGGGTCAGAGAATATTACCGCGGGCACGACGACGTTGTCATACCCTGTCGACAGGCCTGATGCGGCTTCCGCGGCTATCACACCCTGCCGCATCGCCCTATGGGCAAGCATGGGTCCTGGCGTAACATCCCCGAGCGCATATATGTTCGGGTCGCTTGTCAGCAGGCTGCCATCAACTGTTATGAAGCCCTTGTCGTCCCTCCTTACCTTCGTGTTCTCCAGCCCCAGCCCATCTGTATACGGCTTGAGGCCTATGGCGACGACCACTACGTCGGCAGGGACGGACGTGCCGTCCGTCAGCCTGAGCGCGCTGCCGTCGTACGACGATACTTCCACGCCCTTCACGATCTTCACTCCCAGACCTTCCATGCTCTTCCTGATAATGTTAACGGCTTCCGGGTCAAACCTTGAGAGCAAATCAGACCTCGCTATCACAGTCACCTTCGACCCCAGCTTTGCGTACATGGTACCGATCTCCACGGCGACATATCCCGCGCCTATTATCGCCATGCTCCTCGGTATGTAATCGAGCATCAGCGCCTCCTTGTAGCTCAGGACCTTGTCCGATCTCTGCATGCCCTCTGACTCTATTGGCACTGAACCGGTCGCGATTATCGCCTTCTTGAAGTCCAGCTCCATACCGTCCGTGAGCTGGAGCTTGTTCGACGATAGGAACGTCGCCTGCGCCTTGAAGACGTCAATCCCGTTCGACTTGCACAGGAACGCGACACCCTCGGCGAGCCTCTGCGACACTGACATGCGCCATTCGTACATCTTCTTCGGATCGATTGAGACGTCGCTCGAGCTGATTCCGAACTTCGTCGAGTTCTTCGCGAGATGCAGTATATCTGCTATGTGGAGCAGCGTCTTTGACGGTATGCAGGCATAGTTGAGACAGTGCCCTCCGAGCTTGTCCTTTTCGACAAGGGCGACGCTCTTCCCGAGCTCTGCCGCCCTTATAGCCGCGATGTAGCCGCCGACGCCACCGCCTATTATGGCGATGTCGACTTCCTCCGGCACAGAACCCATTACCATAATCTCGACTTCCTCTCTCTGTTTCTCATATCGGTGTAGCTAATCAGTCTGATCCCACCCTGTCGGTCTATGAATTCTTTCAGCTTTAGGACCTTTTCGTAATCATTCTTCCTCTCTGCATTGAGGCTTGATGGACACTTGGGATCGTACTCTCCTGGGTGGAAGAGTATCTCATAGGTCTCCCCGTCTTTCATGCTTTTAACATACCTCTTTATCTCATCGAAAGTGATGAAGGTTCCGATGAGCAGCGGCTGTGTCGTGGTTTTGACCCCTGAAAAATCGACTATCTTGTAGTCTGCATCGTTATTCATGGGTAGGTCGCATTCCTTCGCAAATTTTAGGACCTCATGCGCGAGCCTCTGCAGGATTGCCGAGCTGTTTGGCAGCTCCATAAGAGCCTTGGGGGTGTGTATGTTGAAGTGGGATGGCTTGAATCCGAAGATTGAGATAAACTTTTCGTACTGCCTGTGTATCTCACCAGAGCCTGCCTCCGGGTTGTTAAACTCTATTTCTATGCCTACGCCAATGCCCTTCTTCCCATGGAGTTCCCTAAGCTCCGATACTTGGCCACTCTGTTCGCTGTTTAATCTATTGACCAGCACGGTTACAGATTTCAGGGCATCCCTTTCTAGCAGGTCCAATATCTTTGTATTGAAGACCTTGCTGTAACCGAAATCATCGGCGTTTATTATCACGTTCATACAAACACAACAATTCAAGAGCTATTGTTTCACTCAACCGGCCACGGATAAGGAACAAGGTCCTTTATATCTTTGACTATGTACTCTCCTTTAAGGTTTGCTATGGCAACTTTTACAGCATAGTAATCATCTAGCGCCTTGATCACGCTCTTGACAAGCAGATTGTAGTTTATGTGCATCTGCTTCAACCCATCATCTCGAGGAACTCTGGATCCTCGAGGTACGCCTTGATCGCATTGCCGAACCTCACCGCCTCTGCGCCGTCGACCACGCGGTGGTCGAACGTTATGGAGATCGGCAGCTGCCTACCGATGACGATCTTGCCGTCCTTGACGACCGGCACCTCCCTTATCATGTGTATGCCGAGTATCGCAACATCGGGGTAGTTTATGACTGGCACGGACAGGAATCCGCCTCCCAGGCTGCCGATGTTCGTTATTGTGAAGCTGGTGTCGTTCATCTCCTCGATGCTGATGCTCTTGTCCTCGAGCTTCTTGCGCAGCTCCTGCATCTCCTTCCCGACGTCGATCATACTCTTTTTGTCTGCGTCCTTGACGACTATTACGCGCAGCCCATCATCGGCCTCTGCCGCGAAGCCGATATTGTAGTACTTTTTCACTATTATCTCCTGCCTTTCCTTATCGTAGCTCGCGTTGAACCTCGGGTTCTCCTTCAGCGCCTGTATCACCGCCTTGAGTATGAAGGGCGTGAAGGTCAGCTTGACGCCCAGCTTCTCGGCCTTGGGTTTCTCCCTGGCCACGATATCCCATAGGCGTGTTGCGTCTATGAGGTCCATGTGCACTGCAAATGGTATAGTATGCGCCAGCTCCATGTTCCTCGCTATTGCCTTGCGTACCTGTGACATGGGCACGTGCTCCACCTCCTCTTCGCCGTGTTGCTCGTGCGCTTTCTCCATCGGTTTGACCATCTCGTGCACAGCCGATGCTGCATAGGCGCGCAGGTCGGTCTCAGTTATCCTGCCCTGCGGGCCTGTACCCTTCACCTTCGTTATGTCAACCTTCATGTCTCTCGCGAGCTTCCTCACCGACGGTGCTGCAAGGATCTCAGCCACCTGCTGAACTGGAGGGGCGGCCTGTTGTTGCGGCTTCTGTATGGGTGCCTCAGCTATGATAGGGGTTGAGGGCTTCTGCACTGCCTGTGGCACGGGCTGCGAGACTGCGGACTTGAGCTCTTCCGGCGTGCCGAAGAACGCGATCGTGTCGCCCACATGAACGTCCGCTCCTTCCTTGACGTTGAACTTTATCGTGCCGCTGACCGGAGCCGGAACCGACACCACGGCCTTGTCCGTCTCGACCTGTACTACCGGCTGGTCTTCCTTGACCTGCTGTCCATCCTGCACGAGGAACTTCTGTACGTGCCCCTCAGTTATCCCTTCGCCAACATCTACAAACTTCAGTTCCTTCAAAAAATCACACGCTAAGTATCTTGTCTATCGCGGTACTTATCTTCTTTGCGTTCGGCACGTAGTAGTCCTCGTAACCCGGGAATGGGTACGGGAGGCTGGGCGAGGCGACGCGCATTATCGGCGCCGAGAGCTCGAACATTGCCTTCTCGGCTATCCTCGCGGATATTTCTGCCCCTACGCCGAAGCTCAGCTCTGCTTCGTGCACTATCAGCGCCCTCCCAGTCCTCTTGACGCTCTCAAGTATTGTCTGCTCGTCCAGAGGGTTTATCGTTCTGAGGTCTATGACATCGGCCGAGACGTTCTTCTTCTCGACTACTTCCTGCACCACCGGCGCCATCGTGCCGTACGTGACTATCGTCAGGTCGTTGCCATGGCGCATGTAATTCGCCTTGCCGATCGGCACCTCGTACATCTCATCTGGTATGTCCTGCTTGAACAGTCTGTAGAGCTTCGTTGGCTCAAGGAAGAGCACAGGGTCGTCCATGCGCAGCGCCTTTATGAGCAGGCCCTTCGCATCGTATGGGTTGGATGGCTCCACGACTATGATCCCCCCTATGTGGGAATAGAGCGCTTCAGGGCTGTCCGAATGGTGCTCTAGCGTTTTTATGCCTCCGCTCACTGGAGTGCGCACGACCATCGGCACACTCATCGTCGACCTCGTCCTTGTCCTGTACCTGGCGGCGTGGTTAAGCAGCTGGCTGACTGAAAGCAGCATAAACCCTGCAAACTGTATCTCCGGCACTGGGTGCAGGCCGGAAAGCGCCATGCCAATTGAGGCACCTATTATGCTCGACTCGGCGAGCGGCGTGTCCACCACCCTCTCACTGCCGAACTTGTCAACGAGCCCCTCTGTGACACGGAACACCCCTCCGTCCTTACCGACATCTTCGCCCAGCAGCACTATCTTGTCGTTCTCCTTCATCGAGAGCTCAAGCGCGTTGTTTATCGCGCCAACCATGTTAGTCTTCATAGCATCACATCCAGAAGTTATTCTCGACAGCGCTCCTCTCCTCGTCCTTGAGCGTATCGGGCATGAAGCTATACAGGGTCTCGAACATGCCCTTCGGATCAGGCTTGAACTGCTCGGCCTTGTCCACCGCTCCGTCAATCTGTTTCTGCTGCTGTGCTGTGGTGTCCTGCTCCAGCTGGCTGCTCCACAGGCCCTTTGCCGTGAGGTACATATTGACCCTCTTGAGCGGATCCTTGTCCTTCCATGGCTCAACCTCGCTGTCTGGTCTGTATTTCGTCGGATCGTCAGCAGTTGTGTGCATGCTCATCCTGTACGTCAGGCACTCTATTACAGTCGGGCCATCCTTGGCCGCAACTATCGCGTCCGATACGGCCTTGTACACCGCGAGGACGTCGTTGCCATCCACCTGCACGCCGCGTATCCCGGCGGCTATAGCCTTCTGCGCGAGGGTCTGCGCCGCGGTCTGCCTGCTCCTGGGCACTGAGATGGCCCACTGGTTGTTCTCTATTATTATTATGAACGGGAGCTTGTTCACCCCTGCGAAGTTTATCGACTCGTAGAAATCCCCTTCAGAGGTGCCGCCATCCCCGACGAACGCGATTGTGACGGCATCTTTCTTGAAGTGTTTTTGCGTGAACGCCACTCCCGCGCCATGCGGCAGCTGCGTCCCTACGGGCACGCACACTGGCAATGCGTTCATCTGCTTGGTGCTCTTCGCGCCGTCCTCGTAACCCTTCCAGTATATGAAGTAGTCCTCAAGCGGCTGACCTCTGGCAAGGTATATGCCGTGCTGCCTGAACGACGGCACGAATATATCATCCTTTCTCATCGCCGAAGCGACGCCTATCTGGGTCGCCTCCTCACCGATGAGAGGGGCGTACGTGGCGGCGCGGCCCTGTCTCTGCAGGCTAAGCGTCTTTGCGTCGAGGTTCCTCGCGAAGAGCATGTACTTGTACATGTCGACGATCTTCGAGTCAGGCATATCGGGCATCAGCTGCATGTCCACATTGCCGTTCTCGTCCATCACCTGCAAGTAATCGATAGCACCACTGTACACCTGCTTTTTCACGAAACCACTGACCCAGTATCACTAATAAAGTATTAAAGAGTTGCCCAGCTCCCTTATGGAGGCACGCGCCATGGTGTCCCTTTGCACCCATTTTGTACAGGTTGTTCACTTCGTGCACACTATCTTTGTCTTCCTCAATTGTTTCACCGGTCGCACCTCGAAATTTGAACAAGAAGCTTAAAAGCTGTTTGCGAAAAACCGTTGTAGACAGGTGGACTTCGGCCCGCTTAAATTTCTTATCCGTGTCCTGGCCGATGTTCAGAGATATAGCACCGTTGACGTTTGTGGTTGTATAGCCCCGAGAGGGGGTTGAACCCTCGACTTCCAGTTTACGAAACTGGCACTCTACCACTGAGTTACCGGGGCACTTGCCATATCTTAATTGGCGGAAAGGTATAAAGAATTACGTTATGCACATACTTATGCTTTAAAGTGAGAACCCACAGGTCTTAATGTGATATTCCAGGGTCAGGATACTACGACGGGAGTTGGGAACCAGCCAATTCCGCAGGCACCTGGACAGCAGGATATACCTCCGCTACCCCCAGAATTCCAACAGCCACAACAGCAGCAGCCGGAGCCGTCCAAACCCCCATCCAAACCAGGGCAGCAGGTGTTGGAGCCTGTTAAAGTACCAGGCCACCCCGGTCTAGTCAGGTCCGTCATAATCATAGTGGTTATTGTGACAGCGTTACTTGTTGTGGCGCTCTATGTGCGTGGGATGGGAAACAATACCACGACAACCATAATGACCACGACCGCCCCGTCCATCAAAATGGCGCAGATAACATCGTGCGGTAAGATAGACTCGTCTGGCAATTATTACCTGAATGGTCCGGTGAGCACGGGCATACAGGAGGGCGTGTGCATAAATGTCACATCGAGCAACGTAAGCATAGTGTGCAACGGCAACGGCCTCTACGGAAGCGGCCCGTACGTCATCGTGCCGCCGTTCACCTATGGCATACTCGTGGGCAATGCCGCCAATGTCTCTATAAGCGGATGTATAATAAGGAACTTCTCGTATGGGGTCTACGCGAGCCTGAGCAGCCGCGTATCCATAACATCGAGCAACGTGTCCAGGAATTATGTCTCCAACGTGTGGCTGCAGAACACGAGCGACTCCGTCATAAGCCACGACACGCTGTTTTACAACCCGAGTGAATTCGGATCGCTTCACATAAACGGCAGCTCCACCAACAATACCGTATCAGACAATCACATGCAGTACAACAGCAAGCTTGGCGTCTTCATTAACTCGTCCGGCAACAGATTCATCAACAACACAGTCATGAACAACCCTGTCTCGTTCAGGTGCGTCGGAGTATCGGGATTCAGGCACAACAACACGGCGCTCCAGAACTCGTGCTCCAACAGCACGGGTTGCAGCTTCGTTTCATGCAGCGGGGCGAACATCCAGCCAGACCTGTCAAATATAACGCTCTCAAGCAAGATCAACAGCTGTGGCACGATAAGGGATCCTGGTACCTACACACTGCAGCGTGATCTTGACATGAGGTATTACCTCAACACGACAGGCACATCGCAACCGTGCATAGGTATAACCAGCGGCAACGCCGTGCTCGAATGCGATGGCCGCACGATATACAACGCCACCGCGGGAATAGGCATTTCCGCAGGTAATGTCTCTGTCACGAACTGCAACGTCCGCGATTCTAACACAGGTATAAGCATTGGTGCAGCGTCAGGTATCCACCTGTCCAACATAATGGTGGTGAACAATTCGGCGTTCGGCATCAGCCTCACTGGCTCCACAGACGTGCACATGGACAACGTGACCGCAACAAGGAACGGCTATGGGATAAGCCTCTCCTCTTCCGTTTATACGCTGGTCAACAGGTTCTCGGTGCTGAACAATACCTTCGGCCTCTACCTCGACGGATCGAACGTCAACACATTCGAGAACGGTGCTGCTATCAACAACACGAAGGCAGACGTGTACGCAACTGGCGGCACGGCCAATGACACGTCATCGAACCTGTTCCAGAAGAGCTCGTGCACTGTTGGTGATGCAGCATGGGCCAATTGCAAGCTGCACATAGCCCCGTCGCTCGAATATTACCCGGTACAGTCTTGCGGCGCGCTTACGAGACCAGGGACGTACCTGCTCTCATCAAACCTCGTTGGCCTGACGTCCACGTGCTTCAACGTGATGCAGAATGGGACAATACTCAACTGCGACGGGCACTCGCTGATCTCGCCGACCCATTCGGGCGCCGCAGTGTCAGTCAAGGGGAAGACTAATGTCTTGGTGGAGAACTGCACGATTCAGGGGTTCCACACAGGAGTATCGGCAATCGACTCGCAGGTGTTCGTCAACGAGGTCTCGATATTGGGTTCTGTGGTGGGGGTGAACCTCACGCGTTCGATGGCTTCCGCCATAATCAACAACACGATCAGCGGCACCTCCAACTATAGCATTTACATGGCCAATGTCATTTCAAGCGTTGTCCAGGACAACAGGATAAACGGGGGCGTGAGCAACAATGTCGGCATATACGTTGCCAACTCCACAGGCAACCACGTGCTCAACAACAGCATGGTCGGCACGGTGACGGGATTGTACCTTGATGGGAAATCGGACAACAACACCGTGTCAAACAACTCCGGGAGCCAGAACGTGCAGGATTATGTGTGCAGCGCGGCGAACAGTAGGATGGGTTCCGAACTGGGAGGCATAAACTTCGGCACCAAGAAGCTCGGGTGCACGTGGATGGCAGCCACACTACCACAATCACTGCCGCAGTCCCAGCTTCCGTGCACTACAGCCTCGAAACCGACCTCGTTCTCGCTGACCAACGATTACGTGTACGGCTCTGGAGCGACATGCTTCACAGTCAAGGCGAACGACACGGCGATAAACTGCAATGGCCACACGATAATAGCCAAAAACGGCGGCACGTTCGCAGACTTCGAGGGCGTGGGAGGCAAGCCGCTTGTAGAGAACTGCAACCTCATAGGGTTCACAGGCGCGATAACGTCGCGTAACTCTTCGGTGCAGGTGTTGAACAATACGATTTATGATGCGGGGGCCGAGACGCAGGGCAGTACCGCGATAAACGTTACCGGCTCTGGCAGCATGCTGGTAAGCAGGAACAAGGTCAGCGGCGTTGACCGCGGCATAGTGATAAGCAAGGTGACACTTGGTACAGTATCATACAACAACGTCTCTGCGACGTATCCATACGTGTTCGACAACGTATCCGGAGTTGCAGTGCAGTACGACCTGGCGCAGAATGGCATCGTTGCGATGTCACTCATAAATTCCACGAAGAACTCGTTCAACAACAACCAGCTTTACGGTACGACAGGCCTGCTCTGCAAGGGCACGTCAATGCATTCTGCGTCGAACGCGGACCAAGGCGCGAACCTCTGCAGCAACAGCAATGGGTGCAGTGCGTGGCTGGGCAGCTCGCTAGCTACGTGCGGCACATGACGCACGCGTGATCGCAATGGAAGTCTACTCCCTCGAAGAGGGAAAGGAACTGGTAAGCACGGCAAGAAGGGCGATAGAGGCCTATTTCGACAACCCGCACTTCGACAGACAGTCGCTGCGGCCCGTCGACTTCAGCGAGCGTCATGGAATATTCGTCACGCTCGAAACCCATCCGGAGAGGAGCCTGCGCGGTTGCATCGGTTACCTTTACGGCGCCATGCCCGTCAGCAGGTCGATAGTCGAGGCTGCCATATCGGCAGCGTTCGAGGATCCGAGGTTTGAGCCGCTCGCCAGGAGCGAGCTGGACGACACGACCATAGAAGTCAGTGCGCTGACCAAGCCAGAACAGCTGAGCGGTACTGAGAAGGAGATCATCAGCAACTTGATCCTCGGAAGGCATGGCCTCATAATAGAAAGTGGATATGAGAGGGGGCTGCTGCTGCCCAACGTCGCAACGGAAGAGGGATTCGACAGGCTCGAGTTCCTTGAGGCAGTGTGCGGAAAGGCAGGCCTAAGCAACGGCGCGTGGAAGGAGAAGGGAACCATTCTCTACACTTTCGAGACCCAGATCTTTAGGGAGGTCAAGCCTGCAGGAGAAGTAGTAGAGGTAAAGCAGGGCGCCTCAATCAATGATAAATAGCCTTATTTATCTTGTTCTCTCATACCTATCAGGGGCCCGTAGCTCAGCTTGGTTAGAGCGTCCGACTGATATGCACGTGCATGGAAATCGGGAGATCCGGAGTTCAAATCTCCGCGGGCCCATTTGATCTCTGGTACGAAGTGGAACGATGAACGTCAACGGGAAGCACTTCAGGACGATATGGCTGGGCGATGATAGAAAGGTAGTGCAGATAATAGACCAGAGGCAGCTGCCACACAAGTTTACAATCGAGAAGCTGCGAACTGTAGAGGATGTTGCTATCGCGATAAAGGACATGCACGTGCGCGGTGCGGGCCTGATAGGCGCTACCGCGGGCTATGGGATGTATCTTGCCGCATTACGCGCACCGCAGAAAGGGTTCGATTTGTATCTGTTGAAGGCAGGCACGATGTTGAAGGAAACGAGGCCGACTGCAGTGAACCTTACGGCTGCAGTCAATAGGCAATTGAAGGCGATTTCAAACGGCAGAGACGTCAAGGAAAAAAGGAGGATTGCGCTGGCAACTGCCGACAGGATAGCGGATGAGGATGCGAACTTCTGCAGGAGGATAGGTGAGCATGGAGTCAAGCTTATAGAGAGGATAAGCAGACACAAGAAGGGAAAGACCGTCAACGTGCTGACGCACTGCAACGCAGGATGGCTTGCATTTGTTGACTATGGTTCTGCACTGGCGCCAGTATATGCGGCGCATGACAAGGGAATAAGAGTGCACGTCTGGGTTGATGAGACGAGGCCGAGGAATCAGGGCGCAAGCCTGACGGCATGGGAGCTTGGCATGCACAGAGTGCCTCACACGATCATAGCGGACAACACCGGAGGCCACCTTATGCAGCACGGCATGGTGGACATAGTCATAACGGGCGCGGATCGTGTGACAAGAAACGGCGACGCTGCGAACAAGATAGGCACATACCTCAAGGCGGTTGCGGCAAAGGACAACGACATTCCGTTCTATATCGCGCTGCCGTCCTCTACGTTCGATTTCGCGATAGCAGACGGCGTAAGGGAGATACAGATAGAAGAACGCAACCAGAACGAGGTTAGGTATATATCAGGGCTGTACAAAGGCAAAAACGTCTCTGTGCTGCTGACCCCCAATGGCAGCAGAGCCAAGAACTTCGCGTTCGACGTTACGCCTGCAAGACTGATTACGGGGTTAATAACGGAGCGGGGGGTGTGCAAAGCTAGCAGGGATGACATAAGAAGGCTATTCCGCTGATGCAGACTGCAAATAGGACGCTTCTGTTATTGACGAACTCCCATAGAGCACATATATATGTAGGTGAGATAGGTTGTCAAAGAGGTTTTAAAATGAAGAATTTTTTCGATGAAGTGAAGCTCTCGAGCGGAAAGGAACGTGAGCTGATAGATATAACTGATCAAGTGAGAGAAGCAGTCATGAAGAGCAGTGTAAAGGATGGGATAGTGGTAATCTTCAGTCAACACACGACAGGACCCGTCAGGATTAGCGAGTACGAACCAGGACTCATGGGAGACTACGATAACTTCTTCAATAAGATTGCCCCAAAGGGCGACAACTACGCGCACGACACCACGAACGTCGATGATAGGCCGAACACGCATTCGCACCTACAGTCAATAACCATGAACTCCAGTGAGACCATACCTATCAGGAACGGTGAGATGATGCTTGGGAAATGGCAGACGATATTCTTCGTAGAGCTGGACGGACCGAGGGCGGAACGCAAGGCAATAGTTCAGGTTATTGGGGAGTGATGTTGTGGAAGCTGATAACGAGGCCTTTTTCTCGAACAGAGAACAGCTCAATATGGAGGATTATTGCATCTTCAAGTACTATTTCGAGACTCCGTTCGATCCCGAGGAAACCGCGGCACACCTGTGCAGGGAAACCAGCACGGCGCTCTGGAAGCGCGTAGATGTCGAGGAGGATTTCAGGGGCGTGCACGGAGCGAAGGTAATTAGCCTCAAAAGGCTCGGTACGACGCGGGAACCAGGGCTGGAGGCACCGCATGCTAAGGGAGACGTGTATAACCAAGTGGAAGTCGAGATCGCGCACCCCCACATAAACTTCGGACCAAAGATACCAAATCTCATGACGACGGCGTGTGGAGAGGGCGCCTTCTTCACGCCCGGCATCAACTCCATAAAGCTGCTCGACATCGAGTTCCCAGAAACCTACCTCAAGGAGTTCGAGGGGCCGAAGTTCGGCGTAGCAGGCATAAGGAAGATAATTGAAGTGTATGACAGGCCGTTCGTTACCGGGGTGGTGAAGCCGAACATAGGGCTGAAGCCCAAGGACTTCGCCGAGCTGGCGTACAAGGCTTACCTTGGCGGCATAGACGCGACAAAGGACGACGAAATGCTCTCCGACGTGAGCTACAGCTCGACAAAGGAGAGGGTTGGGGAAGTGGTCAACCTGATGCACAAGGCTGAGGACAGGACCGGAGAGAAAAAGATATTCATAGCGAACATAACGGACGAGGTAGACAGGATAATGGAGCTTCACGACATCGTAACCGAAAACGGCGGGAACGGGGTCATGCTGAATGCCATGACTGTGGGACTCTCCGCCTCCAGGATGCTAGCCAAGCGTACAAAGGTTCCGATGTTCTCGCACTTCGACTTCATAGCACCGTACACGAGGCATCCGTGCTTCGGGCTTACGACTCAGGTGGTCACGAAGCTGCAGAGGCTGAGCGGCTTTGACGGGATAATAATGCCAGGCCTTGGGGATAGGATGAACACGACACCACAGGAGGTCAGGGAGAATGTGGATATATGCCTTAGTGAGTGGTCGTCAATCAGGAAGTCGCTCCCGATACCTGGCGGCAGCGATTGGGCCGGCAGCATGCTTCCGATGTACAACGCGTTCGGCACCGTGGACTTCTCGATGGTGCCCGGCAGAGGCGTATTCGGCCATCCGATGGGCCCGGAGGGAGGGGCGCGCAGCATCAGGCAAGCATGGGAGGCCATTGAAAGGAACATACCGATCGAGAAATACGCTGAGACGCACGTCGAGCTCAGGCAAGCCATAGAGGCATTCGGAAAGAAATGAGTGCAGTCAGAGCGCACTTTTTTCCTTCTCCTTCTCCCTTTTTGCCTGGCGCTTCTGGCCCTTTGCATTGGGCTCTGGACCGAGCGTTTTCGGCTTATTCTCCACAGTCTGGAGGTTGACGCGCAGCATCCTTGCTAGATTCTCTCGAGTCACCTTCTGGATAACCGGGTGTTCCTGCGCGTCTTTTGCGACCCTGACATAATGCGGTTTGTTATAAGGCTCAAGCCCGAGCTTGTGAAGGCGGCGCGACACTGCCTGTCTTGTTATGCCGACCCTTTCCCCGATTTCCTTCTCAGTACCGCCCATCGCATGCGAGCTTACCAGTTGTGCGTCCGAGACCGTCTCGCGCATCTGGTACAGCGGAGACGACCTGCGCAGCAAATACACGAATGAGTTGGATGTACCGATCGCCTTGGCAGCGTCGCTGGTACTTATGTCAAAGGAGAACACGATTTTGAGCTTCTCGTCTGTCAGCTGTATTGGTGCCTTGCCAGGCGCATTGTGGGCTGCAAGGCCCAGCGCCTTGATGTGAACGTAAGTCCAGTATATGCTCATATTGAGCTCGGTGGCCATCTCGCGCAGAAACTGGTTCCTTGAATACGCCTTTTTGATCTGCCACTCTGAAGGCCTTCTGGTGTATTCCGGGTCGAAGAAGCATCTACCCGGGATGTTGGCGCCGTCCGCGGATGTTGGTTTCTCTGTTGTCCTTTTCTCCATGCTTTGCACTCGCGCGTCCTGATATTTATTTGTTGTAGTTTTTGTTTTTATGGAAAAGCGTAATTTGTAAACAGTGCATGCGTGCTGCGAGAGGAAAGGGTATTAGAGTTTGTAGTAGAGTTGACTCGCGAGGTATTGGAATGAGTGCAAAAAAGGTCATAATACTAGGGGCAGCCGGCAGGGATTTCCACACATTCAACGTGCTTTTCAGGGACAACCCTGATTACGAGGTTGTCGCGTTCACGGCGACGCAGATACCTTTTATAGCGAATAGGATTTATCCGAGGGAACTCAGCGGAAAGCTGTACAAAAATGGCATCAAGATCCATGATGTGAAGGAACTTCCATCGCTTATAAAGAGGCTGCATGCTGATGTGTGCATACAGGCCTATAGCGATGTCTCGTACGAAAACGTGATGCACAATGCCTCGATTGCGAACGCGAATGGTGCCGACTTCTGGATAGTCGCGCCGCAGGACACGATGCTGAAGTCGAGGAAGCCCGTCATAGCGGTATGTGCAGTCAGGACGGGCTGCGGCAAGAGTCAGACCTCTAGGTACATAGCGAAGCTGCTCAGGAAAATGGGTAAGAGGGTCGTGGTGGTGAGGCACCCAATGCCGTATGGCGACCTAAAGGAACAGGCAGTGCAAAGATTTGCCACACTGGACGATCTCGACAAATACAAGACAACCATAGAAGAACGTGAAGATTACGAGCCCCATGTGCGAAATGGCTTCATCGTTTATGCTGGTGTAGATTACGAACGCATATTAAAGAGCGCAGAAGGGGAATCGGATGTGATAATCTTTGATGGTGGTAATAACGACGCACCATTTTACAAGCCGGATCTACTAATCACTGTCGCGGATCCGCTGAGGGCGGGGGACGAACTTACATATTACCCAGGAGAGACAGTCGCCAGACTGGCAGATGTCTTACTAATCAACAAGGTCAATTCTGCAACTAAGGTCGAGATAAATCAGGTTATCGAAAATCTTCGCTCCTTGAATAAGAGGGCGAAGGTCATTCGTGCCGAGTCTGAGATACTCTCCGATAATCACGGAATAGTAAGAGGTAAAAGGGCCCTCATCATCGAGGACGGACCGTCCATCACCCACGGAGGGATGAAAATAGGCGCAGGCACCATTGCAGCAAAAATGTATGGTGTGTCTGCAATAGTTCCCGCAAAGCGATACGCTGTAGGCACAATTAAGATGGTGTTCGAGAAGTACCCGAGGCTCTACAATGAGCTGCCGGCGATGGGATATAGCAGAAGGGAGATAAGGGATTTGGAAACTACAATAAACAGGGCAAAGTGCGATGTTGTTATATCAGCCACGCCAACCGACCTGACTCGAATACTGAACGTCAGCAAACCAATCCTCCAGGTGTTCTATGAACTGAGGCCGCTCGGAAAAGAATTCGACGATATCATCAAGGAATTCTCTAGTTCCCACTAAGCAGGTCTAATCAACGAATAGGACATATCTGTGTGCCTCTTGATCAGCCCATATTCCAGGAAAGTTCTTAGGTGCCGGTCTGCTCTTTCTTCGACCCAGCCTCATCGAAAGTTAGTGGTCGCATAAAACAACTTTATATGCTTTTGTTGCAAGTACTGGGTATCGTGATTATATGGCAGTTAGCGAGAAAAGGGAACTGTTCAACCATGTCATCGTGTGCGGCTGTGGCATCGTAGGCCAGCGCATCGTTGACATACTCAAGGAGAACAGCGTAGACTTCGTCATAATAGAGATAGATCCCGAGAAGGCGAAGGAACTGAAGGAGAGGGGTTACAAGGTCATAGTGGGCGACGCGACGCTGTCCAGTGTGTTGAAGAGCGCGTCGATTGAAACGGCCAAGGCGATCGCTGCCGTCGTAGACAATGACGCAAAGAACTTGTTCACCGTGCTCACTGCGAGGGACCTGAATAAGAGCGTGTTCATAGCTACAAGGGCCAACGATGACTTCCTGAGAGAGAAGCTTTCCGAGGCTGGTGCGGACTATGTCATAATGCCGCAGAAGAGCGCAAGCAAGGAGATACTCAAGGAGCTCGGGATAAAATAGGGTATCGCGATGGAATCCAGGTTGCAGAGGGCCGAGGAAGAGAGTATTGCACTCAGGACCATAGTGACTATAGCGATCGCCGCTACGGTGCTCATAGCCGTGTCCATACTCGTCATGTCCATCATATTCGAGAATGGATATGTTGGGACCTATTATAGCCTGGCTGTGTTGTTCGATGCGGTTGGGTATTATCCGACAGTCAGCGTCGCGTTCCTCAGCCAGGATTTCTACCAGTTCTTCACCATACTCGTCGTTGACGGGATCTCGAGGATAATCTTGATAGGCTTCGTGGTTGCTACAGTTATAGAGTTCGCCGGGAGGGTAAACTTTAAGTATAGGCTGAGCATAATAACAGCGAGGAAGCTGAAGGGCCACGTCGTCGTGTGCGGCTACTCCAAGTTCGGCGAACGACTTGCAAGAGACCTCTCCAGAACCGGCATGGAATTCGTGATCATTGAGAGGGAGAGGGATAAGGTTGACATGCTGCATGACATAGGCTACACCGCGATAGACGGGGACTTCACCAGGGAGGTCTTCCTTAACGAGGCGTCGGTAAAGGGAGCGAAGGCCGTGGTGATCGACTCTGGGAGCGATTTCGAGGACGCGGTGGCGGTCATAACGATAAAGAGGCTCAACAAGGACGCCAAGGTCATAGTGCGGGTCAACAATGTTGCATCACTGATCAACATAATGAGGGCCGGCGCGGACCAATGCATAATACCAGAGATATTGGCCGGCGAGGAGATAGGCACACAGATACTCGGGATGGGGTCGACGGCATGATAAATGTACGCATAAAGGGAACGAGGAACCTATTCATAGTGATAATATCCTCGCTGTTCATAATGACGTTCGTGCTCGCGGCCCTCTCCGGCCTTGGTGTGTCGAATGCGTTCATCTGGACGATATTCGGCGTCCTCGCAATTTGGTACCCTGGCGAGCTGGTGGCAGACCAAGTGGCGCTGAACAGCGTGCTGCTCATAGCCGCGGATGCGGTGGCGGCGATAGATTTCGTAATATTGACTGCCTTCCTGACCGCCATGTTCTATAACTTCATAAGGGGCACAAACCTGAAGCAGCGCGCCACGATGAGGAAGATAAGGCTGCTGTCGAACCATGTTATAATAGCGCCGTTGAACGGGTTCGCGGAGGTACTCTCCGACGAACTCAGCAGGAAGGGGGTCGAGAGCGTGCTCATAACGGACACGGACAGGGAAGCCAGGCGCATGCACGCACACGGCAAGCTTGCCGTGGTAGGCAGCGCCAGCAACACAGAGCTGCTCGAGGCGATAAGGCTGCATGATGCAAGGGCGGTCGTGCTGTGCAGCGACGACCCAACGGAGAATGCTACGGCAGCTGTCACGGTAAAGACGCTCAACAAGAGGATCAAGATAATCGCGCGCGTCAATAAGGACGAGGACCTGCCGAAGCTGAGCAAGGCGGGAGTGCACGTGGTTATACTACCGGAGATGGCGGCGGGCACATGGCTGGGCGGCATGTTATCTGAAAAGGCGATGCCCGCAGCCAAGTAAGTGCAACCAATGATATTTATGTCCAAGAAACTGGCGCTGACCGAGCAGGTCAGCTATGTGCTGGGAATGTACGCGCATACAAAGCAGGAGGCGAGCGCATCCGTGGCCGCGGAGAGCGACAGCGAGGCCGCCATAGAGAAGTTCGTTTCCATAGCGCTCAAGGAACTCCGCATAGAGCCGAACAAGATCCTGCTGAGTGAGGGCGAGGGAAGACACAGGGCGATGTTCTACAACTCGAAGATTAGGAAGCTCTTCAACAAGGCACTTGAGCGCAAGACGAGGGTATTCAAATACGCAAACGCTTACGCTGCGCAGTACGTCGCTGGCATGTATGACGCAGTGGGGGGAATAAACGCGAAGGGCGTATTCCTATCGGGCATAGACGCGGCAGACGCACTGCTGCTACAGAACATAGGGATACACGAGATGCAGCAGGGGAGCAAGCACTACATAAGTAACCAGTCGCACTTCGCCTCGTTCATAAGGGAGTACAGCACCAAGCTGCCGCGCAAATGACTGCAACGTCACTATTATATCCCTTTTCGACAAATGTGTAACTGCCGATGGCAATATTACAACATAGTGCTTGGAATGGAGATAGACTACGACAAGTGGAGGGAGCGCTGGAAGGAGAGCGGTGCCTTCGCTTTCAGGAAGGGAGATACGAAGTCGCAGATGATGTCCATAGACACGCCACCGCCGTTCACAAGCGGAGACCTCCACATGGGCCAAGTTTACTGGGTCATCTACATCGACTCGATAGCGCGCTACCACAGGATGAAGGGATATAACGTGCTCTACCCAGTCGGCTGGGATATGCAGGGCTTCCCCACCGAGCTTCAGGCCGAGAAGAAGTATGGGAAGGGCCTGTCAAGGGACGAGTTCTATAAGCGCTGCAGCGAGATAGCACTCTACAATATGCGCCTGATGAAGACCACGATGTCGAAGCTCGGCGCCACGTACGACGAATCCCTCGAGTACATGACCATGTCGCCAGACTACAGGAGGAAGGTGCAACTCTCGCTCGTGATGATGCATGAGAAGGGCTTCGTGTACAGGGGAAAGCACCCCGTGGAATGGTGCACCCATTGCGACAGCGCGATAGCGAGGGAGGAGACGAGCGACGTGGAAAGGGGCTCGCAGCTCGACTACGTAAAGTTCTCGGTCGGCAATGACACCCTGGAGATAGCTACCTCCCGCCCTGAGTTGATGCACGCATGCGTCGCTGTTGCGGTCAACCCGGGCGACGAGCGCTACAAGGCGCTGGTAGGGAAGACGGCCGTGGTACCTCTCTTCGGCAGGAAGGTGAAAATAATAGCGGACGAGATAGTCGACAAGGAGTTTGGCACTGGCGCGGAGATGGTCTGCACGTTCGGCGACAAGAACGACGTAATGATGTTCTACAAGCACAAGCTGGAGCTCATCGAGGCGATGAACGGCCAGGGGGTGCTAGCCAACTCCGGCAAGTACGACGGCATGTCCTCGAAGGAGGCGCGCCCCGCCATAGTGAGGGACCTGAAGGAGCAGGGCCTCGTAACGAGGCAGGAGCAGGTACAGCAAACAGTGAAGGTGCACGACAAGTGCGGCAGCGTGATAGAGCTGCTCGCCTCGACCCAGTGGTTCATAAGGACGAAGGAGCACGCGGAGAAGATAAAGGAGACCGCAGCGCAGATCGGGTTCATACCGGATCATAGGCTGCACGAGATCGACAACTGGGCCGACTATATAGAGTGGGACTGGGACATATCCAGGAACAGGGTGTTCGGCACGCCATTGCCGTTCTGGTACTGTCAGGACTGCGGCAACATCATGCCTGCTAGCAAGGAGAGCCTGCCTATCAATCCGGCGGTGGACAAACCCCAGTACGCCAAGTGCACCAAGTGCGGGTCGGCGAAGGTCGTGGGCGAGAAGGACACGTGCGACGTCTGGGTCGATTCCTCAATATCACCCATGGTGATAGCCGGATGGCCTGACGACACGGACCTCTTCAAGAGGGCCTTCCCTGCAACATTCAGGATACAGGGCAATGACATAATCAAGACATGGGCATTCTACACAATATTCAGGACATGGGCATTGACTGGCAGCAAGCCGTTCGACAAGCTGCTTATACACGGCATGGTATTGGGCGAGGACGGCCGCGAAATGCACAAGAGTTGGGGCAACGGGATCATGCCCGAGGACATCGTAAGGGACTATGGGGTGGACTCGGTGCGCCTCTGGGTCGCGATGAGTGGCAACGTGGGCAAGGACAAACCCTTCTCATACGTGGAGATAAACCACGCTAGGGCCTTCTCCAACAAGCTTTACAACTCAGCACTCTTCGTCAGGAACGCGCTCGGTGAGATAAAGGAGCCGAAGCACCCCGAGAAGCACATGGGCGTCTTCGACATCTGGATACTCAACAGGCTCAACGAGGTCGTAAAGGAGGTAGAAGAGAGTTATGAGCGCTACGACCTCTACTCTGCGATGAGCTCGCTGACGAACTTCTACTGGCACGAATTCTGCGACTTCTACATAGAGGATGTGAAGTACAGAATAGGCGGGGATGCGAAGGAACTGAGCAAGGAGGCCGCGGCCTTCACGCTCAGGCACGTGCTCATGGCGGCCCTGAAGCTCGTGGCGCCAGTCATGCCGTTCGTCGCCGAGGAGGTGAATGCGATGTTCAGCGGTGAGAGCGTGTTCGCAGGACAACTGCCACAGCACGGGCAGCCCACGCGGACCACGGACTACGTGGTGAATGGGGTGCTGTTCGCCAGCCCAATACAGGTCGACTACGGGATGGTGGGCGGGCTCCTCAACAATGTCATAGCGGATGTGCGCAAGGCAAAGAGCTCCGCCAGGCTCGCCCTCAACAAGCCCATATCAGCAATTAATATAAAGGTTAATGAAGAATATGTTGGGATTATCGAGCAGTCTAGGGAGGAGCTCATTGGCATATGCAAGGCGGGCTCCATCACGGTAAGCTCATCGAAGGAATATTCCGTGAGCATAGATCCTTGACGTTCTATCATCGCACCACAGCAAGGGGAATCGATGGCAAAGATGCATTCGAAGAAGAAGGGAAAGTCCAAATCGAGGAAACCGATACTCGACAGCAGCGAGTTCGGGAAGGGCTCCGAGAAACTCTCCAAGGACGAGATAGCGGAGCTCGCCGCGAATTATGCGAGGCAGGGCATGGGCCCGGCGCTCATAGGCGAGAGGCTCAAGAAGGACCACGGCGTCAAGTACGTGAAGCAGGCTACAGGGAGCAGGCTCGTCAAGGTCCTCGAGAGCAAGGGCGTAAAGGCCGACATACCTCAGGATATGCGCGACCTTATGACGAAGGCAGTGCGGGTGCGCAGACACCTGGCGAAGAACAACCAGGACGTTTACAGCCGCGTGAGGCTCATCAGGATAGAATCAAAGCTGCTTAGGCTCAGCAGGTACTACAAGAGCAGGGGAGTGCTTCCGTCAAAGTGGAAGTACGACCCGCAGCAGGCTGAGCTTATAGTGAAGGGCAAGGCGTGATGTTTTGGCAACCCAGAAAGGCATAGAGAACTGGAAGATTAAGAAGTGGTTCACAGTCTACGCGCCAAAGGTCTTCGGCGATGTGGCGATAGGCGAGATGCCGGGCAAGGACGAGAAGGCAGTCATAGGCAGGAACATAACGGTCAGCCTGGACAGCCTGACGCACAACCCACAGAACGCGAACGTGAACCTCGTGCTCAAGGTCAGCGGCGTTGAGGGAGACAAGGCAACGACGAAGCTGATGTCGATGGAGCTGCTCTTCAGCTTCATACGCACGCTCGTGAGAAGGTACAAGAGCGTCTCGATGGCAGTCATAAGGGCCAGGACGAAGGACGGCATCGACGTGGCGGTCAAGCCGATGGCGATAACGATACAGCGCAGCACCGCGTCGAGGCTCGACGGCATGCGCGCGGAGATGGTAGAATTCGTCAGAGGATACGTCGAGGAGAACGACGCCGACTCTATCGTCAAGGCAGTGATGGAGGGCGCGCTGCAACAGGAGATCCACGCGAAGCTGGAGCACATTGCCCCGATAAGCAAGGCTGAGATAAGAAAGCTCGAGCTAGAATGGTAAGTGGTCGCTTGCCTATAGACCTGTACTCGATCGTGATCTACCCGATACTCTTCATACTTCCGGCGTACGTCGCAAATGGGGTGCCCATCCTCCCAAGGGGCAGGTGGCGTGGCAAGTACCTTCTTGACAGGGGGAAGAAGATTAAAGGAAGGAGGATACTCGGCAACAACAAGACGCTTCCCGGCACGTTGATAAGCCTGCTCGGAGGCGTGATCGTATCGCTTATAGAATATCCGTTCCTGCCGTACATGCTCCCTGTCGGGATACTGCTGACTATAGGTGCCAACGTCGGCGACCTGGCTGGCAGCTTCATAAAGCGCATGTCGAACGTCGCTCCGGGTAAGAACGTCCCGATCCTCGACCAGTACGACTTCCTGATCGGCGCGTTCGCGTTCGCGATGCCCTTCATCGCTTACTTCCCTGACCTTTATGGAATCGTGTTCCTCATCGTACTCACTGGAGTAATGCACGTGCTGACGAACCTCGGCGCCTACAAGCTGAAGCTGAAGGATGTGCCGTGG
>JACWAL010000022.1 GCA_014874295.1 Microcaldota archaeon
AAGAAAACAGAACTAAAAATTCGTGGAATAATCGGGTTTATGGTCAAAAAGGTGACCCCTTTCGGTACTGGAGCGAAAGTAGACTGTCCTAAGGAATACATAGGAAAAGAAGTATATTTGGTTGTGACCAACAAGGAAGGGAAGTGACATCCTCCCACCCGTAAGCTTCTTTATCCTGTTCCTGCTCATATCAATCCCAACTTCTTTCATCGCCTTTACTACTGGATCTGTGCTCTTCATCCTGCCATGCCAAAACCTGCGGTAATAGTAGTTGTCAGAGCCCACACTTACCGCCCTGTTGTTTTTCGAGATTCTATTGAAGAATTCCTCAGCCATCTTGCTTCTTCCGACGTTCCCCCTGCAGATGAATAAAACCCGCATCGATCCACTGTTACCTGTTTATCGCTATCCCTATGGCCCTCGACTCCCTGTCCTGCATCGCTATGCCGATGCCCGTGGCGGCGCTCGTTATCATGGAGTCGTTGTGTGTGACGACTATGAACTGCGACTTGCCGCTCAGCTCCCTTATGAGCAGCGAGAGCTTCTTCGAGTTCTCCTTGTCCAGCGAGGCATCGATCTCGTCGAATATGTAGAATCCCATGGGGCGCATCATCTGTATCGCGAAGAGCAGCGTCAGCATGACCAGTGTCTTCTCCCCTCCCGACAGCCTGTCAAGGTGCCTGCGGTGCTTGCCGTCGGTCATCCCTATGACAAGCCCCGAGTTGAACGGGTCTCCTGGTTTCTCGAGCGACAGCTCCGCTTCCCCCTCGAAGACATAGCCATACAGCTCCCTGAAGTTTTTGTTGACAACCGAGAGCGTCTGCATGAATACGTTGAGCTTCTTCGATTCTATCTCGTCCATCATCGCGAGTATGGATGACTTCTCGTTCTCGAGCACGGATATCTGTGCCTTCGCCTCCTCGACGTCCTTCTTCTTCTTGTCGTACAGCTCTGGTGCCTTGAGGTTCACCATGCCGAGTTCCTCGAGCTTCCTGCGCGATATCGCAATCTCGGACTCGAGCTTCTCAGCTTCCATGTCAACCATTGCGGCGTTCTGGTACGACGGCAGCTCGGCCCTTATGTCCCCAAGTCTCACCTCTATCTGCGCCTTCGCGGTCTCGTTCTCGAGTATGTCGCGGTTGAGTCTCTCAAGCGATCCCTGGAGCCTTCCCTTCTCCGTTGCTTTCGACGCTATCCTGTCGTCCAGCGCCTTGAGCCTGGCGTACAGCTCCTGCGTGTCCTTGTCGTACGTCTTCGTCTTCTCCCTCAGCGCGTCCAGTGACTTTTTCCTCGCGAGAATCTCTGAATGCACCTTCTTTTCTTCTGAGGAGAGCCTGTCCATGTTGAGTGAGATGTCGGATATCTCTCCCTTCATCTCCGCGAGCCTCGCCTTTATCATGCTGTTCTCCTTGTTGAGCTCGGCCAGCCTGACCCTGCACTGCTCGGCCTCCTTCCTCGCGTTCTTGGCCTTGAGGGCCTGCTCCTGCGACTGGCTCCCACCCACGAGCAGCCTCGTCAGATCGTCAGATAACCTCGCGTTCCTCGCCTTCTCGGCGTTGAGCTCCGAGACCGCAGCGTCAAGCTCCGTGGTGAGCTTCTTCATTACGTTTGTAAGCTTGAGCGAGGATTCCTCCACGGCCTTGAGCTCGGCGGCCAGCGCAGAAGCGGATGATTTCGCCTTGCCGAGCTCCCCTGCCGCGTACCTCTCTTCCACCTCGACCTTTACCCTTTCGGCCTCGGAAGCGGAGAGCCTCTTCCTCGCCTCAGTTATCGCGCTCTCTGACTCACGCAGTCTCTTCCTCTCGTCGGCGAGGCGCGCGTTCACCTCTATCAGTTTGGCGTTGAGGCTCATCGCGTTGGCTTGCGCCTTGCTGTTGCCTCCCGAAACTATTCCCGAGGACTCGACTATCTCCCCTGAAATGGTGGCGTACCTCGCACCGCCGATGCCGCGCCTCTTGGCCTCGTCTATCGAGTCCACGACGTATGTATTCGAGAATATGTACTCAAACGCCTTCGCGAACCTGGCGTCGAACTTTATACACGACAGAGCGGGGCGCAGGTCCTTCTTCTCGCGCTGCTGCTGCACTATGACTTCATCAAGAGGTATGAACGTCGCCCTGCCCGCTCCCTTCTCCTTGAGCACTTTTATGGCCTGCTCCGCGACCTTCATTGAATCCACGAGGATGTAGTTGAAGCGCGATCCGGCGGCGGCCTGCACGGCAAGCGCGTACTTTTGCTCGTAGCTGCAGAGATCACCGGCCCTGCCATAGAGCCCAGACTTGATTGCTGCAGACAGTACCGACGACACGCGGTCCGAATTTCCGTACACCGCAAGCTGTTCCCTGACGTTTATGCTCTCGGTCTCGAGCTTTGACAACGAATCGCGGATTGAATCTGACGACTTCTGCAACTTTGATACTTCCGATGAGAGCTTCTCCCACCCCTCCGAGACCTTGGAAAGTCCCTCGTGCAGTGAGGAATGCGAGGCTTCAAGCTTCGTGAGCGTGCCCGCATTCCCTGCAAGCTCCGCGCGCAACCTCTCGACCTCCTTGTCCGCGCTGGTGTCGTCGAACGATACCTGCGCGTGGTCCTTCTCGAGCGCGTCCTTCCTGGCTGACAGCTCCGCGAGCCTATCCTGCGACGCCTTGTATGAGGAGGCGAGCTTTTCCGCCCCCTCGTCCGTGACGGAATCGCCGATGTCTATGCCCGCGAGGTCCGCCTCCGTTATGGCTATCAGCTTCCTGTTCTCGTCATGCTTCAATTGCAGCTTCTCGCTCTCGGCGCGGAGCTTCCTCTCGCGCTCGAACAGGTCCACCTTGCCGGACGCTATGGATTCGAGCTTTGATTCTCCTAGCGCTATCTCCTTCCCAATCTGCTCCATCGATCTAGTATTTGCGGATGCGTCCATGGAACTCTCGTTCAGCCTCTTGCTCAGCTGCTCCTTCTGCGACGACAGCAACAGCACCTCCGCATCTATTTCGGTTATACCTCTCTCGCACTTCTGCTTCGCGTCCTGGTTCTCTTGGAATACCTTGAACCTCCTCTCATATTCCTTGTTGAGCTGATCCTCCCTCAGCTTCAAAAGCGTGTAGTTCATGTTGCGGAGCATCCCCTGGGTGCTCGTGTACAGCTCGGCCTGCACCTTCTCCTTCTCGAGCTCCTCCAGGAAGCCGGCGCGCTCGTTGAGCAGCACCTGCGCGTTGCCCATCTTTCCCTCGACCTTCTCGAGCTCTTTCTTGGCCTCTTCCTTCTTGATGTCGAACTCTCTTATGCCAGCGGCAATGTCGATCAGCTCCCTCCTTTCCTTCGGATTCAGCGACAGCAGCCTCGCAGTCTCACCCTGCGTTATCGTGTTGGTCTCGTTTATGTCGCAGTGGTTGTCGCGCAGCGTGTCGACCATCTCCTGTCTGGTTATCGCCTTGCCGTCGAGCCTGTAGACTATGTTGCCGTTGCGTATCTCCCTCGATACTTCCATCTGCCTGTCGCCATCGAAAGAGACCTTGACGTAAGTGTGCTTGTCGGACTTGCTGCCTGAATCATTGACCAGCTGTGCTGCTGTCGATACCCTCATCCTCCTGAGAGACTGTTCGCCGAGAGCGAACAGCAGCGAGTCGCAGACGTTCGACTTCCCTGAACCGTTGGGTCCCGCTATGCAGTTGAAGCCGTCGCTGAAGCCTATGCTCGCGTGCCTGAAGGACTTGAAGTTGTGTATGACAACCCTATCTATTCGCAGCATCAGTACACCGTCGCCTAAGATAATATGAACGGAAAGGCTTTTAGCCGTTGGCAACGTCGCTGCATCGACGCCAATCAACACAGCAGCATGATCAATGGTAGTAGCCAGAGGTCCAGGAGCCATTATACGCTATGGCTGTAGGCACGCCGTTGTTGTTATTGCCGCTGTAATCTTTGGTGTCGCCGTTGAGGGGCCACCACCCAATCAGGTGCTGCAGGTAGATCGGCGCGCCGCTGATGCCCTCATTGTAGAGATACTGGATCTGGTTCGCAGTCAATGACGTGTTGTAAATCTGGACGTTGGAGATCGAGCCGTTGAAGTTATGTGTTAGGTCACTTGTAATTCCGATATATAAGTTTGCGGGCGTGCTGTTCAAAGCAGTACAAGGATTTGGATTCGTTGCCCACGCCTGACCATTTACATAGCCTATAAGGCCAAGAGGCCCACACGTCATAACAACATGTTCCCATGTCTTCTCTGGGACATATGAAGCCGATTGCGCCCTTTCGAAACTAGAACCTGATTGTCCTGCGGAGACCACCAAGCTGAAGGAGCTTTCTAAGTCCATTGTAGAATGCCATGCGTAGCCTACGCTGCCAAGCATATTCTGGTATGCATTGTTATTATTGTTGTTTCCCGTGATGCCTATTGTGTTAAGCCATAATGATACGCTTATTTGGTCTGGGGAGACCCAATTTGATATAGTTATGTAGCTGCTCTGCCCGTTGAACTGCGCGACGTACTGTGGGAGGTAACCAGCGCAGCTGCCTGTCAATGCGACGTTCCATGAAGTGCTTGGGCCGTTAGGCCTGAAGACGTGGCAGGCACCAGGCCCTATCTTCGGCATGTATGCGGACATGTTGAAGACTCCGAGAGAATAGAGCGCTCCAAGCACGACCGCGATTATTAGGATTGCCCAACCATAGGTCATGAGATATTCCATCGCGGACTGCGACCGCACAGGATAGCGGCAGGGTAAGCGTCTCATTGAATGCCTTGACTACTAATGATGGCAAACAATAAAATGGTATTTGTCCCTTTGACACATCAACCCTTGCCGGAGTGCCGCAGCGCGCGTGCCCTTAGCGTTATCATGTACTCCACGTGCTGTGCCAGCAGCACACCCTTCAGTCTTTCTCCCTTGACCACGACGAGGATGCCGACATTCTCCGAGCTCATGAGCGACACCGCGTCGTATAGGGACTTGCCGTACTGTATGGTGCGCACCGGTATCGAGATGTCCCTTACGGTTGAGTATTTATGTTTCTCGAATTCCTGCTGTGTCGGTATCCTGTTCACTGCGCGGAACTGCCTTCCATCCCTTGCGATTATGATATGGGTATGCGCCTTCAGCAATTTCTTATACAGGTGTTCTATCCGCGTGTTCGCGTCGACCACCATATAATTCCTGCTCAGAGCGACCCTGAGCGGTACGCCTTCCGCGTAATGCTTCACGTACGTGTTCTGCAGCTCCGCCTTCGCACCGTCGTAAAGGAACATGGCGATTATGAGGTCCCAGAAGACGATGAGTTCCCTGCTGGCGAAATTGTAGTTCGGCACGAGCGCCGCGTAGAGTATGGTCCCGATTATGAACACCGCGAGGAAAACGTTGCTCGCCTTTACGGCTTTCCTGGTGGCCTCGACAAGGCTGTTGCGCCGCTGCAGATAGCTGCGCAGCATGCGACCGCCATCGAGCGGGAACCCGGGTAGTATGTTGAAGACGCCAAGCAGGACGTTGATCTCGAACAGGAACTGCGTGATCTGCCTAAGCAGCCCAGGCTGTATGAGTACCGCGATTATCCCGAAAGCTATGCCGAGCACGATGCTTGAGAGCGGGCCCACGGCCGCAATCCTGAACTCCGTATCCGGATCCACACGCTTTGTCTCGTCCATCACGGACGCACCGCCGAGGGGCAGCAATATTATCTTCTTTATCACGACGTTGTTCCGCTTTGCCGTGATGGAGTGGAAGAGCTCGTGCACGAAGACGCAGACGAACAGTAGCACTATCAGTATGAAAAGATAGAGAAGGTTGAACACTGCCGCGAACAGCAGGGTCAGCAGCATAAGGACGACGAACGTCCAGTGCAGTTGAACCTTTATGCCGAGCACGCTGCCTATGTATGGAGATAGGTCTGCCATTCCAATCCAACTTTATTTATTGGCGAGCATTTATAAGTAATGAGGCATTCTTGGCGTTTATATGGAGCTCAGGTTCGTCTATGACAGGCCGGCAGCTGTTATAGGCACTGGGAAGGACGGGCTGCTCGTCGCCGGAGACATCCACATAGGGATAGAGAGGAAGCTTGTCAGGGAGGGCATAAGACTGTACAGCGCCACCGAACACACCGCCAATGCCTTGAGGGAGATCGCGGACGAGTTCCGCGTCAGGAGGATCGTGCTGCTCGGCGACATAAAGGACGCGATAATGCGCCCAGACACATCCGAAAGGAACGCCCTGCAAAAGTTCTTCTACGACCTGAGAGACTATGAGCTGGTGTTGGTGCGCGGCAACCATGATGCTTACCTGGAGGATATCGTGAGGCGCGAACTCGTAGATGAGTTGCTGTTCGACAGGTTCGCATTGGTGCACGGCAACAGATGGCCGAGCGAAGAGGCCATGCAGAAGGGTTACCTAATCACGGCGCATAACCACCTTGCCGTGTCGTTCACGGACAAAATCGGCATCTATAAGGAGAAAGCATGGGCGATGGGCGGCATCAGTACCCGCGCAGCATCGAAAAGATACAAGGTATTCAACAAAAACATCAAGATCGTGATAATGCCGGCATTCAACGATCTGATCCTGGGCCTGGAGGCGCGCAACGTGAGGGATCCCAACACCAGCCCTCTCCTGAAGAACAGGCTATTCAGCTATAGGAACTGTAGTTTCTACACGCTGCGTGGGGAGCTGATAGGTAGTGGCAGCCGAATGGCACGGCACAAAAGTGTCACTCCTTCCCGAGTATCGTTATCGGTATCACGTTCTTCGCGAACTCCAGCTCGGCGAGCTTTATCGGGTCGACCGTTCCCTCCGGTACCTTGATGAGCGGCGGGGCCCCGTAAGCGAGCTCCAGTGCCCTAGCGCCGATGACTCTCGCCTTCTCATATTTCGTGTATTCCATGGAAATCAGCGTCATACCGGATTCGGCTGGAAGCGCTCCTTCGCCTCCTCTATCTCCTTCGCGACCTTCGCCCTCCACTGCTGGAACGATGACGGATCCTTCGGGTACTGTTCGTAGAGTGCGTTGAGCGCCTTCATCTTCTTCACCACATAGAGCAGGTTCACGAAGGCGTTGATGTTGCTAGCGCCCTTGAGTATCATCTTGAACTTAGACGCGATGCTCAGCTCTGGAACCAGACCGTAACTCAGGTCTTCGGCCTCCTTCGCCGTGAGGAATGTCTTCATGCCGTAGTTGATCACGTCGTTGTTGAGCGACTGCAGGTATATCCTGAAAACCTCAAGACCGGCGGTCTTCTTCCCGTACGCCTCGTTGAACGCGAGGTTGTAGTGCCACAGTCCCTTGACGGACACATCATTGCCGCGCACCGCCTTAACCGCCGCCTCTCCCGAAAGTATGCCCGCGACGAGCGCCGGACCTATGCCTCCAGCGCTTATCGGGTTGGGCATCGCCATACTGTCCCCGGCTCCCATATAACCGTTGTACACGAGGCTCTCCATCTGCCTGCGGACGGCGACAGACCAGTAACCCTTGCCATTCTTGTCGGTCTCGTCTATCTTTATGTTCTTGATCACAGGGTTGAACTTGATGTAGTTGTCGATGAGCGTATGCAGGGTGTCGTTCTTGTTGAGCTTCTTGTTGCGTATCTCGAGGCTCCTCTTCTGCACCCCGAGCCCTATGTTGACGCGATTGCCCTCTTTTGGGAAGACCCATCCGTAACCTCCGGGGGCAAGTTCCTGGTTAAGATGTATTAGCGCGTTGTCAGGATCGTAGAAGAGCTCGTCGTTGTGGTCGAGCTCGAAGCTGCAGATGTACCTTCCCGTAGACTCGACGTCGTCTATACTGACCTGCCTGTCGACATATGGGTTGTCGGGAAGCTTCCTCCTTAGGTTCGTGGCGATGCCGAGCGCGTCGATTGTGACCTTTGCCCTCACGTGCACCTGGTTGTGGTCCTTGTCCCTGCCGAACACTCCATTGACATAGCCATCCTCTATTATTGGGCCCTCGACCTCGAACTCGTGGACGCATTCCGCGCCTTCCTTCACGGCCTTGGCGAGCAGCTTGCGCTCGAACGCGGGCCTGTTCAGCACGTAACCCTCGCCCTCGAAAAGGAACTTTGACTTCATATCAGGTGATAGAGCATAGACGCCCTTGACCTTCTTCTCCAGCTCGGGATATGCGAACTCGAGGCCGGAATGCTCCTTTATGAAGTCGAGGTGGTTCTTCGCGACCGCGTCTCCGCATACCCATCCCCAGTTGGTCTTCTTGCCCGCCTCTTCGGGCCTGTTCCTGTCCAGCAGGAGAACGTTTAGGCCCTGCTTCGCCGCCATCGTGGCAGCGAGCGATCCGGACATGCCCGCTCCTGCTACAATCAGATCATATTCCTTGCTGTCTTGCATGAAAAGCACTCAATGATCAGCTAGCTGATGCACTTGAGGTATTGGAGCGGCAAGTATTTATTATCTGCGGTCGCCGTCAGGAAAGCCTGCGCAGCTGCCGCTTCAGCCTGCTCCACGAAATCTTCGCCTCCCCCACGCGCCTCATCTCCTCTACGGTCTCGGGGCCACCGCGCTCTATCCTTGCCAGCATCCTGCCCGCGACCGCTTCAACCGTCTCCTCTGTGGAGTTGTGCGCCAGCACGTCGAGCGCGTCAAGCGTAAACCTCACGGACTGGTACGGCAGCGCCGCGTAGACGTCCCCAGCAAAGCTCATGACCACAGGCGCACTCGAAGGGCCTATCTCGCGTATCGCATCCGTTGTCTTTGCTACCGCCATTGCCCTGTCGAAGCCAGGAGCGAATGAATACGGGAAGGCTATCAGGTTGCGGAAAACATCAGGCCAGTGGCCCTGCGGCATCCATAGCAACATGTCAGACACCTTTATAACCGGACCGCTGCGCTCCGTCTCCTGTGCGATGGCCGCCATTGCCGTCGGTACACCCCAGAAGGAGTCTTCCTTTGTCGCGGCGTCTATCACCGCCGCGACCTTCATAACGGCCTCGCGGCAGCTTGCCCCAATCGTGTCCTCGATATAGTACGCGACCGCGCCCAGGCTGTTTGCTACCTCGTGCGGCCTCTCCATCTCTATAGTTCCCCACTTGTCGCTACCCTTCTGGACAGCCTGGCTCGATGCCTTCTCAATGACGAAAGGCGTCATGCCAATATGGCCAAGCGCGCCGGCGTACCTGCCGTCCATCGCATACAGCTTCGCCCTGCTGATCCTGTCCTCGAACGTGGTGCGGTGCATCTCGTAGTCCGCACTGTGGTTACGCATTACCATGGTTATGCCCGCTAGACACTTTTAGACTCAGATATTTACGCGTTTTCATTGGGCGTACAGGCTAGCCATGCGCTGCCGCACGCCGTCAGAGGTGCGTCAGTATCGTGAGCAGGCCGAGCAGTATCGCCCCGATGGCTACGATTGCCTTCCCGTACTTTTTGACCGCGAACCGCTTGGTCAGCGTCGGCCCTATCAGGCCGCCTATCACAGCGCCGACAATCATATACAGTATCAAGGTGTAATCGGCTATCGTGCTCGACATGAGGTAGAGCGTGAACGCGAACGCGTCTATCGCAAACACCGCGAAGAGAGACACGCCTATCGCGTCCTTCTCCTTCTCGCCCGAGGCGATAAGGCCAGTGGTTGCGACCGGACCGTACCCTCCGCCCGATATTGCCTTGTTGAAGCCGCTGAGCGCGCTCAGCGCCCCGACCTTCTTCCACGAGAATGTGACCTTGCGCTGCAGGAGCATGAAGATCCCCATCGCTATGACCAGCAGGCCTATGTACATGTTAAGGTAGAACGACGGCAGGTGCAGCGCGACGAACACCGCGAGGGCGCTGCCGATGATACCCAACCCGACCATCATCGCCGCGACCTTGGCGTTCCTCTTGTCGAGCAGCCTGAAATTCTTCAGCTTCTGATGCCTCACCACACCTGTCAATCCAGTGCACAGCTGCGATACCAGTATCGTAGGGACGGCCATCAGCGATGATACGCCCAACAGGAGCAAAAGCGGTGTGCCAAGAGTCCCATAGCCCATGCCTATGGCCGTGTCCATCACTCCGAGGAGGAAGCCGATCATGGACCCTTCGATTCCCAAAGCCATTGCATCATCTAATGTATTTTAATTAAAATACATTGTATAATATTATGTACAATTAAGAATAAAAAGGTTTCTGTCCGAGAGACATTGGCCGCGCACCACTGCAAAGGCTATGCTATCTCTCGCAAAAACCTGTGCAGGGGGTGAGATTCGAACTCACGAAGGTGCTAGACCACAGGATCTTAAGTCCTGCGCATTTTTCTGTGGCTGAGCCAAACCAGACTTTGCTACCCCTGCATCAAGCATACATCGAGGGACCGGCCTCCTTGCTGCCGACAGAGTCCTTCGTCTCCTTGCTCCTCTTGAGGATGTTCTTTATGCGCTCCTCGACTATGCCAGCTTCCTTCTCGAGCTCGTCGGTGTCGATGCTGAGCTTCAGCACCCTGTTTATGCTCTTTATGGCGAGCTCCGCATACCTTGGGTCTATGACCTGCGGGTTGACGGGCACGAGCACGTTGATGTCGTCGATGTCGTCGAGCGAGGCGTACATCAGCATGAGCGCGCCTATTCCGGCTGCAACACCCTCTCCTATGCTCTTCAGGCCGAGGCTGTCAAGCTTGTCAACTATCTCCTTCTTGGACGCGATTGCGAAGACGTCCTGGTTGTTCGGGTTCTCGGTCGGCACGCCGCTGAGCGATATTATCTGTGACATCTTGCCGGACTTGACGAACCCATGCAGCTTCTCAGATATGTCGTATATCGCGTTCTCGGATACAACGTTCGACTCGGCGAAGAGGGCCACGATCTTGTACTTCTTTGAGTAGTAGAGCCTGCATGGTGGCAGTGGCGTGTCACCGTGTATCGAGACCAGCGGCGGGAACGCCGTCCCCTTCAGGTAACCAACGTATTCCATGCCAAGCTTGCTTATCATGTAGCTTATCGTCATCGGGCCGACAAGTCCTGCGCCCGGAAAACCCTCTATAAACGTGCATCCTGACATATCGACCTTCTTCAGCATCTCTATCTCTATCATGGAATCTGTACTACTATCCCGCTATAGGTTTTTATATAGTTGTGCGGATAAGTTATAGGTCGCATGGATGAAGGTACTGGCGACGGCGCGCGAATCGCGGCCGCGATCGCCATCGCAGCTCTCATCGTCTCGTTGATTATAATCCCTTCAGCGCGCGCACAGTCAGGCGAGAGCGCAATGCAGGCACTGAGTGCATTCAACCGCGATTACGGCGCGTTCATGAGCACGCAGAACATCGCCGTGTCGTACAGCGCCAACCTGGACTACGGCTACTACGGTACATTGCTTTCCATCTTCAGTCCAACGATAACCATGTACAAGTTCGGCAGCGACTTCTCCACAAGGATAACGCTCGGATCAGTATTCCTGCCGTTCTACAGTATATCGGCCACGTTCTACGAATCCAACGGCACAACCCTCTACTGCCTCGGCAGCTCCACCTGGTTCGCCACAAGCGTGGCGAGATGCGGACTTGTCGGCAACATCAGTGCAGAGGGTATAACCACGTACTATCCGAACTTCGACTCGAGCGACTTCAGCAATGTATCCTATGAAGGGACTTCCGCTTCAGGGAGCGAGAGGTGCGATGCATTCTCCGGCGCGTACTCTGGGAACCTGCTGAATGGATTGCTTTCAAAGGTGGGGCTGCACTCTGGAACCACGGCAACATTCAGGTTCTGCCTGAACAGCGCTCTTGGATACCTGCAGCAGCTGAACGCATCGCTGCAGGGTTACTCGCTAGGGATCAAGGCAACGGGCGCTACAGTGGGAGGTGCACGACAGTCCGATTTCGCGCTGCCCGTTAATTTCGTCGCGGACTGGCCAGCATGCCACGGCAATAGCGTCTCGTTCTATTACGTTCCAGTCAAGAAGGCGGTTGATCCCCACCTCACGATAACACCGAAGGGATCCCAGGCCCTGCTTTCCGAGGGAACACTGAACGGCTCGTTCAGGCCCTTTGGGATGTATCGCCTCAACATCACGGCGAGCGGGCCCGTGAACAGTGGGGAGAACCTCAGCGTCTGCATCGGCGGGCAGGGAGACACCTGCGCGATAATGCAGTGCACCTGATTTTGTCGTCGCAAATACGCGGCTTTGACGACGGCACGCGGCGTTTCAGATATATAAGCGTTTTCGGTTTAAAAGCCTGATTGCAGCGGAGCGTATGGAACTTTCCGACGGAAAATAGACGATAATTATTTAAAGATGACGTTAGATATGTAACTGTGATAACCATGGCCGAAAGAATTGGGAGTGAATCGATAGACAGAGAGAACGGATATCTGTACTATCTGGGCAAGGATGGCTACGTGTGGAGGACGCCGATGAGGTCCAACACCCGCGGAAGGAAGGGCAAGGTCGGAAGCGAAAGGATCAAGAGGCAGGAGGGATACCTTTACTTCATAGACAAGAAGGGTTATGTTGCTAGGTCGAAGATGAACAGGAGGGGAAGGAGGTAATCCTTCTCTACTCTGTCACAGCGAGAGGCGCATTCCTTTTCTTAGTCTCTTCGCACTGATGAGCCCGGATTTGCCTTCGAGCACGTAAAGCGCGGGGCGCGTCGGTGAGTAGGTCCTGCAGTGCAGCATGGACAGGCACGGCTGTAACTTTTCCTTCATGTCCACAATTCTTAGCGAGCGGTCCAGCCACAGCACGTCTATGCTGAAGCGCATGTTCTTCATCCACAGAGAATGGTATCCCTCGCCCCCGAAGATGAACAGCATGCACTCGTTCTCCTTGATGCCTGAGCGATACATGAGCCCTATCATGCGCTTGACGAACGTGTCGGCCACTATGGCGCGCATCCTGTGGCCGTTGGCTCTTATCGTGACGGTCCTGTAGCGCTGCCTCTTCTGGAGCCACGCGAGCGCCATAGAATCACTACTGCAGCGAGAGGCTCTGCTCCCTCATGAACTGCTCGAGGTAGAATTTGCTGCCCGTTCCCTTGCCGGTCAACCCGCTGCCCTTCCAGCCCACGAACGTGTGCGCGCCGACTATCGCGCCGGTGGTCGCGCTCACCGCCCTGTTGACGTACATGACTCCTGATTCCATCCTCTTCGAGAAGGCGTCTATCTCCTTTTTGTTGGTGGAATAGAGCCCAGCTGTTAGTCCGTACTCGGTGTCGTTCGCCATGGAGAGCGCCTCGTCGAAGCCCTTGAACGGGATAAGCAGAAGCACTGGAAGGAATAGCTCCTCGTGTACCAGCTCATGGTTCTGCCTCAGCTCTGCAAGCACAGGCTCGACATAAAAGCCATCGAGCGCGGTGTCGGCCTTGCTGCCCCCATAGAGCAATCTGCCGGATGCCTTTATCTTCTCTACCGACTCCAGGTATCTCTTGAAGGCCAGTTCGCCGATGAGCGGGCCGATGAACACGTCCTTCTTGAGTGGGTTCCCTATCTTCATGGAACGCATTCTCTCCACGACCTTGCTGATGAATATCTCCTTTATGGACTCATGCACATACACCCTCGAGAGGGCGCTGCACTTCTGGCCGGCGAAGCCGAACGCCGCACCCACCACCCCGGACGCTGCGGCGTCGAGGTCGCAGGTCTTCGACACTATCACAGGGTTCTTGCCACCCATCTCCACTATGAACGTCTTCTGCAACCCCGCAGAATAGGTCTTACGTATCATGCCAAGTCCTGTGGACCTCGATCCAGTGAAGACTATCCCTGCAACGTCTTTGTTGATGACCAACTCGTCGCCAACCTCGCTCCCCGGGCCTGTGACGAAATTAAATACTCCGGGGGGCACTCCAGCCTCGGAGAACAGTTTGTACAGCTTTAGGCCTGTGAGCATCGTCATGTTGTCTGTGCTCGAGGGCTTGAACACAACTGTATTTCCGGTTATCATGGCGCCTATGCCCATGCCTGCCGATATCGAAACAGGAAAGTTGAATGGGGCGAGGACGCCGAACACCCCATATGGACGCAGTGCTATCCTTATTCTCTCCGATGGAGAAGGAGCGCCCTGGAATCCCACCTTGACGCTCACAGATCCGGGAAGCGTGACCTTCCTGATGAAGCCCTTGTTGCTTTCGAGCTCAATCGAGTAGTAGCGTGCGAAATCTATCGCCTCGTCCACTTCCCCTACTGATTCGTATCGAGACTTCCCGTTTTCGATGCTGAGCACCGCGGCAAGCTCAAACTTGTCTCGTGCCGCCAAGTCTGCAAACTTCCTGAATATCGTAGCGCGCTCTCTGTAGTCCCTGTACTGCCACGTCTCGAATGCAGCTTTTGCTGCTGATATCGCTTGGCGGGCATGCTCGCGGCCTCCCCTTTGGAAGTAACCTATTACCAAACCGTCTATCGGCGACTTCTCGACCAGCTTCGACGTTGAGTATGCCTCCCGACCGTCTATGTATATCGGGTGCACTCTCCCCATGTTCCTACGGACCTTCTCTACAGCGGAATCGAAAAGCGCGTCGAACTCATCCTCCTTGTCATCCTCGAGGAATCTTCTGTACGTGAATTCGTTCGTGAACTTTGACCGCAATTGAACACCCATTTCGATATTACGGTAACGAACCTTTTATAGCTTTTCAGGAGAATCCTCTGTGTTTCACATGCACATCATGCAGGAGCTCAAGAAGGAGCTCCTATCTGGTGGGAGAGTCAGTGTCATATTCTTAGGCGATAGCATCACCTCTACAGAATGGGTTCATCCGAACTGGCGCGAAATCGTGGAATACGTGCTGAAGGAGGAGCTGATCAAGGCAGTGGGAGAGGACGATTGGAGGATACCGTCATGGGGGATAAGGTGCTTCAACTTCGGCTTTGATGGTTCCACCACTGTTGACCTGCTCGACAGGGTCAATGATATGCTGCGCGTCGATCCATATGTGGCCATCTACCTGGAGAATACGAATGAAATCCATTATGATTTCACTCCGCAGCAGCATGCTAAGAACGCCTTGAAGTTGGTCAATGGTCTGCTGAAGAAGTGCAGACATGTGATCGTGTGCAACTCGATTGCGGGAAACAAAAAGGAATACAACAAGCGAATGGCAGGGTATGCTGCGGCTGTACGCGAAGTGAGGTTCGACAAGAGGGTCACATTCATAGACACGTTCTCCGAATACGCAAAGTACGACCTGGACAGGTTCTTCACCTTCACGTCAGAGGGCAATCCATTCCTGGGCCTGAAGCGCGGGGACACTGATTTTGCGCATCCGAACCAGCTGGGCAATGCCTACATCGCGATGATAGTGCTTAAGAAGGGCTTTGGCATAAGGTTCGATCCGGAGCTCTATATGAAATCGACAAACAATGGGGAGATGTTCCCGAGGTACTGAACATGCCAGACCTTAACGCGTCAGGAATCGTGATAAAGACCGCGACCAGCGATGCGAATGTGGACGAAGTGCTCGAGTTTGTTGAGCTGGGGAACTCCAAGGGGAAGCTGTTCCAGGTCTTCAGCTACGACAGCGTCATTAGCGAGACCCATCTGAAGGCTGCGTACGTCAACACGCTGCTCGCATTCGAGGATAAGTCTAACATAGCCAGCCGTCCGCATATAGAGGTGTTGCTCTTTGCGGCCATGACGAAGCAGATAGGGGACGCAATACGCGCAGTAGGGATAAAGAGCACTAAGAGGTTCGTCGCGCTCTCCGACAATGCGGAATCGATGAGGAGGTTCGGCTCCGTCGCGAAGCTCAGCAGGTTTTCGATTGACCAGGAGCACAGCATGGAGGCCTCGAGAAGGCTCGGATTCAGCGGCAGCGTGCCCGACGAGCATGCAATCCTTACGAGGATGGCTCAGTCAAGGCTCAACATCTGAATTGTACTCGCCGGACATTACAGCGTGTATGTGCGACGCCTTCTTCTTCCCTATCTTGTCCACCTCCATAAGCTCCTTCTCCGCGGCGTTCGCTATGTTCCTGACGCTCCCGAAGTGCTTGAGCAGCGCCCGCGCCATTTTGGCGCCAACTCCAGGTAGGTTCCCTATGATGTGTTCTTGGTATTGCGCGTCGTTGTGCGCACGCGCACCCCCCTTTGGTGACAGTTCTCTTTTCTCACCGCGCTGCTCATGCCTTGCCAGTGCGGCTATTATGCGGGCTGTGTCCCGCGCATCATCAGACATAATGACCTGCGCTCCCACATCTATATAGAGGTGGGCAATCGCTCCTGTTATGACGTTGCTTGATAGCGTGAAATCTTCCTTGCTTCCCTCCACGATTACTATTGGGGAATTGTAGTGTTCCTTCAGCCTTTCCACCTGGTCGAAGAGCCTCGTGCTTATCAACGAGCTTTCGAAGTCGCACACCGTCTTGCGCTCTATGCATACCCTGTCCGATATCAGATAGTCCCCTACGGGCAGCGTCTTTACTTCTACAGATATGCCGCTGCTCTCCAGTGCACCTATGAGCCTCATATTCCTCTCGCGGCTGTCAACCACGACCACCAGTTCCATGGGCTCACCTGCTGAACGTAATGTTGCTCATCACTACGTAGCTGCCCTGCGTCGCACTGCTCGGCATGAAGAAGAGGGTGTTCGGCAGCCTCGGCCCTGAGTTGAGCACCGCGTTGGCAGTGTAAGTCCTGAGCGACGGCGTCAGGCTGAACTGCGCTATCGGGTGCACGTGACCGTACCTGTCGAGGCTCTCGATAACCAGATTGGCCGGCGAGCCGACGTATTCAGCCTGGAACGAGAGAGTGGTATTTACCTGGTCTGAGTAACCGGTTGCGATCTTATTCTGGATTCCTGTCTCATTGGCGTAGGGCGCATAAGTTATCACAGCACCGTAGCTCAGTGGGACCCATAGCGTCCTCGTGCTGCCGTTGACCACAACATACTGCGAGCCCCAATCCGACAGCACAGGGTAAGAGACATAGCTCCTGAAGAGCGACGACGACACGGCCTGCGACGTCGTGTATGCAAGCGTCGTGTTCGAAACTATCGGCTTGCCGAAGACGGAGTTTAGATATGATGCGATTTGGTTGAGTGAGCTCTGGTTGTATGCGCTCCCGTCGAGCGCGACTATTCCAACGTTGTAATTATACATGGCAAGCAGCGTCTGGGTCGTGTAGTTTTGCTGTATTGGCGATTCGAAGACCATACTGCCTCCGGCCTGTAGATTGTACGCCTGCACTATCAAAGGCATGTTGAGCATGTATGCCTGCTGCGTGGAGTTCATGCGCGTGAGGTACGCACCCACTGTGGGCTTGTGCGTTATCGCAGTGTAAAGCAGCGCCTTGCCTCCGTAGAGCTGCGGGTTGGGCGACTGCTGGTTGGGAAGCAGCGGCAGGTTCAGGACGCTGAAGTTGCCAGGAGTGTTGGCAATGCCGTAATAGATGTCGGGCACGCTTATCGGTGTAGTCGTGGCTGAAGCTATGCTTCCGGTCATTATGCCGCTGCCCTCGATGACGACCAGTGCGGCGATTACGATTGTTATTACAGGAGCATACCTCTTGGCCTTCTGGTTGGACAACAGCTGGGACACGCCCAGCGCGGCGAGCACCGCCATTGCCATGCTGACCACGAGGTCGAATCTTCCGGCTTCGCGTATGACACTTGTTACAGGAACCTGACTCAATGCGGAGTATATGCCAGGTATGCCTGTATTGATTGTGCCTATGTTGAGCGAAGGCCCTACCGCCACCCAACCGAACAGCGCCGCGATTACCGCCCATAGCACCGCCCTCCTCCTGTCCCTGTACAGCGCGTATAGCGACAGCGCAAGTACTGTGTAGCCAATGTAGGCGGTAGTTTCAGTAGGGTCGTATCCGAACACGTAAGATGTGTTCGGCACCGCGAGTATGCTGTTGAGCGGCCCAGGAATGAAGAACGAAAGCAGGTTGTCGCTCCATGATTGCAATGTCTGCGGGGTGTTATACTGGTTGATCGACGAGAGCGCGCCAGGCTGCAGCAGCGCGTGCAAAATTGGTACGAAACCGAACGAACCAAGCACGGCCGTTGCCACTGCGGCTATCCCTATGTCAATCCAAAACTTCCTGCTAAGCATGCGCTTCCTCCTGAAGAGCAGATACGCGAGGAACATGACGACTAGCAGCATGAGCACCATTATACCCTGTTCCACGTCGCCCATGAACATCGCTAGCACCATAGAGGTACCGAGGCCGATTGGCTGCCATATACCGCCATCCTGCCTTGCTATCCTCATGAAGAAATAGGCGGCGAGCGGCACCCATGATATGAAGAGCCAGTCGATGTGCGCTGTCGCCTGCATGAAGTGGAATGCGCTGAACGAGAACGCGAGGCCCGCCACGAACGCAGCATAAGCGTTCTTCGTCAGGTAACGCGCCAATACGAACATCGTGATGCCAGATACGGCGAAGGAGGCGAAGAACATAACGTTGTACGCGAATGCGAGGCTGACTCCCTGGAACGGCGCTGACAGCAGTGAGCCTATCGGCATCATTGTCTGGAATGCTAGGCTCGCACCTATCGGCGGGAACACAAGGTTGGTGTACCAGATGCTAGAGTGCAAAGTGAATGTCGCATAACTGACCCACCATATATCCCACAGATTCTGGTACACGTCCCCACCCGTGCCAGGAGCCGTGGTGGTCACGTTCGCAAGGACTGGCGAGAACACAATGAACGCAACGATTAGGAACACGACGAATAATGCAGTGTACGTCAGCGCGTGCCTTGCCAAGTATGACGGGTCAGCGATGTACTTATGCCACTTTGCGCCCGCGGCGGCGCTGCCTTCCATGCCGGCAGCGTGATGTACCCCTACAGACTCTTCACCCATGCGATCAACAGGAACCAGTAGCGTCAGTTAGAACAGTTATATTAGTTTGTTTGTAAGGTTATGTATTAAGCTCTTTTGCCATGATCGCGATGGACTACGGCAATCTCACGATAATAATACCGACTCTGAACGAGGCGGGCAACATAGGCAGGCTCATCAAAATCCTCTCGTCATCCTATCCTAACGCCAAAATAATAGTGAGCGACGACGGTTCGCATGACGGCACGAAGGAGGAAGTCACAAAGTACGGTAAGAAGGCTGATGCCATTCTGCTTGACAGAAGCCAAAAGACGGTGCATGGCCTGACTGCGAGCGTAGTAGACGCCGCCACAACGGTAAGGACGAGGTACATAATCGTTATGGATGCGGACCTCCAGCATCCTCCAGAGGCAGTAGGAAAAATTTACGATAAGCTGCTGAATGGTGCTGATATCGCAATAGCCACAAGGACCAGTGTAGAGAACTGGAGCCTCTACAGGAAGATGGTCTCGCTCGGCATAACTGCAATCGCGACCATGGTCTTCAAAGCAAGGCATAAGCCAGTCACAAGGGACATGATGTCGGGGTTCTTCGGTATAAGGGCGCGACTCTTCAAGAATCTAATCAGCAGGGACATAGGTGGCTTCATCATGGGGGGCTACAAGGTGTTGCTCGACACGTTGCGCATGGTGGGCGACGATACCGTGATAGCAGAGGTGCCTTACTCTACCTTCCATTCTAGGGAACATGGCAGGTCGAAGTTTAAGCCGAATCACATGCTCGAAACGCTCAGGTCAATATTCCGGTGATGCCGCAACTATTGCTGCTGCTTTTTAGCGTTTTGTCTGCAATATCTGTGCATGGCTGCTTCGAAGAGGTCAATCGCGAGTGGCACGAAGCTCGAACATGGCAGGAGGGCCGCGCGGATGGCCAGCTATATACTGATAGCCAAGGTGCTCTCGTTCCTCGCTATGGGCATTGCATTCCTTGTGGTGGTGAGGCTTCTCGGGCCCAATCTCTACGGGGTATACACGGTCGCGCTTGCCGCATCGGGCTTCTTTGGTACATTCGGCAGCCTTGGGATAAGCTCGGCGCTGATGAAGTTCATACCGGAATATATGGAGCGCAAGGAGAAGAAGAAGGTTGGTAGGACAATTGCGGACGGCATGTGGATAATGCTGCTGATGGGAACTGCCTTCGCGGCTATAACTTTCCTCCTGAGCGGCTACCTTGCCGCGGGCATGCACAATCCATCATACGGGCCGGTTATACAGGTCGCCTCGCTGGTCGTGGTGCTCAGCGTGCTATACGGGGCGATAACATCTGTTCTGATCGGCCTTGGAAGGGAAAGGCAGTTCGCAGCCGTCACCATAATCCAGGTAGTATCGCAGGCAGCACTCGCCATATTGCTCGCGCTGTCCGGATGGGGCGCTTACGCCCCGCTGGTCGCGCTCATACTTGGATATGTAATAGGCCTCGCGCTCTCGCTCGCGTTCGTCTATCTGCGCGACGCGGTTACGGCCATGCGCCCATCGGGCAGCGGCATGAGGGAACTGTTGAAGTTCTCGTGGCCAATTGGGCTGTCGGGAATACTCGGGTCTTCGATCAACAACATCATTCCGATAGTGCTGGGTGTGTTTGCGACCGCATTCGTGCTCGGCAACTTCGGGGTAGTGTCGAAGATATCGTCGCTGATGGACATAGTGACAGGATCGATAGGCATGGCGCTACTGCCCAGCTTCGCTGGCAGCTTCGCCCGCGGCGAGTCCACCAAGAGGGTTGGGAAGTATTACGCATATTCGGTGCACTTCTCGTTCGTGCTCATGGCGCCAGTCATAATAGCGGTCATAATGCTGGCACAGCCCGTCTCAGTTACCGCATTCTCGGCGCTGTACACCCTTGCTCCAGCATATGTGCAGATCTTCGCGCTCGGCCTGCTTGTCAGCATCTTCGGCATATACACCACGCAGCTGCTGATAGGAGCGGGGAAGGTGAAGCAGCTCATCAAGTACACCGCCGCCATGACTGCCATACAGCTCGCTCTCATACCTATGCTGATACCCACGCTCGGGGGGTACGGTGCGGTATTGCTGCTTTACCTTATAACACCACTGCTCACTGACACACTGTTCATATACGCGATAAAGAGGGACTTCGGCGCCGGCATATGGGTCGGCAAGCTCGCGAGAGCGAGCGCGGCCAATGCGATGATGGCCGTGCTACTGCTTCCGGTGATGTGGTTCCTAGGCAGCTCGTATGTCTCGATAATAGCGGCCGCGGTGCTAATATTCGCGGCCTATCCGCCTCTCATAGCGGTTACTGGGGGCCTTACCGCCAAGGACCTTGACATAATGAGGAATGTGATGCGCGGGGTGCCAGCATTAGGGCAGCTGATGGGGGTGCTATCATCTTATGCAGGACTGTTCTCACGGTGAGCTTATGGCTAGGGCGTTCATAGCTGTTGAACCTCCGAAAGAATTGAAGCGGTCAATTGTATCCGCAATCCCAAGACTTGCTGGCGTCAGGATGCTCGGCGAGAGCATAATGCATATAACGCTTGCATTCCTTGGCGAGGTCGATGAAAAGCGGGTTGCTGACCTCAAGGTAGAGCTGGGCAAGGTAAGGATGTATCCCTTCGATATCACGTTCAGGGGAACAAGGCTCCTCGGAACGCGCGAGCATGCTGTGCTCTGCGCGAATGTTGGCACTGGAGCTGTCGCGCTCGCATCGCTCCATGCAGCTGCCAGAGAGGCATGCACTGCATCAAACATAAGGCTTGATGAAACGAGATTCATAGCGCACATGACAATTGGAAGGATAAAAGACACAAAGGAGTGCGGGCCGGATCTTGAGGGGTTTATGCGCTCCTCCCAATCCAATGAGTTCGGCGGCTTCGCGTGCGAGTCCTTCTTTTTGGAATCAAGCATGTTGACCCCATCAGGGCCTGTTTACACAAAGCTACTTGAGGTGAAGCTGCGCGGCTGGCAGTGAGCAGTGCGCACGTGCAACCGTAAAAACTAGACACCCGATTGCTCTAGCAATAATAGCTGTATTAGAGCGGCAGCCTGCCCAATCGGAGATAAACAGATTGTTACAACATACCACAGCGGAATCTACAATAGATTAACCGGTTGCTTCCTCGATTGCTGCGAGGTCGAAAAGCATCACATCCTCTTTTTTGGCGCGCTCCTTCATGCCTTCGGTGAAACCTGCCTTGCTGAACAACACATAGCTTATCTTTTTGAGCTTCCCATGCCATTGCATTGTTTCTACTTTCCTCCTTAAATTGTCATAGATATCAATGCCGGCCTGTCTATTAGTCCATTTGCAATCGGCAAACAGCGCAGCCTTTGTTTCATAGTTCAGTGCAACTATATCTATTTCCTCTTCGTCAAGCGCCTGCCCCTTGTTCGGGTTCCTGCCCCACCACTTTCCTATTCTTGTGAATCTCGGTAATTTGCCCTCTTGTGACAATTTGTTGATTACATACCTAGAGATATCTTCGAACCTGTAAGGAACTATGGCTTCGGCGCTGCTTTTAGCAGCTTCTCTCAAACCATCATAATTTCCAAGTTCGAGTTGATCTGCGTTCTTATGAGCGAAGTTAAACCAGAACGCCAAGTAGTTGCTATTTAACACATACCTGCCTCTCTTCTGCGGTCGGTCCGCCTTTATATCTATAGGTTTTTCATACCTTACCATATTCAGCACATCCATAAGCGCATATAGGTATGGCTGCACAGACGTCTGCTTTATATCGAGTAGGCTGCTTATCTCGCCCCTTGTGTGCCTGCCGGATGCAATCGCATAAAGTATCGAAAAGTATGTTGGAGAGGCCCTACCAAACTCCTCCATCAGGAAGTCTCTAGGTTGCGTGAGGAGCGTGCTATTTTCTTTTACAAGCACATTATCGATAAACCCTTCCATTGTGTTTATTCTATTGTCCCTCATCATGCCGTAGAACTGCGGTAGACCTCCGAAAACAGAGTAAAGCTTTATTTTTTCTTTCATGCCGCCTCTAGTTATCTTGGTTACGGCACCAAAGTCAAATTCCTTCAGATGTAGGCTTGCGGTTGCCCTGCCGAAGAGGGGGTTCCCACGGTCAAAGAACAGTCTCTTCATCATGCCTATGGATGAACCTGATACAAGTATGGAGATTTTTGTACTCTTTAATCGTGTATCTACATACTTCTGTATGTTTGCAATTAATTGAGGGCTCACCTTCGAAAAACGCTGGAATTCATCGAAATATAATATCAACCTTCTTGATGTACCGAGGTTGAAAATGCCTTCAAGAAACGAGTCCCACGAAGCTGGATAAAAGGCGGCCGTTGCCTCTTGCTTCCTTATTGCCGATGAAAACTCGTTTAGTAGTTCCATGCTGCTTTTTTCCGAGTTAACGTACAAGTAAACGCCACCAAGGCTATCGATCAACCTGCCTATGAGCGCAGTCTTGCCAATCCTCCTTCCCCCGTAGAGCACAATGAATGACCCTTCTTTCTTCAATTCGCCTGCGAGATACGTTAGCTCCTTCTCACGGTCTAGGAACGTGCCTGCCATGATTATTTTTATAATGATTATATTTATAATCCTTTGTCCGATTTGTTGGCAAGTCCTCTTTGGAATGGCAGTGCGCACTCAGTGCACGCTATTTGAAATTGAGCTGAACTGCAACATGCAATATGGGAATCTATTTATGTTTTTTTTGATTAGTATCAGCGGGATCATGAAGATAACACACACACACAAGATAAGCATCATCAGCAGCAACTTTAGGAACCAGTCCGCGATGGAGTACCTGATGACCTATGGGTGGGCGATCCTCATCATCGCGGTGGTCCTGGGCGCGCTCTATTCCTTAGGTGTCTTCAACATGTCCGCATACATGCCGAAGATAGGGCCTGGAGTCTGCCACGTCTTCAGGCCGAACGGCCCCGGCACTTCGTGGAACGTGGCGCTCACAGGAAGCTGTGCTGGTTACCTTCCACAATACGTCGCGCAGTTCGCAAATACACTAGGCAGTGGAAACGTACAAATATCAATCAAAAGTCCTTCGGCTCTACAAAACAATAACGGGCCTTTCACAATAAGCGTGTGGTTAGACTCAAACCTGTGGCTATCTACTAGTGTACAACAAATTGTAATGTACAATGAACAACCTTCAATCAGCGGTTTCAGATTTGGTACTGTGGGTCCAGCAGGGGATATTGGCTTCTGGACAACCCAGAGCGGCGGTACATTGAGCTTAATTATATCAAGTAACTTTTTGAACTCGCACACGTGGTATCATGTGGTGGTTGTCTACCAAAACCAGGCAGGTACGCTCTACGTGAATGGCGTAAATGTGGTAAGCGGCACCGGAAATTACATTGGTAACACGCAGAATTTGATTATCGGGCCGCAGGGTGGGTCATATTCTATAAACGGCTCCGTCGCCAACGTCCAGGTCTACGACGCCTCGCTGACGGCCAATCAGGTGCAATATCTCTATCAAGAAGGTATCGGCGGCGCGCCCATCTACCTGCAGCACTTAGTTGGGTGGTGGCCCCTCAACGGCGACACCAATGATTACTCTGGAAATAATAACAATGGAGTTCCCACCAATATAGCTTTTAACGGTTCATGGACTAGCGGGTATACAATTCCATGATATTAGGCTCCAGGCGTGGCATATTGTTTTTTAAACGTTGCCGACAATAATATAACGACTGTTTGTACAGTGTCAGCGCAGTGCCGCTACCGCAGCGTATCTTGCGCAATCGCGAGTGAATGCATGAAGATCGACGTGAAGGAGAACGATGACAAAGTGTTCAGATTCGAGCTTAGCGGAGCGGACAGCGGCTTCGCAAACGCGCTGCGCCGCACCGCGATGAGCAGGGTTGAGTGCTTCGCCATAGACAAAGTCACGTTCTACGAGAACACGAGTGCCATGTTCGACGAGTACATAGCGCACAGGATAGGGCTTGTACCGATAAACAGCACGGGCAAGCATAACGCCGATGAGGAGGTGCTGTTCACGTGCGAGGCGCAGGGTCCATGTACCATATACTCGAAGGACCTTAAGAGCTCTGACAAGGAGGTCAGGGTCGCCAATGAAAACATTCCAATAATAAAGCTTGCGGACGGTCAGTCCATAAGGATAGATGCGAAGGCCGTGCTGGGCAACGGATACAGGCACGCGAAGTTCCAGCCGGGCCTCGCTACCTTCGAGGAGAAGGGCGATGGCAAGTTCGACTTTTACGTTGAATCGTTCGGGCAGCTGCCACCACGCGAGATAGTGTCCAAGGCGGTGGAAGCGATCAAGGACGAGATGAAAGAGCTAAAAAAGGAGGCGAAGAAATAATGTTGTGCGCGGGGGTGGCAGAGCATGGTCAAATGCGCAGGACTGAGGCTCCTGTGTCTTTAGTGACTGCGTGAGTTCAAATCTCACCCCCCGCATATGGTGACGCTATGAAGATAAACGCCGAAAAGCGGAATGTTAAGGAATGGGTCTCCCTGACCAGCGAGGGAAGGAGAGCGAAGCTCCACGGCAAGATGTGGGGCAAAGTCAACAGCATAGTAGCCGTTCCGAGGAGGAAGAGAGTTGATGTAAACATAAACAAGATAAACCGCTTCTCCAAGGAAGGCGACCATGTCATAGTGCCGGGAAAGGTGCTCGGCATAGGGAAGATGGACCATAGCGTAAGGATAACGGCTCTCGAGTACTCGGAGGGCGCGATGGAGGAGCTCAACAGGGCGAAGTGCAGCGTCGTCAAGCTTAAGGACGCATACGAGGAGCTCGGCAAGGGGAAGGCGAGCGTCAAGATAATAAAGTGAAGTGGCAACCATGAAAGTGGAATCGAAGGATTACGTCGTAATCAACGCGGACAGGCAGGTGCTGGGCAGGGTGGCCAGCGCGGTCGCGAAGATGCTACTCGACGGCAAGAAGGTCGCCGTGATAAATGCTGGCAATGCTGTGGTGAGTGGCGACAAGCGCGTGCTCATAAAGAAGTACAGGACGAGGCTCAACCTGCAGGACAAGGCGAATCCGGAGCACTCGCCGTACTGGCCGAGGAGGCCGGACATGCTATTCAAGCGCATAGTGCGCGGAATGCTTCCGTACAGGTTGCCGAGGGGCAAGGATGCCTACAGGAGACTGTTAGTCTTCTCGGAGGCACCTAAGGAGTTCGAGGGCTCCAAGCCCGGAAGCATGGAAACAAAGGACACGAGGGCAATGTACGTCAGGACAACCACTCTCAAGGAGCTGTCAGGCCTGCTCGGCTACGAGCGCAGATGATAGTCATGGAAGAGCAAAAAACAGAAGGAGCCGTGAAGGAAGAAGCTGCAACGGAAGCGCCCGCATCCAAGGATGCGAAGACGAAGCTGAAGAGGAAGAGCACAGCCAGGAAACCAGCAAAGAAAGAGGGCAATGTGGTGCGCGTCAAAAGCAGGCGCAAGTCCGCTGTGGCAAGGGCCAGTATAAAGAGCGGCTCTGGGGTTATAAGGGTGAACAGCTCGCTCATATCTGTTGTGCATCCTGAGGAGCTGAGAAGGCTAATGCTTGAACCTATATCGGTGTCGGACAGCACCAGGAGTCTGGCCAAGACGGCCGATATAACGGTGAGCGTCACTGGTGGAGGATTGACCGCTAGGGCAGAAGCTGTGCGCGGTGCGATCGCGAAGGCACTGGCCGGATTTTCTAACAACGATATAATAAGGAAGGAATACCTTAGATATGACAGGAGCATGATAATCGACGACCCGAGAAGGGTAGAGCCGAAGAAGTTCGACGGGCCCAAGGCTAGGGCGAGGACGCAGACGAGCTACAGGTGATACCATGATGATACCGGTACGTTGTTTCAGTTGCGGCGCTGTCGTGGCCGATAAGTGGGAGGAGTATGACAGGAGGGTCAACAAGGACCACGAAGACGCGGGCAAGGTGCTCGATGAGATGGGAGTGAAGCGCTACTGCTGCAGACGCATGCTCATCAGCAACCTCGATCTCATAGAGGAATTCATAAGCATAGGCAACAAGGCGTGATTTTTAGAGTTATTATTAATCTTGCGATAAAATACGATACTGTGGGGCCGTGTGCTAACCTGGCATGCTTCTGCCTTGGGGTGGCAGCGATCCGAGTTCAAAAGCGAATCTGAAAATCTCGGCGGCCCCACATGACTGAAAAGAAAGTGTTGAAATGGAAGAGCAGGAACAACAGCAGCAACAGATGCTGGTCAACCAGAATGAGTACCTTGAGGAGGGCATCCACATCGCCACGAAGGCCAAGGCCCAGGGGATGGAGAGGTTCGTCTACAAGGTCAGGGAGGACGGCCTGTTCCTCCTGGACATAGCCTCGATAGACGAGCGCATCAAGATCGCGGCGAGGATGCTCGCAAGGTACGACCCGTCCAAGGTGGTCGTGACGGCGTCGAGGACGTACGCCATATACGCCGCGGAGAAGTTCGCGGCGCTGATAAGCGCGAGGTTCATAAAGGGGAGGGTTGAACCTGGCATATTCACCAACCCGAACAGACAGGAGTTCATGGAGCCAGAGCTCATATTCATAAGCGATTCGAGGAACGAGAAGCAGGCAGTAAACGAGGCGAGCAAGACGAGCATAACCGTCATGGCGCTGAGCGACACCGACAACTCGACCAAGTTCGTAGACTTTATAATACCCGTCAACAACCGCGGAAGAAGGTCACTGGCCTTTGTTTATTACCTGTTGAGCAGGGAAGTGCTGAAGGAAAGGGGGGCCATCAAGTCGAACGAGGAGTTCCAGTACAAGGTCGACGACTTTGAAGCGAAGCTCGAGACGAAGTGACCCGCAACAGCGCGTCGTCGCGTCAGAGGAGCAGCTCTTCCAGTTCGTATATGGCATCTAGGTTGTAGTCCGCCTCTTTCGACCTGCCATTGACAATCGCGGTTTTTACCCCGAGGCTTTTCGCAGGCAGTATGTCTATCGCTTCCCTGTCGCCGATGAACATCATCTTCTGCAACGGGACTGAAAGTATCTCCGATACGCGCCTGAAAGCCGAGCCGTCCTCCCTCCTATATGCGGAATCGCTGCATATCTGCGCCTTGAACAACCCGGGATCGGAGAGCCCAAGCGCCCTCAGTTTGGCATGTGTGTGCTCCAGCGAACTGCCAGTTATCAGGAAAAGTTTGTATCTTTTCGACAGAGAGAGCATTAACCTCCGGAGTTTGGCATCCTTGCGCAAGACCGAAGCCATGCCTGCGTTCTCCATCGCCTCCTGTACGAGCGCCTTTCCATTTGGCACCCCCATCTTCGCCAGCGAGGCGCTCGCGCTATGCAATTCATTGTAATGTGCAAAGAAGTCATCTCTCGCTTCGTTGTAAGCCTGACCCCTGACGCTGCTTACGGAATGCACAATATTCTCCAGCAATACCATCTCGATGTCTGGCCCAAGCTTGTAGAGCGTATTGTCGACGTCGAACCCAACAGCTTCAATGTCCCTTGTCATGCGATTCCTCGATGAGCGTTTCCAACACGCGCAATTTGCACTCCTCGTGCACTGACTGTATTGTACGCTTGGTAGTATCTATTACGTGCATATTGTTGAAATATCTTGCTGCCTGTCTATATGCAGCAGCGAACGCATTGATCCTTTCTGGAGTTTCATCCTTCGTAACAGGCTCTCCTGTTTCGCACTCCCTCAAAATTGCGCGGCTGTTGCCATCTCTCCCATCCACCACCAGACACAAGTATAGGTCTGACATGGGTATCGAAGAATTCATACGCAATATCATGTCTATCGGGGCGCCACCGATTATCCCTTGATATACCACAGAGTCCGGCAGGCCTCTATCAAACAGAAAAACAAGGCTTCCGTCGCCCATCCTAGGCATTACCTTTTTCCCGTATGTTATCAGTCTGTCGGTAGCGAATATTGAAGCTTCGACGAGCGCGTCGCGCTCACTTTCCGGTTTTCTTCTGTAGTTTTTTGCGAGATCGCGCAGCGGCCCCGGTTCTACAATTGTTTCGACCACGTAGTTGCAGGCTTCGGCATCGCGTCGCAGCATTTCGATTACTGTGCTCTTGCCGGAGCCGGATGTTCCGACAAGATGTATTATCTTAGCCACTCCCTTCTCCCCGCACTCCACGCGGCTTTCCGCAGCCTATCACGTCGAAGTCCCTGTAGACTTTGTAGCAGTCCGGCAGCCTGTACATCTTCTTCTCTCCCTTGATCATCGGCAGCTCGTCCAACACCTTGACCAGCGGCCAATCGTTCGGATGTGCATAGAACTGGTACTGGTAACGCTCGTCCACGCCCGATATCCACAGTGCAGTGAACGTGCTTCCTTCCTCTCTCGCGATCGATACCCTGTGGATTCCGTCGTTTATTATTGGTATCATCACTCTGAACGGTGGCATGTATGCAACCTCGCCGTCCTGCGGCGCATAGCGGACGTACCTCTGCGTGACCTCTATAACAGGTGGTATCAGCGTCCACACTTCTCCCTTGTTATTCAGCACCATGAGTGCGCCTTCCAGGTGCAGCGGGTCGTAGCCCAGACGCATCAGGTCGTGCCGCATCTCGCGCTGCGTCTCCAGGCTCTTGCGCAGCATGTAGAACGTCGTGGGGTTGACCTCGTTCGGGTTCACATCCCTGCGCAGGCTTATACGTGCGTCTTTGTAGACGAATATCTTGTTACCTGATTCGTCAAGCCCCTTGAGGGGCACCATCCTTATCATGCTTTCGAGTTCCTTGAAATCCTTTTCCCCAACCACTTTCGCTATCATTTTCACACCATCTTCACGCTAATCGCAAACGTCTGCAAAAATCATGGCTTGCCCCTTACCTCTGTATCGTACCAGTTGAGCCCCCTCTTCCATATGTGGGCTGGGTAATCCTTCGTGTCGTACTTGAAGTACTGTCCGGTTATCTGCATCTTCTCCCTGACCTGTTCCACCATATCGCGCACCATGTACATGTACGACAGGTTCGCCTTGTCGAAGGGTGATCTGAGCACCCCTATGTAACCAATCTCGTCCATCTGCCATGAATGCAATGACTGCACTAGCGCGGCGAACGGCACGGTCTTCTCTGCCTTGTGCCTGTCCTCCCTCCTGGCCAGCTCGTATGCCCTTGCAGCGTATTCCATATCCTTCCTGAGCCCATCATCCATGCCGAACGTAACGAATATCTCGGGCACTTCAAACCCGTGTCTGGTGGTCAGCAGCTGCGTCGTACGTGATCCCTTCCTGTGGCGGAATATGTCCCTGTAGCCGCCGTAGCTCATCAGCGGCTCGACTATTATGCCACCATGTGATATCGCCGGGTGCAGAACGTCCCACTTTCCTCTGTACTGGTGCGCCTTCGCCATGATCTCTACCACGTCCTTCTCGCTGAGCTGCGGTATTATGTCCTCTAGCGAGGCGTCACTGTACTGGAACACTATGAGCGCGGTGTTGAACCTGTCCGTGTACATCTCAATGTCCTGCGGCGTCAGGACTTTCACGATGTGGCGTTCCCCGTTGTCGTTCCTGCGCGGCGCTATGTCGCCGAACTTATCTTCTATGTAGCCCCTAAACTCTGATTCGTTGTGCACCTTCCACATGTCCACTGCTATGTGGCTGTGCTTGCCGGCCAGGACGGGAGCGACTTTCTCCGCCTCTTGCCAGAGCCCGTACCCTCTGCGCTGGTCCTCGATCCTCGGGCTCGATATCATCGAGGTAATGGTGTCGCCGAACGTCCTGACGTCATCGGAGAACACGAGCGACGAGCGCGTCACTGCAGTGAGATACTGCCGCGAGTAGTCCAGGGCAAACTTCCCGAGCTGCTTCCTTACCTCCACAGGGTCTGTGACGGACTTCAGGTACTTCTCGCGCGTCTCGTTCACGAACTTTTCATCGGGCTCAAACTCATCGTCGATGGATTTCTGAAGCTCCGCTTCCTTAGCGATCTCAACGTCGACGATGTCGTCCCTGCGGAGAAATTTCAGCATGCGGGCAGTGTCCGGGTGGCTATTTACCTTATCGGCCAGTTGCTCCGTCACCTCAAGGTAGCGCGAATTCATGTATCTTACGAACTCAAGCGCTTCGTCAGCGCACTTGAGGCTCTTCAGGTCCTCGTCTCCAAGGCTGAGGTCCAGGACCTTGCCGTACGACAGGTACCTCGTCGACTTGGCCTGCGGCTTCGCGAGCGGATGACCAGTTATGTGCTTGCCCGTTATATCGGAGTGATTCTCCGAGTAGCCGAACAGCTGCGTTCCCTCCTTCACGGAGTTGTGGCCGTGCGCTAGCACCCATTTCCTGTTGAAGTACGCGGTCTTCGGCTTGACGTCAAGCGAGCCGTCTGGCTTCCTGAATATGTCCATCAGCGGCTCCATCATCGGGAGCATCGCCCTCGTCTGCTCCGGCTTCGCCTCGTCGAGGAAGGTGAGCACTCTCTCCTGCAGCCCAACGTGGGTGCGCGAAACAGCCGACATGAGCGGCGAGAGTTCCTCTCCGGAAACCAGCTCCTGCGGATACATGAACCCGTATTCGCCATGTGGGGTAGTGAACAGGAAAGCGCGGAGCACTTCCGACTCCTTCTCGCTGAAGTTCTTCATCTTGTATGCTGTAGCCACGCCCCCACTACAGCATTGGTTTTCTTCCGTGATATATATAGTTTGCTTGATGCTGTGCGTCGCTTAATAAACTTGCGGGCACGGTCAGCCGTCCAGCTTTATCGTCTCGCCCACTTTCGGCGCGAACGCGTCGAATCCCTCCCCCCTTATCTCCTCGACGAACGCCTTCGCACATTCCTCATCGGAGTGCACGCATATGACAGTGTTGGGCGCACTCCCACGCACATACCTTAGAAGGTCAGTATTACCCGCATGCGCACTGAAGTCGTAGACACTTACCGGCGTGCCTATCCTGACCTTGCCATCCTCTGTGTTTATGTGGCCATTCTCTACGAGCGAGCGGCCGTTCGTGTCCTCGGCCTGGTAGCCAGTTATGAATATCCGCGAGTTGGAGTTCAGCCTGCTTATGTAGTTGAGCACAGGTCCTCCCTGCAGCATGCCTGCGGTTGTGAGTATAATGCTCGGCCCCTTCAGCACCGACGGCCTTTCCCTCGCCTGGACGAACTCCGCCTCCTCTATGGCCTTCGACAGTATGCTTGAGTTGTCGATGAACCTAGGGTTCCTTGCGACTATCTTGGTGGCTTCCCGCGCCATTCCATCGACGTACGTGCTGCCCGCGAGGCCGTTCTGGTAGAGTATCGCCAGCATCTCCTGTGCCCTCCCGACCGCGAATACTGGTATGAGCGCGTTGCCACCCCTGTCGAGCACTTCCTCGACCTCGTCTATCAGCCTCGCAATCTCCTTGTTGCGCTCCGGATGCTCCCTACCGGCGTAAGTGGCCTCTGTTATGAGTACGTCGCTCTTCACTATCTCCGCTCCCCTATGGAGCGTCTGCGGCTCGAGCTTGAAGTCTCCCGTGTAGACTATGCGCCTGTTCTCCTTGGCGTTGGCACGCTCTATGAGCGTTATCGCCGACCCGCTTATGTGCCCAGCGTCGTGCAGCTCTATGTCGAATTTGCCGAACTTGACCGGCTTGTGGTAGTTGAGGTCCACGAAGCTGTTCCTCAGCAGGTTAAGCTGTCTCCTGTGGAACGGAGGCTTGAAGTGCTCCTTCCTCGCTATGCTCAGCGAGTCCTCCAGCAGCAGCGTCGATAGCTCCAGTGTCGGTTTGGTGCCGAATGTCGGAACGTGCGACATCTCGTACAATGCCGGGGCGTAGCCGCTGTGGTCCAGGTGGGCGTGGCTGAGTATGAAGGCGTCAACCTTCGGCACGTCTATCGGGTACTCAGTCTTTCCATCGAGCTTGACGCCGAAGTCCATCATTATGGAGCGCTCGTCCTTAAGCAGGATAGATGATCTCCCGACCTCCTGCGCACCTCCATGGAACTTGAGTATCACTGTACCGCCAGAAATGCGAACCGCATCGCCTCCTACAGTATCATCACGCAGCTTAATAGATGTTCTCACTTCGTCAACCGGAGAAAAAGCAATAAAAAGATATCATGCGGATAGAGGTATGACTTTAGGCGACCGATAGATGATGCAATGAGCGACGAACCTACGTTTGTGGACCTGTATGCACTGACAAAGATAACACCTGACTCTGTGGTTGAGAGATTCGGGAGCTCGATAAACTCCTCTTTCTTCGACGCCTCGAACATACTGGGAGGCTTGAAGATAAAGAAGCTAATAGACTTCACGACTCTTTTCGGCAACCAGAATGCGATAACCATAACGGATGAGGGGAAGAAACTGCTTGATGAGGCGAACACGCGTGCTGCAGAGCCTTTCGATCACCTGGACCTGACGATCCTTACACAGCTCTCCAAGGGCAGCAGGAGTCCGAACGACCTCTCCACCTCGATGAACATAACGCCGAAGGACCTCGCCATGCACATATACAAGATGGAGGCGCAGGGCTTCATATCGGCCGAATTCAGGAACGGCAACCTCGGGATATCGCTCACGGAAAAGGGCTTCATACAAGCCAAGACAGGCATGCCTGGAGCCGCTCCGATGTCGCAACAGGCTGGGGTTGTGGCACAGCCTGGCCAGCAGGCGCAGCAAGGAGCGGAGCAGCCCATGCAGGACCAGCCCTTGCCAAAATCCCACAAACCGTTGATCATAGCGGTCGTTGTGGTTGTCATAATCGTTGTCGTGTTCGCGCTTTGGCAGCTGCACATAATCAGCCTGCCGTTGTGAGGGTGCTTTTGACGGATGGGAAGAGTGGCTTGATGGACTACATGGATGCCTACAGGCTGATTTCAGGCTATGGCATAAGGACAGTCCCAGGCAAGTACGTCGGCAGCGCGGATGAAGCCGTAAAGTTCGCCGCCGGCAATCCAATAGTGATGAAGGCGCTCTCGCCCAAGGCGCTGCACAAGTCGAAGAGCGGTCTGGTCGCGCTGAACGTGGACGGCATGGATGAGATAAGGAAAACGTTCTCCTCGCTGAGCAGAAAAGCGGATAGGTACAGACCGTACAAGATCCTGGCGCAGCAGATGGTTCCATTTTCGGGAGACAACATCGAGATAATAGTTGGAGGCAATGAGGATGCACAGTTCGGCAAGATGGTGCTGCTCGGCCTCGGCGGCATCTACGTGGAGGCGTTCAGGGACTTCTCACTCAGGATCTGCCCGATAACGAGAACCGACGCGGAGAGCATGATAGACGAGCTCAAGTCCAGCCACGTGATAGCGAAGGACGACAGGTCGAGGAGTATGATAACGGACCTGTTGCTCAGGGTGTCGAGAATGCTCACCGAAAACAAGGGGGTGAGGGAACTCGACCTGAATCCAGTCATACTGCACGGTGGCACATACAGCGCGGTCGACCTGCGCATAGTGAGGTGAATGGATGTCGCACTACTCAAGCTTCAGGTTCATGATGGAGCCAAAGTCTGTCGCGGTCGTCGGGGCTTCCGACAACCCGAAGAAGGTCGGACACATAATACTGCAGAACTTCATAGACATGGGTTATCGTGGCAGGATTTACCCAGTGAACATAAACAGCACTGGCAGAATAGCGGGGTTGAAGTCGTACAAGAGCGTTAGGGATATAAAGGGAAGCATCGACTTCGTGGTCATCGCTGTGCCTGCAGAGGCTGTGCCGAGCGTTCTCGACGACTGTGGGGCGGCTGGGGCGAAATCCGTAGTAGTGGTGAGCGGTGGGTTCGCAGAGGTCGGCAACACAGACCTGCAGCAGCAGCTGGCCGACAAGGCCAAGAAATACGGCTTCGCGTTGCTGGGGCCGAACTGCCTTGGAGTCATGAACATGCGCAACCACATCAACACCATGTTCCTTCCGCTTTACAAGTTTGACTCCCCGAAACTGGGTGGAGTGAGCTTCGCATCGCAGAGCGGCGCAGTGGGCAGCACCGTGCTGGACATGGTATCGAACGAGGGGTTCGGAATAGCGAAGTTCATATCGTACGGCAACGCGGTCGACCTTGACGAAGTCGACATACTGGACTACCTTGCGCACGATTCTGACACGCGCGTCATAATCTTCTACCTTGAGGGCGTGAAGCGCGGCAGGGAATTCCTCGAGGCTGCGAAGAGGACGACTAAGGTCAAGCCCGTGGTCGTGATAAAGGGCGGTATGAGCCCCGCAGGGGCTAGTGCCGTGCACTCGCACACCGCATCGCTCGCGGGCAGCTACCAGGCGTACGAGGCGGCATTCAAGCAGTCTGGCATAATACAGGCAGATAGCCTTGACGACCTGCTCGACTACGCGAAGATATTCGAGACCGAGCCCCTGGCCGAAGGGCCGTCTGTGGCGGTCATAACGAATGGAGGAGGGGCGGGGGTGCTCGCCACCGATTCCATATATGACAACAACCTGGTAATGGCGGAGCTGAAAAAGGAGACCGAAGCAACATTGAGGAAGGCGATGCCGCCGATAGTCAACATACGCCTTCCGCTCGACATGGCGGGAGACGCGGACGACAAGAGGTTCGAAGCCGCACTGAACGCGATAGGAAGCGATCCGAATGTAGACATGATAATCACGATAGCGCTCTTCCAGACACCTGGAGCCGATTCGGCAGTCGCGGCCAGTCTGATAAACTACAAGGCGAGCATAACAAAGCCGCTCGTCGTGGTGAGCTCCGGAGGGTCGTACACGCAGGCGCACAGGCGCATGATGGAGAGTTCTAACGTTCCAGTGTATTCGTCGCCGGAGCAGGCCGCCAGGGCGCTCGCGGCGCTGTACAAATACTCGAAAACGAGGGGAGCGGCACGGAAGACAAAGTGAGCAAGATAATCAAGAGAGATAGGGGCCTTTTCCTCACCACCACAAGAGAGGATTTCAACTTCGTGGCCGACCATGGCGAGGGGGATTTCGCATACGACGTGACTGGAAGGAGGTTCATAGACTTCACGAGCTTCGTCTCGGTCTACAACCTCGGTGTCAACGGCAACGCCGAGATACGCAACGCCGCGAAGAAGCAGATTGACAAGATGATGCATGCCGCCTTCACTGATTTCTACGCAGAGCTTCCGGTGCAATTCGCAGAAGAGATGCTCAAGCTGCTGCCGAAGGGCTTCGGCAGATTCTTCCTGTCGAACTCAGGTACTGAAGCGAACGAGGCGGCGATGAAGTTCGCCAGGCTGTTCACGAGGAGGCAGTACTTCCTCGCTTTCTATGGAGCCTTCCACGGCCGTACGATGGGCTCGCTCGGCATGACCGCGTCCAAAACCGTGCAGAGGGAGCACTTCGGCCCGTTCCCAAATACCGTGCACGCACCTTACGCGTACTGCTACAGGTGCCCGCTCAAGCTCAAGTACCCGGATTGCGGCATAGCCTGCGCAGATTACGTCAGGAAGTACACGTTCTCGAAAGAAGCGAGCGGAAAGGAGTTCGCTGCGGTGTTCATCGAGCCAATACAGGGCGAGGGCGGCTACATAGTGCCGCCGAAGGAATTCGTGAAAGAGATAAGAAAGATATGCGACGACAATGGAGCGCTGCTCGTCGCCGATGAGGTGCAGTCAGGGTATATGCGCACCGGCAAGTTCCTCGCCCTTGACAATTTCGGGGTCACTGCTGACATTTATACGATGGCAAAATCGGTAGGCGCTGGCCTGCCTATGGGCGTGACCGTAACCAGGAAGAGCCTGGGTGACATACCATCTGGCAGCCACGCCAACACGTTCGGCGGCAACCTCGTTGCCGTTGCGGCCGCGCTTGCTGCGGTGAAGCACACGGTGAGAAACAAAAGAAAGCTCTCTTCGATGGCAAAAGAGAAGGGAGGGGTCATAATGAAGAGGCTGGAGAGGATGAAGGAAACGTACGAGATAGTCGGTGACGTGAGGGGCATCGGGCTTTCCATAGGAGCAGAGTTCGTCAAGACCAAGGAAGGCAAGGAGCCCGCAGTTAAGGAAAGGCAGAAGATACTCGATTATTGCTTCGAAAAGGGATTGCTGCTGCTTCCGGCCGGAGAATCAACGATAAGATTGATACCCCCGCTCACGATAAGCCATGCTTCATTGAAGAGGGGCATGAATATATTCGAGGATGCCGTCAAGGCGGTCAACGCCGGCCGGTGAATGGATGGCAGGGGCACCTGTAAGGATAACCTATTTCGTGCATGGCACCACCGTTGACAATGAGATGCACCTCGCATCAGGATGGAATGACACTGAGCTGTCGAAGCTCGGCATCAGGCAGTCAATCGAGCTCGGGCGGTAGATTGGTCGCAAAAGCTTTGACGCGATCTTCGCTTCCGACCTCGGAAGAGCGGTGGATTCCGCGAGACTGATGTTCGGCAAGAGCGCAAGGATTATACAGGACAGGAGACTTAGGGAGTGCGACTACGGCAGGTTCACCAGGAAGGACTCGAAGATGGTCGACACGCTGGCGAAGAAGTGCGTGACGAGGCCGTTCCCTGGGGGCGAGAGCTACAAGGATGTCGAAAAGAGGATGAGGGGCTTCCTCGGCGACCTGTATGAAAAGCACCAGGGCGAGCGTATCGCGATAGTGGCGCACAAGGTGCCACAGCTCGCCTTGGATGTCATATTAAAGGGCAAAACGTGGGGCAGGGCCTTCAGGGAGGACTGGAGGAGGAAGGGCCATGCAGGATGGAGGCCTGGCTGGAGCTACACGTTAAAAGAAAGGGTGTGAGCGGGCTCACTTCTTCTCCTGCTCCTGTATTTTTATAGTGCTGATGCCCAGCGGCGGTATCAGTCCCAGCGAATAGGCGACTAGAGTGCCTGTTGCGCTGCACCTGAAGTTCAGGCCGTTCATTATCTCCTCCGCGAGCTGCGTGGGGAGTGTGTGCTGGTCGTTCCACCTCTTCATTATAGAGGCGATCTCGTCCTTGCTATCCTTCACTTCCACTGAGCCCACGAGCTTCAGCTCGCCTATGCTCTCGGAGCTGCTGGACTCGCCGTCCAGGTAGTTGGCGACGAAGCTGTACTTGACGGAAAGCTTATCGTTCTGGCCCGTGACCTCCTCTAGGTTGACATTTATCTTCGGGTACCTCTGCTTCGCAAGGGCTCCGACAGAATTTATCTTGCCCTCGACTCTGGATATTGTGAACTCGGTTATCATGTTACCACGTTACTGCTACCTTATCACCAAGAAACTATATAAAAGTGTGGGGCTTGGCGTACTAGAACCAAAAAGCTGTTATCGAAAGTGTTATATATCATCAGAGCGTAACACTTTAAAATTCTCACGGTTTCGAGGAGGCCCCAGACATCAGAATGTTCGACAGGTTTTCGACATAATCCTGTCCTTGCAGTTTCGATGACATGTAAAGGGACATCTGCATCGCATAGCTGCCCATGCTGTCCTCTCCTCTGGTTTGCTGACTTACCCTCCTTTTTATCACGACGGGTCTCATTGCCCTCTCCGCCCTGTTGCTGGTCGGTTCGACGTCCTTGTACTCGAGGAACGTGAACCATTCGTTGTTGAACCGCATTATGTAGTCGTTGAGCCTCGAGGCAATCCGAAGTTGTTCAACTAGGTTCACAGCTCAATACATTTATGTGGCGACCTTGATAGGTGCGGAGGCTCACCCTTTAATAATTATAGAGTCCTTATCCTTCCAGATAGAGTGATTGTTTGCGAGGAAAGGAAACGATAGTCATATGCGAACAGTGCGGCAGGAAGGTCCCCAGGAACAAGGCCGTGAGCTTCCAGAAGTCCGTGAGCTTCAACACGGAGCTGAAGAACGCCAATGACGTCAGGTTTTTCGAGCGCATGAAGATCTATTACTGCATTAGCTGTGCCAAGCACAGGGGCATATTCGAGAGGAAGAAGAGGATGGCGGAATCGCGCTCCAGGAGATGGGCCTGATGGATCCGAATGACCTGCTGATATTCAAGGAAAGGAAGACGACTGTTTCTAAAGAGGGTGCGGAAGCTCAGAAAGCGCAGGAAGAGCCCGCACAGAAGGCTCAGGCCAAGGCGAAGAGCGATGCGTTGGAGGAGCTCAGGACCAAGATAGCTAGGCACGAGGAGGCGGCGAGGAAGGAAAAGGAGGAGAAGGCGGCCAGAAAGGCTGCAGCCAAGGAGACAGCCCACAAGGAGACGAAAGAGAGGGGGGAGACAAGAAGGGTGGAACCCACATTCGAGCCGAAGCCACCAAAACAGAGGAAGGAGACGAAGTCAGAGGTCATGGCTAGGGAGAGCGCTGTGGGGCTCAGCTGCGTCTGGCATCCATGGAGGCCCTCCTATGCGATTTGCAACTACTGCCATAGGGCCTTCTGCTTCGAGGACATAGTGACGGAGAGGGGCAACTATTACTGTCTTGAGGACATGGACACAGCGATACGCGCCAAGATAGAGGCAGCATCGAGCAAGTCGTCTAACGCCGGCATCATATCCGGCGGCGCGTTCCTCATACCGGTGCTCATATTCATCTACACGTACAACACCGTGCTGGCGAACGCCGTATCGTACGTCGTATCCATCGGCTTTATCCCGTTCATCTACAATCCAATATACCAGTATGCCTTCCCGATAATGGGGGCCGCCGCCACAATGCTGAGCTTCATATTGGGATTATGGCTGTTCCTGGGCAACAGGAATGTCTTCCCCGGCCTTGCGGTAGGATCGCTCACATCCGCCATGTTCCTGTATAATTACCTCCAGTCCAACAACATATATGACCTGGTGATAGGGCTAACATCGCTGGCCGCGCTCATGCTGTTCGCCTATTCGAGGTCCGTCTACGTGCCTCTCGCGGAGGAGGTAGTGGTACCAATGGAGGAGGAGATAGCTCCACAGTGGACGAACGCCGGCAGGTTCTGACTGATTTTGCGGGGAGAGTTTCTTTACCTCCAATTAGGGATTGCACTGCATTTTATGCTGCTCGCCGGCTTCGGTGATAAGCCGATTACTTTGTTCTCTCTGGTTCGACGGCCGTGTACTGCAGGAGAAGCTGCTCTGATAGATACTGGGCAAAGATTTTCATCCTGCCCTTATCGGCCTCCTCGATGGCAAGGTAGTACCTTTCTTTGTTCTTTACTTCTATAACGACCGGTGGAAACAGGTTCCTCATTAGTATCCAGTTCATTATCAACCTGCTCGTCCTTCCATTGCCGTCAGTGAACGGATGGATTTGAGCGATCCTGCAGTGTACCAGGGATGCAATCTCAACAGGGTGCATGGCGCGCCTCTGCTTCGAATAGGAGCGAAACAGCCTGTCAAGCATGAGGGGCACATCCGTGTGCAGTGGCGGCTTCCATTCAGAGCCCATTATCCTGATCGGTCCGTCTCTGTATGCGCCTTGTATCCTGCAGGAGGTGCCCTTCGTTATCAGGTAATGCACTTTCAGAAGGAACGCCTTGTTAAAGGCGCCCTTATACGACTTCACGAATTTCCATGCATCTTCAGAGTTCAGGGCCTCAATCACGTCATCGGATCTGGCTCCTTCGGGTGCGATCCTGTCGGCGAGCACAAGGGCTGTCTGCCTCAATGTGAGCTTGTTGCCCTCTATTGCATTGGTATTGTATGTGAAGCGCACAAGGAAATCTTTTGGCAAAACATCGTCCGGCGTTTTTTTGAAGACGACAGCCGCAGACCTCAAATCCTCGAGCCTCTCTATCATGGCATCTGACAGCCAGCCTGCTCGATGCTCTTTCGCCGCCTCTTTTTCCAGCCTGACAAGAGCCTTTTGGATCTGGGTCTTAGATGGCAGTTCCCTCCCAAGAAGTATCCTGAATTTCTTGGTCTTGCCGCCCTTCGTGCGTATGCTCTTCGCTAGGTAATAGTAGGTGTGACCACCGTGAAGCTGCCTTTCGATGAACGCCATATATTATGACTACATTATAAAGCTATTTAAATATTGTGGTCATAATGACCACAAATATAGATATATATTTAAAAGTGGTCATAAATATTAGATGCAGGGGGAGAGATTTGAACTCTCGCATCCCTAGGGAACAAGGTCCTAAGCCTTGCGCGTTTGACCAGGCTCCGCCACCCCTGCATTTCCGCTATTGAATTCCGCGGTAAGGTTTATTACACTTCTCGGCAAGATATCTGAGGCGATTCAGTGGCAGTCAAGAAGCAGGGCAACGAGACAGCGGCGAAAATCGAAGGATTCGGCTCCGGCATAGTTGATTCCATTTACAAGGGGAAGAACCCGAGTTTTGAGGCACTCACGAGGTCGAGATCCAACATAAAGTTCGACGACAAGGAATCGATACTGAAGCTAGGGGATTCAAAGGAGGAACGCAGCTTCATAAACATAGCACAATCGAAGAAGTTCATGCAGACCGTAGCTGTGGCATCGAAGTGCAATGCCTTCCTGAAGGAGAACCTGCACACGTCGATAAGGGGACTTTATTATCAGTTGAAGTTCTCTCTCGGTGAGGACGTCGACGAGAATCTCTTTGAAGAACAGAGCGAATCCAACCCGCTCATAGAAGACCTTGAGGTCGCGCTGGGCGTGAAAAGGGAGGACCTGAACCTTAGCGCGGACAGGAAGGGCTTCCTCGCAGGCAACATGCGCATAATAGACAGGTTCGGCGACGAGCGCCAGGAGATAGACGCGACCAAGCAGGGAAGGGGCGGATGGCCCATACCGAGCGATGTCGACAACGACATCGAGTTCGTCGACGTGAAGGCAAAATATGTCCTAGTGGTGGAAAAGGATGCCATATGGCAGAGGCTTAACGAGGACCAGTTCTGGAGGAAGGAGAACTGCATACTCATAACACCCAAGGGCCAGGCCTCGAGGGGGACGCGCAGGCTGATAAGGAAGCTGTCTGACACGGGGCTGCCCGTCTATGTCTTCAACGACTGCGACGCGTGGGGGTGGTACATTTACTGGACGATAAAGACAGGTAGCATGAACCTCGCCTACATAAGCAACGAGATCGCGACTCCGAAGGCGAAATTCCTAGGAGTCACTATGTCTGACATAGAGCGCTACGACTTCCTGAAGAAGTTGACAATGAAGGCGAACGAGATGGATCTAAAGCGCGCGCAGGAGATGCTTTCTTACCCTTGGATAAGCAGACACAAGGAATGGGCAGCCGAGCTCAAGAAGGTGATACAGACCAAGACCAAGCTTGAGCAGGACTCTCTGCAAGGGCCGAGGCTGACGTTCATAGGCGACTACATTCGTGATAAGGTGCGGGCGCAGGAGTTCCTGCCGTAAAGGGCTTATTCCTGAGTCACTAACTTTTCAATGAATGCGTTGTTGAATTTAGTGCTCAACAGTTTTGCGGCGGTTGCTACAGGCGCCCAATTGTATTTTACATGCTCATTCGAGAGCCTAAATTTTCCTTCCTTTAGTTTGCAGTTGAATGTGACCAGTACCAGAGGTATCTTTTTGCCAGGCTGTACTTTGAGTTTAGACACAGATGCATCAAATAGCCCGCCGATTTTCAGTGCATATTTAGGGACACCGAGCTCTTCAGATACTTCCCTGCTTAATGTCATCTTTATATCCGTCTCACCAATCCTGATTTTACCACCTGGTAAATCCCAGAATGGGTTATTCTTTTGGTGGATTTCAGCACAGCTGGCCCAGATTTCAGGATAAGGATCTCGTTATTGCTGTTTTTGATTAACGCTTTTATGCCGACAAAGAATCTGGCGTCCGTCTCACGCATCATATTATACCCTTATCGCAGGCGACAGGCTGGTCAGCCCCAGTTTCTTGAGGGTCTGTTCTGGGCTGTCATAGTAGTCCTTGACCATGTTGTTTATACTTACTATGTCCCTCATGCCCTGCTTGTTCATCGCGTAGAGTATATTCGCGCGCACGTCTTCCTCGGCAAGCAGTGCCGGAGGGGGCACACCGAGCAGCCCGCATATCGTGTCCCTGTAGGTAACGCTTGATAGTATCGGAGCAGCCTTGTGGGTCTTGTAGTCAAACCTGTACAGGTCCGACAGGAGTATCTGCGTTTCTATCCCAGATATCTCCGATATCTGGGTTATTTTCCTGACTGGCTTCCCGTTCTCGTATATCTGCGAGAGCGAGATTAGCCCGTCAACCACGGGTATGATGTCCTTTGGCACGTTCATCGGGGAGTGCTGCAGCCTGTTGACTATGTCCCTTGCCGAAGAGGCGTGGATTGTGCCGATGCATATCTTGCCGATGTTCATGGCAGTTATCATGTCGTTCGCCTCCTCGCCCCTTACCTCACCTATGATGATCATGTCGGGTCTCATCCTGAGGGCATTTTTCACGAGCTCCTCCATAGGCATATCCGTGCTCGTCTCGAGGCGTGCGCAGTTCTCCTGCGTGGAAGTATCAAGCTCGTATGTCTCCTCTATTGTAACTATGCGCGCCTCAGGCCTGAAGAATGAGAACATCGCGTTGAGAAGCGTTGTCTTTCCGGCAGCAGGCATACCGCCTATTAGCAGGTTGGCGGGCCTTGTCTTGAACCCGTCCATGTAGATCCATAGCCTCGCGGCTATCTGGTAGTCGAGTTCGCCGTAGTTTATCAGGTCGATAATACTCATCGCCTTCTGCTTGAACCTCCTTATCGTTATGTTGTATCCCATAGGAGAGGTAACTATGTTAGCCCTGCTGCCGTCGGGCATGTGAACGTCGAGTATGTTGTTGCCCGCTATTTCGTTGGTGGCGAAGAGCTTCAGCTTCCCGACCAGCAGGTCGAGGTCGCGCCTGCTCTTGACCTTTTCCTCCAGCTTCTTCTCGCCCAGCTGGGAGTCGTAGACGAATATATTCTCCGTGTTGTTGACCATTATGTCCTCTACGGTGTCCATGCCAAGGGCGCGCGATAGAGGGTCGAGGTTGAATACATCGGGAACGAGCGCGGCCATCTCCTCATCGGTTATGTTGGGCTTCAGCTTCCTTGCCGTTGACTCTATCAGCTCCTGGCGCTCGTCCTCAAGCGACACGGAGACGAACTTCCCCTTCAATTCCTTCAGGACCTGCGTCTCGATGTCATAAAGCTTTCCATCCATCCAAACATCCTCAATGCTAATCGCATGTCAAGGCTAAAAACCTTAGCTGCCTTCCACAACCCCACACATAGACATTATGCCAATGTCACAGAGGAACCGGCACCAGACTAAACGAACCACAAAGCTTTTATGCGTTGACTAGGAATGTGTACTGAGTCGCATGGCAATCGCACATTCCACGGAAAGGGCACCACAAAAGATCCACTTGCAGTCCGCCATGGAATACCTAATGACATATGGCTGGGCAATCCTTATCATAGCAGTTGTATTGGGGGCTCTTTATTCTCTCGGAGTCTTCAACATGTCCGCATACATGCCGAAGATAGGGCCGGGTTCCTGCCATGTCTTCCGACCTAATGGACCAGGAACATCGTGGAACGTGGCACTCACAGGCAGCTGCAACAACGCATTGCCG
>JACWAL010000023.1 GCA_014874295.1 Microcaldota archaeon
GAAAAGGAGAGGGAGATGAAGGCCATGAAGGAGAGGATAGGGAGGCTCATTCAGAAGGTAGAGCCGCTCCCGATAAGGGAGAAATGGCTCGTGAAGAGGGAGAAAGGAAAGTCGAAGGGAGAGTGATGATGGTGGCCAGCAATCTCAATGAAGAACTACTCGCCGCGGCAAAGGATGGAAACACGGCGAAGGCAAAGCTCCTCATCAAGGAGGGGGCTGCCCTGTAATCGTATGGCACATTCCCGACTCCACGATAGCTACCTGCAATCGACGGAGAGCTTCGCATCAGACTCTTCCCAGCCTCGTTTCTTCTATTATCGAGAGTGCAGCCCTCATGTCGGATTCCCTGTCCCCATATTCATCTTCGGGGGTTTCCATGACAAAGCAATCTGTCTTAAGGCGCATATTCCTGAAGAAGTCGATGAAACCCTGCCTCCCTATGTGCCCCTTGCCTATATGCCAATGCCTGTCCAGGTGGCTTCCAAGCTGGTATTTCGAGTCATTGAGATGCACCAGTTTCACGCTGCGCATGCCGACAGCCTGCTCTATCTCATCCATCAGCGCCGCGGTTCCGGCGGCTGTCGCGATATCATAGCCGTAAGCATATGCATGGCATGTATCGAGGCATACCCCTACTTTTTCCCTTCCTATCTCATCCATTATTTTAGCTATTTCCTTGAAGTCTGACCCGAAGCTGTTAGTGTACCCTGCTGAATTTTCAAGCAGCAGCTCCACGCCGCTTGTGGTATCAATCACGTGCGATATCGTCTCGGCAGAGTTCCTCAGCGCGGCAACGTGCCCGGCGCCAAGATGCGATCCTATGTGGATGACAAGATACCTTATCCCGAGCCGTGCGCAGTTTTCCATATTGCCCTTCAGTGAGGATATCGTTTTTCTGTGTATATCGTCTTTGGGGGAGCTGGGATTGCATAGATACGAGGCGTGAGCGAAAGGCATCGCATGCGACTTCCTGACAAGCTCTTTGAACATTAAGGAATCATTTCCATTTATCTCACCGATTGCCCATGAGCGCGGATTTGTCACGAACATCTGGAATGTGCCATAGCCGTTGGAGAGCGCCTCTTGGGCTGCGTTCGCGACGCTCCCCTGCATCGAAACATGGAATCCGAGCCTGATTTTCCGTTGCATCACTACCACTAATCTTCGCAATGAAGATTCCTTTAAAAAGCTTAATATGGATTAGTAATCCGCTTTGGGGTGAACCGGTTGCAAGAGAAAAAGTTCAGTTATTACGATATAGAACAGTTCCTCAGGGAGGCGGGCGCGGAGCGCATCAATGAGACCGCGATAAAATCGTTCGAGGAGGAGCTGAAGGACGCATTGAACGAGTACCTCGACGAGGCGCAGGTGTACGCCAACCATGCGGGAAGGGTGCGCATGGTCACCGGCTCAGACATAGACATGGCGGTCACGTGCGGTGGCAGGCATGCCGGCATGCCTAAACCTAAGCGGAGGATAAGGGTAAGATCGAGGTCTGCATCCAAGAGGAGGCAGGCCGCACCTGTGCTTAACGCGTCGGGTTTTATCCCAGTGCCGGTTCTCCGGGCGAAGAGCGGCATATGATCGGTTTACTGATTTTCCGCAGACGACCCATTAAAGAACATATAAAAATAGAACTTCTGATACGTGGGTGACGACAACAGTTTTGTCGTGCTCAGAAAGGGGTAGGATCTTTGGAGAAGGTGACGAAACCGCACAAGCCACAGGAGAAGGCACATATCTACACAGAGGGTATAAACTACTTCGAGACCAATGAGAATTCGATTTTGGGAAAAGGGGATAGGGATACGCTCAAGTTCCTAAAGGCTACTAGAATAGATGGAATATGGCTAAATCTTGCTGCTGGAGACGGGCGTTACAACACCGACCTGCTCAAGAAGGCGGATGTGGTCATTGCATCCGACATAGATAAGAGCGCTCTAAGCAAGCTTTTTTACTGTACGCCAAATAGATATAAACCAAAACTGAAAATGAAAGCCTTCAATATTGTTAAAAGGTTCCCTTTCAAGGACGGGATGTTTGACGGCATATTCTGCACTGGCGTGCTCCACCTGTTCCCCAAGACGGTGTTCAAAAGGATTGCAAAGGAGATGGACAGGGTCCTTAGGTCTGGAGGCACCATCATCCTAGACTTTGCCGTAGATATTAGGAGAACCGCGCCTGACGGGAGAGCCGTCGGAAGCGAGTCGAGATACAAGCTCAAAGAGGCAGAAACGCTGTTGAAGGATGTGTTTTCCGATTATAAAATCAAAATGATTAAGTCCAATGTGGACAACTCAAATGAAGGCAATCCGCCGTACAGATTCCAGTGTAACTACATCCTGCTAGACGCGGTCAAGCCGACAGGTTTGTTTATATCAGCGCGGCGAACTTCAGCGCGAACGCGATCGCCACGAACAGCCCTTCTATGCTGAACATGAACACAGATACCTGCCACTCCTTCATCTTCGCAGCGTTCATGGCGATGTGGGTCCAGCTGTAAATCTTCCTTCCGTAGGGTGGCTTCATGGTCCCGTCGCCCTGCAGCTTTCCTAAATCGGTCACGTCGAACCTCTTGCGCATGTGCAGGAAGAACTCGATTATCCAAGGTATGAATATTATTATGCCGAACGACTCCATGCTGCCGACGACCATTATAGCAACGATTGCCGTACCGGCGAAGTAGCTGAAGCTGTCGCCCCCGTATATCCTCGACGGGTAGAAGTCGAAGACGAACGTCGCGAGCAGCGCCGCGAGGAATATCGATGAGAGGAGCAGCCCGGTATAGGCGTTGAACACGAGCGCGTACAGGAACAGGCCGAGCGCGGCGACTGACGCCATGCCTGTCTGTATGCCATTGAACCCCCCAAGGAGGTTGAACGCGTTGGCCCCGAAGATTATGGCGAGCGGCACTATCAGCAATGGGTAGAACACGCCGAAATTCACCATGCCTATGAACGGCAGCGCGACTGTCGAGACGCCCGCATTTATCGCCATGAGCGGTATCGCGCCTATCAGCGTGAGCAAGGGCTTGTGCCACTGCTTCAACCCCACGCGTGTGTCCTGCATGCCTGTGGTGTGCGTGGCCTTTGACCTCACGTTTATGTCGTCGAGGAAGCCAACGAACGAGACGAGCAGCACGGCAAGCACTGTTGCGAACAGGTATTCGAGCGATGCGACAGGCACGTAGAAGTTGAAGCTGCTGCCGAACACATAGACGAGCAGCCCTATTGCGAAGCCGAAGGCGGTAGCAATCCCTATGCTTGATGGGACGGCCGGCCTGCGCTTCTTGTTGTAGTCGATGGTGGTGACGCCGCACTCGCTCATGTACCACATGACGAACCTGACCGCAAGGAGCGTTATCGCGAACGCTATGACTGACGGTACCAAAACAGTTAGAAAGCTGTGAGCCATCCCATCACTGCAAGCCTATGTTTATTATAGGCTTAAGAGACATACTTTATTTAATCTAAGTACATGCCCCAGTAGTATAACTTGGATAGAACACGGGCTTGCGGAGCCTGTGATCCGGGTTCAAATCCCGGCTGGGGCGGGATGCTTTCGGGGTGGCATAAATGGGTCACGTGAATATAGAGATAAAAGCCAGGTGCTCAGATCACAATATGCTGAGGACGATCCTGAAATCCGAGAATGCGGATTTTAAGGGTGCAGACCACCAGATAGATACCTATTTCAGGGTAAATTCAGGCAGGCTCAAGCTGAGGGAAGGCAATATAGAGAACTACCTAATCTTCTACGAAAGAGAAAACCAGAAAGGGCCGAAGCAATCGAATGTGACGCTCTTCAGCACCGCTCCCAACAGCGGCATAAAAGAAATACTGACAAAAGCGCTTGGTATCCTTTTTGTTGTTGACAAGACAAGGGAAATCTATTTCATAGATAACGTCAAGTTCCACCTCGACTCAGTCAAGGGCCTCGGGACGTTCATGGAGATAGAGGCGATAGATACAGGAGGTATCCCGAGAAACAGGCTGCTCGAGCAGTGCAACTCCTACATGCGCCTACTTGGAGTTGATAGTGGAGATTTGATAGCCACTTCGTATAGCGACATGGTTAGAGAATCGCCGCCTGGACATCACATTGTTTGATGGATAGAAATGTTTAAATATATGTTTAAACATAAACATATGGTGCTGAGATGGCCAAGACGTTGACGATAAAGGATGTGGTGTACCAGGACCTGCTGAAGGTCAAGGATGGCGATGAGAGCTTCAGCGACCTCTTCGAGCGCCTCATGAAGTCGATGGACCCGATTGAGGTGCTCCGCAAGATCAGGGGCAGTGTAGAATTCAAGGATAAGGGTAGGATGCTTTCAGAGCTGTATTCGAAGAGGTCGGAAGTGAGGCCTTGATAATCATAGACAGCGACATACTGATAGAGATATACGACAAGCGGTCAAAAGTGGGCGAAGCGGCGCTCAGGAGGCTTGCCAGGAGCGGCGACACGTTTTATATAACGGCCATAAACCTGCACGAGGTGCTCTACGGGCTGCTGAAGTACGCAAAGCCTTCCGAGTACCTGATGCAACTGCCGGTCATAGGGTATTCGAAGGAGGATGCGGCGCTCGCCGCAGAGCTTGAGTTCAACACAGAATCGAAAGGCAGGAAGCTGGCCAGGACGGACTCGATGATAGCGGCGATAGCAATCAACCACAACGCCAAGCTGTACACGAACAACAGGAAGCACTTCAGCGCATTGGGCAAGCTAGAGCTTTTCTGACCACACAGAAACGCGGGCTTGCGGGGCCTGTGATCCGGGTTCAAATCCCGATGGGAGCAGTAAGTCCAGAGAGCGTTTACCTTCTACCGAACACCCTTATGTCGTTTGCAATCACTCTGTCGTGCTGCATGAGCGCTCCCCCCTCCTTTTCCGATATCCTGTCGAGCGAATCAGCTATCACGTCAGCTGCCTCCTCAAGCTCTGGAATGCGCGACTTCGCGAAGTCCGACGAGCTCATGACCTTAAGCTGAACGTACGAGTCCACAAGATAGACAAGCGCCCTGTTTATCGCCAGGTCGTACCTGCCGGCGGAGGCACTGGCCTTTATATCATCAAGCTGCACTATCCTCTTGTAACGCATAGGCTTCACCTGCCTGAGCAGCAGCATCGGATTCCCCTCTGCCAGCGATGCTTTAAGCTCGTCGAGGATGGTGGCAGTCTTAGCGTTGTCCTCGTCGCTCTCAGATTCCGGGTAGTTTCTCAGCGCGATTGAGCTTGCGCTCGCGATCATCTGCACGTCCCCGTCCTGGTTCTCCGGAAACCTCCCATTCGCCTGCTCGTGCGATAGGTGCCAGTCCATAGCGGTTAGACACCACAGAGCCTCGTTCACGCCTATCGCATAGTAGATGCTGTTCTCCTTGCCCAGCTTGACGTGATCCACGACGCGGACTGCGGCTGTCTCGCTCCGCGCGGCAGCCTCCAGCCTCGCGGAGTCGCTTCCCGCATCTCTGGCATATTTGGTTATCGCCATATGACCACTTTTAACACGATAATAGGCTGTTTCCTGATATATTAACCTTTCTAGCGGGTTGCGCTTTTGCCGGCCAGTGCGCCGACGCGATGGCAACGGAGAGGTCCATAGCGCTGGCAACATCCACGACAGCAACAATCTGACGAATGCACCGTCTTGGACCGATGCTCCCCAAAAACGTATTATAGGTTAGCGGAGACAACCTCTCGATCCGATGCAGTCGCGAAAAGGGCAAGCGCTTTCAGCGCTGGTGTTCATAGGAAGCATAATGGCGATGCTGTATGCCGTATTCTACATACAGCAGCTTTCGGTCGCGATAGGCATATACTCGGGCATCTATGCCACCAGCAGGGCATACAACGTGACGCTCAGCGCAACCGACATAGGGTTCATAAGCAACCTGCAATCCCTCGGCCTCGCGCTGCAGCTCAGCTACCTGATGCTCGCCCTGGCACTGATGATGTTCGCATTCGCGGTGCTGCAGCTCTTCCAGTCCAGGAGAGGCGCGAGCAGCATGGCGCTCGCTGGAGCGTCGATCTTCTATGCGGCGCTAGCATACATACTTGAGACGAGTTTCAACTTCGCAGAACCTTACATTTACTTCGCGGTAGCGATAGCAGGAGCGATCCTGACGGCCGTGCCTGCGCTCTACATGGCAGCGGCGGACAAGCCCGCCAGGGGCGCCAGGATGTCTAGGAACATAAGCGTCGACCCGCTCACCCCATACAGCAATATGCTGAAGCTGTCTGGCGAGCTCGGGGCGAAGATGCATGGTAACCTGCGCATACTAGATATGCACTTCGATACCAACGGATTGAGAAACCTCGCGGCGATGCTCAAGGGCAACGAGCGCAACTACACGAGCGTGAGCGTGCTGACCAGGAGGGACAGGCTCGACAGCACCCTCATGAAGGAGTGCAGGGACTTTTCTGATGAGCTACGTAATAGCGGCGTCGAGTTCTCCATAAGGGCGATGAACGGCGAGGACGCCGCGATGCAACACGAGCGCCTCATGCTCGACGGCAGCCATGCATACAAGATACCCCCGCTCAACATAATCAACAAGAAGAGCGAACACATCGTGAGCATAGCGCGGAACGAGGCGGCGAAGCGCTTCAACTATGTATGGAACAGGGGCACCAAACTCGACAACGTGCAGCAGGCATGACGAGCGGGCATGCTGGAAGGGAACTTGACGTGCGGCCCTATCGCATACTGCATGGAAACCGAACGATCACGGAAGCCTTTTATCTTTTTGAACCGTATACAATCCAGGATGGGTGGTCGCATGCGGCAGACGGTCATACCGATTATTGCGGCGGGGCTTGCGCTTGTGGTAATCATGTTTTTCGCCGCGAGCTACTGCGGGCGCACGGACACGCAATACGGCACGCTCGTGGGCAAGGTGGCCATCGGGCCGTGGTGCGGCGCGGAGCCTGTAGGGCATCCGTGCACCGGACCGAACGACACTTACTCGTCGAGGTCGCTCATTCTGACAGGAAGCTTCGGCAACATAATATTCGTGAAGCTCGGTTCCAACGGCACTTTCAACGCCAGCTTGCCGTCGGGCACATACGACGTCGGCATAACGAACTGCACGTTCGCAGGGTGCCACTCGCTGCGCGAAAACGCCACCGTCTATCCGGGCAGGCAGACTAACCTATCGGTGATAATTGATACGGGCATACGCTGACGCGCTGCCGCCGGTATATATATTTGAACTTGTCAGATACCACCGTCAGGAACGGTGGAACGATGGCTGAAATCACGAAAACCGACAGGATAAAGACGAAGCTGAATGACAACAAGGACCACAGCCTTGAATACCTGCTTGGCGACTTCACGGAGAAGAGATTCGTCGGAGGGGCGAAGCTTAACAAGAGCGAGGAACTCTATTTCGAGGACGCGCTCGGCAAGGGTGGGTTCGCGCACATGAAATCCCTCGGCCTAGTAGGACCGCTCTGGGAGTGCGTGAAGGACCGCAGGCCGAAGACCGCGAATGAGATACTCATTGAATTCAAGCGCGTTGCAGAGACATTCCTAGAGATCAAGGACCACAAGGAGATGGAGGCGACAGCGAGATCTGAGACAATCGGCTTCTCCGCAGCGGTGAGGAGATACGAAGACGACGGGGCGGCGGTGGGCGTTGCCAACTGGATAGCGAACGCTGCCAAGGAAGGCGGCAGGTACCACGGATTAACCGAGCTCATGGAGAAGGTTTTCAACGACGATCTGGTCGCAAAGGCCATAAACAAGTTGGGTAAGGACAGTGGCCAGGCCGCGTTCAGGGTCGGAAAGGCAGCGCATGACGTCGCCATAGTGAAGCATATAGAGAGCGTGGGTGAGCTCATGAATGATGTGCTCGACCGCTTGAAGGACTGATGGCGCGCGTCATTCCGTGCCGTCTAGGCCGAGCCTCCTGAAAAGCCTGCCGTAGAACTTCCTGACTCCGGATGTCTGAAACATGCTCAGCCTGTCTGCGTTCCTTATGAACGAGCTGGTATCATTAGAGTTTATTATAGAGGTCAGCGCCCGCGGTATCCCTATCTCCCTCTCCACGATACACATCTCCTTTATCTCGTCCGGTATCGGCGAGTAGTCGGGTAGCACGACCGGCACACCCAACGAGAGGCTCTCGAGCGTCACTATACTGAGGCCCTCGCGCTCCGACATGTTGAGCAGCGCCCTGCACGATGCCAGCCTCATGTAGAGGCCGCGCGTCGTCGGTATCGGCTTCGCAAGCCTCACCTTGTCCTGCAGTTTCAGTGCCCTTATCACCTTGCTTATGTAATTCCTCTCCGGCCCGTCCCCTATTATCAGGCCGCGCAGCTTTGGTACCGACTTGGACACCTCGGCGAACTCGTAGAGCCATTTGTCGAGCCGCTTCTCTTTTATGAGCCTGCCGGCGAACACGATGGTGCCGTTCTTTGGCTGTGCCATCGCCCTCACGGACCGTATCAGTTCCGCGTCGAGCACTGGCGCAAAGACTTCTACCCTGTGCGGGTCGACGTGCATTATCTCCTGGAGCCTGCGCTTTGTATCGTACGAATTCGCGATATAGGCATCTGCCGAAACAAACATCCTGGAGAACAGCCACCCGAGCGTGCCGAACACGCGTCCGGCGTACCTGATCCAGTAGGGTCGGTCCCAGACCTCCGCGACGTGCATCACGACCTTGCATCCCGTCAGCAGGCCGTACAGTCTCATGACCGGTATCTGCAGGAACGGGAACTCGTCTATGACGACGACGTCAAATTTCCTTTCGAACACGCGGAAGCTCGTGAGTGCGAACATTATCGCCTTTCGTATTGAGCGCCTCCTGTGGAGGTACATCGTCTCCCTTGAAGCCGGCCATGAGGTGTGGTACTTCACCCTGTTCCTCATGAACTCGGGCTTCATGCCAGGCCAGCGCATCGTGTAGAAGTGCACCTCGTAGTCCCTTGCAAGCCCTTCAGACTCAATCTTGTCTATCTTCTCTATGCCCCCGGCATGCCATGGGTAGGGGAAGTCGTAGACGAATGCGATCCTCATGCTCATCTCTTGAGTGACTTCTCGAGCTCCTTCAGCGGCATCGCGTTCAGCACTCTCTCGGGCGTCAGCCACCCTCTCCTTGCGGTACCGACGCCGTAGCGCAGCATCTGGTAGTGTGCCGTGCTGTGCGAGTCGCTGTTTATCGAGAACCTCACCTTATACTTTGATGCAAGCATTATATTCGTATCGTTCAGGTCCAGCCTGTTCGGCCAAGAGTTGATTTCCAACGCAACGTCATTGTCTTCGCACGCCTGCGCGACGCGGTCGAGGTCGATCGCGAAGCCCTCCCGCTCGTTGATGAGCCTGCCAGTAGGGTGCCCCAAAATGTTGATGAGGCCGCTCCCTATCGCCTTGATCACCCTGTCTGTCATCTCTTTTTCCGGCATCCTGAACGAGGCGTGCACCGACCCCACTACGCACTCCATCGACTCGATGGTCTGCCTTGACAGGTCGAGGCTGCCATCCTTTAGGATGTCGCACTCCGCGCCCTTCAGCACCCTGAACCTGCCATCGAGCGAATCGTTCAGCTTGTCTACTTTCTTCATGAAGACCGCGAACTGCCTGTCGTCCATGCCCTTCGCGACCTTGAGGCTCTTAGTGTGGTTCGTGGTGGCGATGTACGAGAGTCCTATGGACCTTGCCGCGTCCGCCATTTCGTCTATCGTGTTCACACCATCGGTTTCCTTCGTATGGGTGTGCAGGTCGCCCTTCAGGTCCTTCATGTCGATTAGCGTCGGTATCTTGTGCTCCAGCGCGAGCTTTATCTCGCCGCGCGCCTCCCTCATTTCCGGAGGCACGTACTGCATGCCGAGCTTCGCGTAGATGTCGTGCTCATCCTCGCTGGCTATTATCTTCCCGCTCTTCGAGAACAGCCCGTACTCGTTGAGCTTGTATCCCTTCCTTATCGCGATCTTGCGCGTATCGATATTGTGCTGCTTGTTGCCTATGAAGTACTGCTGCGCTGCGCCGAAGCTCTCCGGAGGAAGCACCCGTAGGTCGCACGTTACCCCTATGTTGAGCGACACCGTGCTCCTTGTTGGCCCCTTGCTCACTATTCCAGTGACGTCATTCATGGATGTAAAGACATCCATCGCTTTCTCGGGCGTCTTGGATATCGCGAGTATATCGAGATCGCCGACGGTCTCCTTCATCCTTCTCGTCGATCCCGCTATGACAACCTTGGTGACGGTGCCGCTGTCCATCAGGTCGTGGACTATTGACTCGGCAGCGGGCAGCGCCACCCCGAGGAGTATCCTGCCCCTGCTCGACTCTTGGAGCTGCATGCTCTTCGAGAACATCTCCTCGCTTCTGGAGCCGAAGCCCTCTATTGTTGATACCTTGTGTGACTCCACGGCCTTCTTCAGATCGGAGAGGTCCCTTATGCCCAGCTTCTTGTACAGCGTGATGGCCTTCTTCGCGCCCATGCCTTCGAGCAAGAGCAGTCCTTTGAAGTCTATCGGGTACTTTCTCTTCAGCTCGTCGTACTTCTTCATGCGCCCTGTCTTTATGTACTCCTCTATCTTCCCCGCTATGCCAGGCCCTATCCCGGGAAACTCCATTATCGCTTTTATGCCGCCGCGCTTGTAGACGCTCTCTACCGGCTCCTGTATTGAGAGTAGGGTGAGCGCGGCGTTCTTGTATGCCCTCACTTCAAAACGCGTCGTGGGCGTCTCGTCAATGCTGAGCATGTCCGCTATCTCCTCCAGCATGTCGGCGATGACGCGATTTTCCATATTCAGATAGTGAAGCAAAGGATATTATGCCAAATGCGGAGGTGCGTGGGTGCGTGCGCTGCAATAAGCATTAAATATCTGACTGCCAAAGACCACTTGATTGGATGTCTGGCAGCAAAACGAACGGTAAGGAGACAGTGGACCAGCTATACCCGAGCGAGCCGAACTTCGAGGCTGGCATTTACAGCGGGGGGTTCGAGAAGGCGTTCGACAAGCTCTCGCTCTCGTACATAGCGGAGGACCTGATGATTATGAGGCAGTCCATAGGATACATATTCTCGAAGTTCGGGAAGGAAACGGCGGAGGGCGTGCTCAGGCAGCTCATCGTCAGGGAGGGCAGGGAGGCCGCCGATTTGGCGCTCGAGTTCAAGAGGCTGGCAAAGTACGACGACAAGGGGATGGTGAACTTCGCAGTTAAGCTGATCGACAGAGAGGACATAGACACCACTATGAAGGAGATGCGCATGCTGAGCGTGTCCAGCTTCAAGAGGTCGGTGCTGGGCGGCATAATTAAGCTGAAGAGGACCTGATGCACTCGTAGTATCACCGGGCGCGTGGGAGGGGGTTTTAAGCCTTTCTTCCGAAATACCAACGAGTCGATGATCAAGCTCAAGCGGGTCTATGACAAGGCGGACATAACCGATGGGGACAGGGTGCTCGTCGAGAGGTCGTGGCCGAGGGGAATAAGGAGGAGCACGACCAACATAGACTATTGGATTCGCGACCTGGGACCGAGTCAGGAGCTGAAGCGCTGGTTCCTGCACAATCCAACGCAATGGGCGGAGTTCAAGGTAAGGTACAGGAGGGAGTTGCTAGAAGGCAAGGCGCTCAAGAAGCTGATAGGGTACATCGGCGACAAGGACCCCGTGACGCTGCTTTACATGTCGCACGACCCAAAGCACAACGACGCGGCCGTGCTTCTGGAGGTGCTGAACTCCAAGGTGGCAAGGGAGATGATCGCCAACAACGGCCACTACGGTTGATGTATTGAGGCCTGCGTTGGTAGACACGAGCTCCATACTCTTCGCCCTCAGGTACAGGAAGGACGTCTTCGAGAGACTGAATGAGCAGTTCCCAGAGTACAGACCGACTATATCAAGGGGGGTTATAGGGGAGCTGAAGGGCATAAGCGCCAACAGGGGCAAGAGGGGCGCCACGGCGAGACTGGCCCTCATGATGTTAAAGTCTAAAAAGGTTGAGATACATAATATTGGAACAAGCGCAGATGCATGGATACAGAGGCGGGCATCAAGAAGCAGGGGCGTCATGGTCGTCACGAACGACACCGAATTGGCGAGGAAGGCGAGCGCCCTCGGCGCGAGGTGCTTCAAGGTATCCAGGTCAGGTGCGATAAAGCGATATTTGTGGTGAACCAATGTACTCGATTTATACGGTGAAGGACACGTTCTCATTGCCACCGGAGGACTTCGGCAAGGACGTCGAGTCCGTTGCAGAGGCGGTGCTGCAGCGTAAGTACGAAGGCAAGGTCGACAAGGAGATAGGCGTCATCGTCGCGGTCTTCAACGTGAGCAACGTCAGCGACGGCGTCATCTATCCTGGCGATCCGGCGACGAAGCACGACGCGGAGTTCGAGGTTCTCGCATTCATGCCGAGGGTTGACGAGGTTGTGTGCGGCGAGGTGAGCGAGCTCACTGATTTCGGCGCATTCGTGCGCATAGGCCCTATGGACGGGCTGGTACACGTCTCGCAGATAGCGAACGAATTCCTCTCGTTCGACAGGAAAACCCAAACATTCGTCACGAGGCAGAAGAAACTGATGCTGAAGAAGGGCGACATAGTCTACGCCAAGATATCTACAGTGAGCATGAAGAACTCTGTCAAGGACTCGAAGATAGCGCTGACCATGAAGCAGGAGGGCTTTGGCAAGGGTGAATGGATAAAGCAGCAGCTCGCCGCCGCGAGGCAGAAGGGCCAGAAGAGAAGGTTCTAACATGGGAGATGAGAAAGCCTGCAAGAAGTGCGGTATGATAATAAGTCATGGCGACACGTGCCCGGTCTGCGGCTCGAAGGAGCTCACGAACAAGTGGAACAGCTACATAATAGTCATAAACGCCGAGAAGTCGCAGATAGCACAGAAGCTCGGCATCAGCATCAACAGCACCTTCGCTGTTGACGCTAAATAGGAGCGACCATTATCTCAGGTAATCATAGACGTCCTCCCTGCTCTTGAAGAACAGGAGGATTACGGTTTCGTCGTCCACCTTGTAGACAAACCGCTTGTTTCCTATCCTTATGGAATAGGCGTCCTTGATGGACCGGAGCGGCTTGCCGACGAAGTTCGACTTCTTGAGCTCTTTGAGCGCCTCCCGTATGCGGCTGACGGCCTGATTCCTGTGCTATTCGCTATCATTGTTGTCCAGCTTCTGAAGCTTTCTTCTCATCTTTCTTCTCCTCGCGCTTGTACTGCTCCTCGACGCTGACGCTGCTTACCGTTTTCATCGTCTCGAAGACAGCTCCTACGAACCCGGCCTTGTCCACAAAATAAGCCTCGTCCTTCTTCTTGTCTGGCCCGTACGTGACCGAGAGCGTCCCGTTTTGGAGTTTCATGGCCGTTGGCTCGACGCCGTACGCGGTGCTCAGTGACTTCGCCTTCTCGTCGTCAGTCTTCGGGTTGCCCACGACCTTTATGTCATAGATTATGTCGTGCCCCGCGTAAGGGTGGTTCGCGTCTATCGTGACCCTCCCGGAGTTGACGCTCCTCACGGTCGCGACTATACCGTCAAGGTCGACTCTCATGCCAGGGTACGGGTCTACCCCTCTCTCGCGCATGTCCGCGAGGCGCATGACTCTCACGTAGTCGTCGCTGCGCTGACCGAACGCGTCATCCGGTTTGAACGTGAGTTTCTGTTCCTGCCCGACCGTCATCTTTCTGAGCTCCCTGTCGAGCCCCTTTATCGTGCGGTTGAATCCGAGTATTATCAGCTTCCTGCCGTAGCGCGCGTGCTCGTGGTATATTCCGGCGTCCTTGGCAGCCTTCTCGCTGGTCGTCTCAATCAGCGTGTTACCGTTGGCTTCATACGCGCTGTACTCCACTTCTACAAAATCCCCGTCTGAAAATGCCATCCAATCACTCGGTATTTTATAGCTTTTATGGGAAATAGGTTATTAAGTATTCACGTTTGGCAACGGTGCAGTTATGGACGAAAAGAAGAAGAAGATGGTAATGCTGCTCGGCTCCGTATTCGTGCTGATAATATTCATAACAAGCTATGCGGGAAGCGGGGGAGGAGTGCCGGCCAGCAGCAACGGCAACAGCAGCAAGAACACGACGAAGACCTATTATCCGGCGTTCGGCAGCGCCAACGCCGTGGTCGTCGGCTATGGCAACTCCACCGTCATAAGGATAGGAAATGCCAGCGCGGCCAACTCGATAATAGACATGCTGTCGGCCATGCAGGCCAATGGGGCGATAATTTCGTACAGTCCGATAGGCGAGGCGGTCAGCGTCTACCTTAACAGGACCAACGCCTATGAATTGCAGGCTGCGCTTGCGAACGAGCTTGCGAGCAACGCCATAGCGCTTTCCGCGACAGAATACGTTTCCCTCCCTTCCACTGTGCAGCTCACACCTGCCGGCATGAAGCAGACAGTGCCTGTTTACTTCCTGGCGAAGAGCTACCCGATGCAAAAGGGCTCGTTAGAGCCGCTCAATTCCACGATAAGGGTCAGCATAAGCACCGAGATAGCATACAGCAACGGCGGCTATGTGCCTAACATAAATACAACACTGAGGTCTGGCTGATGCTTGGCAAAACAGAGATGGAGCTAGTGTACAAGTACGCGGTAAAGAACGCGCACGACTACGGCAGCGCAAGCCTTTCGAACGTGCTCAACAGGGCGCTCTCCGCTATGCCGCAGTTCCGGAAGGACATCAAGTCGTTCGCGAAGGATGTCGGCACCATCGTGGAGGAAGTGAACTCGCTCGGCCCCGAGAAGTTAGACGAGGAGTACAAGAAGTACGAGGCGGAGTTCGCAGAGGAGAAGAAGGGGAAGGAGGAGCACGGAAAGCCGAAGTTCACGATAGAGGGGGCGGAAAACGGCAAGGTGGTGACACGGTTCCCGCCGGAGCCTGGAGGGTATATCCACATAGGCAACATGAAGCAGTGCATGATCAGCGATGAGATGGCGCGGCTCTACTCAGGCAAGATCTATCTCTACCTTGATGACACAAACCCTGAGAAATGCCGCCAGAAGTTCGTCGACGCCATAAGGGAGGACACGGGATGGCTGGGAATCAAATTCGCGAAAGAGTACTACGCAAGCGACTTCATCGAGACAGTCTACGATTACGGACGCAAGCTGATAGAGAAGGGTATGGCATATACCTGCTCGTGCAGCCAGGATGCCATGAAGGCCGGGCGGCATAGCAAGAGCGCATGCGAGCACAGGAGCCGCAGCGTGGAAGAGAACCTAAGGCTGTTCGGCGACATGCTAGGCAGGAAGTACGGCGACGGTGAGATGGTAATCAGGCTGAAAGGCGACATGGAAGCCGGAAACGACACGATGCGCGACCCGACGCTCTTCAGGATAAGGAAGATGGCGCATTTCAGGCATGACGAGCGGTACGTCGTATGGCCGACCTACCACATGAACACGCCGATAGTGGACAGCATAAACGGCATAACCGACATAGTGCGCAGCAAGGAGTACGAGAAATGGACAGAGGTGCACGCATACATACTCAACGCGCTGGGGCTCAGGGTGCCCAGGATACACTACGAGGCCAGGCTGAGGATAGAGGGCAACACCACCGCGAAGAGGGAGATAAGGAAGCTCATAGCGGACAAAGCCATTAGCGGATGGGACGATCCGAGGTTGGTAACCATAATCGCTCTGAGGAGGAGAGGTATACAGCCAGAAGCCATACGCAGCTTCACGCTCAGGTTCGGGATGAGCAAGACTGATGGCTTCGCGAAGATGGATATGCTGCTCGCCGACAACAAGAAAATCATAGACCCGATTGCGAAGCATCTCTTCTTCGTGGAGGAGCCTGCCAGGCTCACCGTGAAGGGCGCAAAGGGAACGAAGGCCGCGCTGAACGTCAGGAAGGGAAGCGATGAGATGAGAGAGTATGAGACGACAGACACCTTCTACATAAGCAGGCATGACGCGGAATCGCTCAAGGCAGGCGACAGGATAAGGCTGAAGGACCTGCTGGGCGCGATGGTGGTCTCTGCCGGCAGTGAGATAGCAGCTGAGCGCGCCGACGTGCAGGACGGCAGGATAGTGCAATGGGTCAGCGATGGCAATCTCATGGAATGCTCAGTGATGGTGCCGGGGCCAATTGTCGACGCAGATGGCAACGTGCTGCCCGACAGTCTCAAAATCGTGCGCGGGTACGTGGAGAGCTATGCGAGCATGCTGGAGGAGCGCGACATCGTGCAATTCGAGAGGTTCGGCTACTGCGCTCTCGACTCGAAGGACAGCATGGTGTTCATCTTCCTCTCGAAATGAGTCATGTCCTGAACTCTGGCCTGTACGGCATGGGATCTGAGTACACTGTGAACCTGCTGTCCGATTCGATGGCGTGGCCGAAGCCCGCCACCCATATCGCGACTATAGAGTTCGCATATTTCTCGGCGCCTTCCTTTCCAAGGTAGTCAATCCCTGAAACAGCGACGACTTTGGCCACCAGTACCATGTCCCATTTGAAGTCCTCGAGCTGCGGCCCTGTCATGAGCTGTTCCGCGAGGTCTTTCACGACCTTCGATGCAGTATCCGCCCGCTGGCCGAAACCGGCCTCGAGCGCGGCCTTAGACACCGTGCTCCATATCATGAGCCTCCTCTCTGACCACTTGGCCATGCCGGCTTCGTCCCACAGCTCCTCGGTGGCGTGCTTGGCCTCGGCCCTAGTGCTGTACACATCCCAATCAGGCTCGACCTCGCCCCTGTTGGTGAAGAAGCGTATGCCGCGCATCGCCGCCGTTTGCTCATCGACGGTCTTGTACTTGAGGGTGCTCCCGCCGGTCTCGTGTCGGCGAAGATCGGAAAGTCCTTCCCTTGAGAGCACCTTGTTGAACGCCTCGTGGTCTTTAGTTGACATTCAATCATCCGCTGCATCCGTTATATGTGGTCTCCATGCTTCTCTGTATCCAGGCGCGCCATTACCTGGATTGTCCTTGTCATAAAGTCAGGTATGCACAGGATGTGCAGGCCCCACGGCACCGGCTTCGGCATCTCGATACCCAGCGTGTGGTACACAGCCTTTACCGTAGAATCGACTGCGGACTTCACCGAGTTGTTGGCCTTGGCGTCGTAGCCCTTGACCTCGAGCTCTGCGAACGACGTACCTTCCGGATAATCAAGCTTCGCGGAAGCGAGCGGGCTGCCGGCTGATTTGAGCGAACCGACCAAGGTCCCCATCGCGGCGTCAATCGAGGGCCTCAATCCCTCGAGGCGTTCCTTCGTCACCGCGATGCGGTGACAGTATGTGGTGATTCCTTCCTTCGTCGCGAAATTGTATGTCCTCATAACGCCAGGCGCGACATAGAGCGCCTTGTCGAGCGTCTTCTCTGGAGGCTTTTTCCTATTCTCCATGGTTTCACGCTGTGGTTGCCTAAAGCCTACCTTCGCTTTGTCCAAATATATAATACTTCCTTCAGGTATATCGAATCCGTTAGAGCTTCCGCAGTACCGCGAACAAGTGCAGGCTGTCATATGGCTCGAGGTCTATCTTTTCCTCGATGGAGAATACGCCCTCGAGCCCCTTCAGTTCCTGCCTGAACACCTCCTCAGGCCTTCTGGATATGTCGATGCTCTGCGACTTTATTATGAAATAAGCATAACCGCCCTTCTTGAGGAGCGCGGAGTTCTTCCTCATGATCTCGGACTGGTTCCTCGCGGACACATCCTGGTATATGATGTCACACGTACCGACCGTGTTCCCGTACTTGTCGACGTCGTTCGCATCGTACAGCAAAGGGAGCATGTTCGGCCTCGCCTCGCATACGGGTATGAGCTCGCGCATGTTGCGCTCCGAGAACTCGACGCAGAACACCTCCCCGTTGCTTGCTATGTCTCCGACGTGGCTGGCAGTGGTGCCCGTTGCCGCGCCGAGGTAGAGCACGCGAGAGCCCTGCTTTATGTGCATGCCCTTGAGGCCGTTCAGTATCGAGGCCGCGAGCTTGCTCCTGTACGGGTTCCAGAGCCTGTACTCTTTGCCGTCAAGCTGCACAAGTTCCTCTCCGTAGACCTTGTTGCCCCTCTTGGAGTTGACGGTTGCCAGCCTGCCGTCCATGCTGTACACGCCGTCGAACAGCTCCTTCACTTCCATGGACGCACTTGAAAAGCGGTCACTTTGACTGGACCGCGACCTTCTCCAGGTGGCGGGTGGGCACGACGAGCGTCTTCATAGAGCGCATGTTCCTGACGCTTACCACGTACGCAGAGCCTCTCCTTTCCGTGACGGTGCCTATCTTCCCCCTGTACCTCGGGTGCGGGATGTCGCGGAACGACCCCTTCGGCACTATCGCGACCTTGTCCCCTATGTTGAACTCCTTTATTAGCGCGTTTATGCTGAGCGACGACGGCCTGTGGTGCCTGGCGAGGTGCCTGGAACGGCCGCTGAAAAGCCCTGTTGACCTCTTTGACATACGATCACAACAGAGGTAGTTAGGCTGCGCAACGTATTTATACCTTAGTTGAGAGGAGTCCAGCGGTCGTTCCAATGGCAAAGCAGAACTCAACTGGAGGCTCACCGAAGTACATACACGTCAAGCTCAAGCCTACTTATGAAGTCGTCAACCTCGTCGCGAGCGCAGAGCTCAACCTGGAGCTTGATCTCTACGGCCTGGCGAAGCTCTCGCGCGATGTGGACTACGAGCCGGAGCAGTTCCCAGGAGCCATATTCAAGGTCAACGAGCCGAAGCTCAAGGCGGCGCTGCTGCTCTTCAATTCGGGCAAGATAATCTGCACGGGCGCGAAGACGAAGGAGGATGTCGAGAAGGCCGTTGACCACGCAGTGCAGCTCGTGAAGCGCTATGCCAACCAGCATGGCGGCGCGCACAGGTCGGGTGCATGAGCAAACGGGAAAATCGCTTTTATTTATATAACAGCGCCTTAAAGGAGGGTATATATACCTTGCTGTTTAAATACATACCGCGCAAAAATAGTTTTACGCTAGTTCTGTAACAACCCTATTCTCATCCACCCGGGGCGCATCTCTGATGCGTCCCGACATTTTTTTGGCTGAGCGGCAGCGATTGCCGTCACTTAATTCTCAAAATCGCGAGCAGACCAGTGCGGAAGCAGGACTTCCTCACCGCGCGCGAACATCATACTAATGATAATATCCAGAAGCCCATGATCCATTGTACGTTATGTTCGTCGGCACGCCATTCCTGTTGTTGCCGCTGTAGTCAATGGTGTCGCCGTTGAGGGGCCACCACCCAACTAGATACTGCAGGTAGATCGGCGCGCCGCCGATGCCCTCGTTGTAGAGGTACTGGATCTGGTTCGCAGTCAATGAGATGTTGTAGATTTGGACGTTGGCTATGCTACCATTCAGATTCAGGCCGCAACAGTCCCAGTAACCAAGTAATATGGCGCCGCTGCCGGAATATGCAGGTACGTAAACTGGCTGACCGAATGAAGAGGTACTCGTCTGTTTACCTGAAGGAGTGAAAGAATAGCCAATTATATTCCCAGATGTGTCGACGGTGTATGCAACCATTGCCCATGTTTTTTCAGGGAAGCTCACCGAAGCAAGATTGCTGCAGCCTTGTCCTCCTCCCCCCTCCAGTGTATAACCAGTTGCATGGATCCAACGCTGCCCACCCACTGCGTACTAAAACGCCGCCGTGACCAATTACTCCAGTAGCATACTGCTGCGTACTTTTAGGCTTCACCCACCCAACTATCGTGACCGAGTAGATATTAGGAAAGGACGTCGACACATCAATGGATCCGGTTCCCGTACCAAACGCGACATACTGAGGGAGGTAGCCTGAACAGCTGCCTGTGAGTGCCACATTCCACGAAGAGCCCGGGCCGTTCGGCCTGAAGACGTGGCAGGCTCCGGGTCCTATCTTCGGCATGTACGCGGACATGTTGAAGACGCCAAGGGAATAGAGAGCTCCGAGTACGACCGCGATGATGAGGATTGCCCACCCATAGGTCATGAGATATTCCATCGCTGACTGCGACTTCTCTCTCCGCATAGCGCCTCGGCTTTGTATCGCTATGAATCCATAAAAAGGTTACTCAGCTTCCCTCCTGACTACCCGTATCACTCCGGGTTTCGGAGAGAAGATGTCGCCGCTCCTCTCGAGCTCGCTTATGTATTTCATTGCTGTAGCGTTGTCCATGCCC
>JACWAL010000024.1 GCA_014874295.1 Microcaldota archaeon
CGACTGCGATGTTATAGGCGGTCTTGTTGTCCTTGTTCCTAATACCCAAATCCGCGCCTTTCTCTATCAGCATCTTCACGATTTCAGCATGGTCATTCTCCGAAGCCCGGATGAGCGCGGTGTCGCCATAAGTGTTCCGCGCGTTCACATCCGCGCCTTTCTCTATCAGCATCTTCACGATTTCAGCATGACCGCTCGCCGAAGCCCGGATGAGCGCAGTGTTTCCGAAGGTGTCTCGCTGTTCCACTTCCGCCCCCTTCCCTATCAGCAGCTTCGCTGTCTTTGTGTGGCCGTTCGCTGAAGCCAAGATGAGCGCAGTGTCTCCGTCGCTGTCCTTAGCCTCTAAATCCGCTCCTTTCTCTATAAGGCGCCTCGCTTTCGCCGTATCCCCTAACCTCGCCGCGTCAATCATGTCTTCACCCAGCTTGAACGGGGTGCTAATGGGTTCGTGGATGCGCTTCTTTGCTGCGCCCTCCAGCTTTTCCGCTGCACGAATCTGTTCTTCCATCTTTTTGTGGGACATGGTATCGCGCCCTTTGCATCAGTCGCGTAGCTCCACGCCGAAGATGTCCGCTATCTTCTCCCTGAATGCCTTCCTCTCGTCAGAATCGCTCTGGCTGTGATATTTGTTGAGCAGTGACATGCGCAGCGAGCTCTCAAGCGCGAAGGCGCTGCTGGCATATACCTCGATATTGTTCTTGTATGCAACGAGGAAGTTGGTAAGGTCCGCTGTGGAGACAGGTCTGCTGAACGGCATGGTTGGGTCAGCTTTTAATCCTCCTTCAGAACCGCGCGTGTGCTGTGCGAGCAGTATCAGCTTGTTTATCAGCGCGGTGTCCATGGTGTAACCCATTAGTATGGCCTTTTCCTCATCCGCCTTCGGATAGCCCATGACCACCTTGAGGCCGAACCTGCGCTCCAAGTCCTCGTTCATGCCGTTTATGCCACCGTACCCCACGGCAAAGTCATTCATGGTCGCGACCATCAGCAGCTTCACACCTCTATCGAGCTCCCATGACCGGTCGGCGAATATCACCTTCCTATCGGCCAGCAGCGAGTTCAGCGCCTTCTGGTATTCGGGCCGTATTGCGTTTATCTCATCGACGAGCAGCATGGATAACCCGCGCTCGTTGGCGAGGCGTACGGCTTCTGGAAGTATGCCTTCTATGAATCTCACGCCCCCGTCTATAGGCTGCCACCAGCCGCAGAGCTCTGAATACGTAGTATCTGGCGTGCCCTGACAAACCACAAGCGGCACAGGCCTCGTGAAGTCCGTCTTGAGATCGTGCCCTGCGAGCTTTGCGGTCTCTATGTTGGTGCTCATGCTTCCGCCATGCATCCTCATGCTCCTCCCCATGCTCAGGTCGTATGCGAGCTGCTTTACGGCTAGCGTTTTTCCTGTACCGCTCGGTCCTATGACGAGTGCAGGCTGGGCCCCGTAGAGCATGCTGATGAAGGCTGTCTGCAGGTCCTTCGACTGCTCTCCAACATCCCACTTGTAGCCCGGGTCCATAGACAAGAATGAGGCACTCCCGTCGCGTCTTATCATACCCTCTATAAGCTGGCTCTTCTCGACGCTGTGGTTGTCTTTTGTGTTCTTATGATTCTCCATGAAATCCACGCTTAAATTGTGCATTTCCAGATATATATAAGCAGTGTACCTTGTATCGCGATTGACGTAAACTAGATGCATGCAGTACAACGCTGCCTGCCCCGAAGGCGGCCCTGCAGTCAATATGGCTATAAAAGCCTATGCGGAGAGTTTGCAATATGCACATCAAGGTCTACATCGGTGATGTCGCGTTCGGGATAGCGGCGTCGCTGCCCAGCGGCATAATCAACGTCACCCCGGCGCAGCTCGTGGGCGCGGCGTGGTACGGATGACCCATACCGTGGCTCTACAACCTTGTCACCTATCCGCCGGCGACGACGTACAACTACACCAACCTCACCATAGACGCGGTCTTCTGGTTCGCCGTCGCGTTCGTCGTGTCGATGGTGCTGGCGCACGACTGGCGCCGCAGGAGATGAGCCCCGCATCGCTACTGATAAATAGCATGACGTGCAATTATCACCAGGGGCTCGTAACTCAGCTTGGCCAGAGTGGGAGGCTTTTAACCTCTAAGTCGTGGGTTCGAATCCCACCGGGCCCGTACGCCTTTGTCGTCGTAGAGGGTGGGTTCGGATATACTGTGTTGAATGAAAACCGTATTATTCATTCGATAGAGCAGTTCAGAAATCTTTTTGATGCTTGGTTGCACGGCAGGCTTTTATTGCTGCGCTGCAAACACGTACTGTACGGATGATGGATGATCGAATGATAAAGGAATTAAAGGGCGAAGACCTCCTCTACGGTGAATTCGCCAAGTATTATGACCTGCTCTACAGCAAGGCCATCGACCATAGGAAGGCCGCGTCAACCGTGAAATCGCTGATACGCAGATACAAGAGATCAGGAGGTATCGAGCTGCTCGACGTGGGCTGCGGCACCGGCAAAGACCTGCTCTACCTGAAGGACCGGTTCCGCTGCACCGGACTTGATGTGAGCGATGCCATGCTGAAGGTCGCGAGGAAGGATGTGAAGGGCGTCAAGCTCCTCAAGGCAGACATGCAGACCTTCAGGCTCGGCAGAAAGTTCGACGTTATAATCAGCCTAGGCAGTGTGATAGGTTACGCCAAGACATATGCCAACCTGGAGAAAGTGATAAGGCGCATCTCCATGCATCTCAAGCCAGGCGGAGTTACTGTGATAGAACCGTGGATCGAGAAAAAAGACTTCGCGCCTGGATACACCAGCATCGACACATATGATTCAAAGGATCTCAAGATAGCGAGACTCGCGTATTCGAGAGTCAAGGGTGATACCTCAATCGTAGAATTCGGTTTCCTCATCGCCGAAAAAAGCAAGGGTATGAGATACATCAGTGACAGGGCGGTAGACGGCCTGTTTGAAGATTCCAAGATGGTTGCTATGATGCGACGCAACGGCATAGACGCAAAGATTATCAATGGGATAAAGGGCGCTTACAGGAGCAGATACATAGTCGGAGTAAAGCGCTAGTACGGCATGGGCATGTGGTGTAACCTGGATAGCATGGCAGCTTCCGGAGCTGTTGGTTGCGGGTTCAAATCCCGTCATGCCCGCTCATACCCTGAGCAGCCTGCTGTACCGCTCTACAAGAAAATATGAAAGCGCGCCCTCGCCGAGTCTCTTCTGGAAGTAACGGATGTTATCCAGCTTATCCTCGTACACTTCGACCTTGTCATAGCGTGGCATCAACTGGAGGAGCGCGGCCTCCTTGAATTCCTCGTCCCTCATCCAGTGCAGTAAAAGTTTAAGATTCTCACGGGATTTTGTCGACGGAAAATATGGCTTGTCATCGGAAGCACATGATTACGCCGTTCGACGACAGGTTTTTGCACTAAGGCAGTGTGAGAATTTTCCTGTCGTCTAGGCGTGAAAATATTAAAC
>JACWAL010000025.1 GCA_014874295.1 Microcaldota archaeon
AAGTCGACGTTGGTGAACGCGCTGGTGCCCGCGCCCATCTGGCGCAGCGGCTTCGGCTTCAGCAGCGCGCGTATCCTTGACGTTGCGATGCCGTTAGGGGTCGCGAAAGCAATGGTGTCGTTGGTGCGCAGGGTGCCGTCGTAAAGTATCACGTCTATGGTTGTGCCCAGTCCGCGGATCTCATCCTTCTCCAGGATGCTGCCCTTTCCGGGGCCTTTTATCTCGATCTTCAGCTTCTCCTCAAGATACTTCTGCGCCAGTCCGGTTACAAGCATGAGCAGCTCGGCTATGCCCTCCCCAGTCTTTGCGCTTATCGGTACCACTGCGAGCTCCTTCTGGAAGTCCTTGACCCTGTCGAAGCGCTCGGCGTTTATCCCGTGCTCGCTGAGGTTGCCAATCACGGTGTATATCTTGTTCTCCAGGTCGTTCATGACGAACGAGCTCTGCTTGCCCATGGACTCTAGTATGCTCTTCGATTCCGTGGTGTGCCAGCCGGTTATGAGGTCGACCTTGTTTGCTGCTACTATGAACGGCGTCTTGTACTCGCGCAGTATTTCCACGGCCTCGACCGTCTGCGGCTCGAAGCCCTTGGTTATGTCGACAACAAGTATCGCGATGTCAGCGACGCTCCCGCCGCGCCTCCTGAGGTTTGTGAAGGCCTCATGGCCCGGAGTGTCTATGAACAGCAGGCCAGGAATGGTTATGTTGACATTCATGGCCCTGAGGAGCGCGCCCGATATCTTGTTTATCGCATCTATGGGCACCTCGCTCGCGCCTATGTGCTGCGTTATGCCTCCGGCTTCCTTCGCCGCGACCGCGCTGTTGCGTATCCTGTCCAGCAGCGATGTCTTGCCGTGGTCAACGTGCCCGAGCACCGATATGATTGGTTGCCTTATCATCCAAATCACAGGAATGGCACAGCCTTTTATTACCTTGCGCTTGTATATTATAAATTGGTTTGTGATTGTATGATAGAGCGCACGCTGGTTCTGGTTAAGCCCGATGGCGTCTACCGGGCGATGATAGGCAGGATAATCTCCGCGTTCGAGGACGCTGGGCTGAAGGTCGTTGCCATAAAGTTCGTCAAGCCGGACAAGGACCTCATGGGCAAGCACTACGTTTCGGACGAGGACTACCTCAAAAGCATCGGCGCCAAGACCATACGCTCCTACAAGGCGCGCGGCAAGGAGATAGGCGAGTCAGAGCTCGAGATAGGCAAGCGCATCCACGGCTACCTGTTCGACTACCTCGAGAACAACCCTGTGGTCGCGATGGTCATAGAGGGCAACGAGGCGGTCGCGAACGTCAAGAAGATCGCGGGCGCGACGAGCCCCACCGACGCGGACCGCTCGACTCTGCGCGGCAGGTACTCCAGCGACTCGTACGACCTTGCTGACAGCAAGGGACGCGCGATAAAGAACATGCTTCACGTCTCCGGCGACAAGAACGACGCCGAGAGGGAGGTGAAGCTCTGGTTCAAGGAAAGCGAGATTATCGCGTACAGGAGAGTGGACGAGGGCCTCATCTACGACTAGGCGCCCCCGAGGCTGCTGCTCATCATCTCCGGGCTCCAGCGCGGCTCCCAGACCAGCTCCACGTCCGCTTTTGCGACGCCCGGTATGGCACCAAGCCTGATCTGCGCGTCAGCGACTATGCCTCCTGTCAGCGGGCACATTGGCGAGGTCATGGTCATCTTGACCTTCACGTCCCTGCCGTCAATAATCCTTATTTCGTACACAAGGCCCATGTCGACTATGTTCGCGCCGAGCTCGGGGTCAAGGCACTCGCGCAGCACGCCCACCACATCGCTTACTGTAACCACGCTACCGCTCTCTTTTGAAAAACTAAATGCCTTTTGATTCCGCGTGCGAGCTACGACCCCCTCAAGAAATCGTGGCGACGCACTCTTCGAACCTCTTGCCCCGTGAAGGCATATGCTTGTTGCAAGATTTGCAGACCCGAAGACACGCCACAAAGAGCATCTTGTCAAGCGGCATCGACTCCTGTCGAAGTTGAAGGCTTGCTTATATAAATTAAATTTCGCAACTAAAAGGAAGTGTATAGATGATTCTCAACGAAAACCGTGTTGTGGAAATAGCAGAGGCCAATACAAGCGATAACGACAATATAACGAGATTGTACGGGCTGCTGTATCCCGAACAGCCAAACAAAAATACGGGTAAATACTACGGCGTCAATTCTGCGAATAAGGTTTTTGTAGCGAAAGTCAACGGCCAAGTTGTAGGCTTTGTGATAACTACTTTTATTTCATACCTAACTTCGAAAACGGGATATATAGAGGAACTAATCGTTGATCCTGCTTTTAGAGGAGAACATATCGGCAAGATGCTGGCCGAGAAGGCGCTAGAGTGGCACAAGAGCCTAAACACTGAAGTCGTATTTGTAACTACCGATAGAGCCGAAGGATTTTATAAAAAATTGGGATTCAAGAATCCAATCAAGAATGTATGGCTGTTTTGGGTACCTCCTGGTAATGCGTGAGAAAGTGTATGAACAAAGAACTGCCAAGGTAGAAGCAAAGACTATGACAAACGATGTAAAAGTAATCCTCCGTGGAGAGGAAGTTGGATCACCAAACTCCTTTGGTCTATCAAAAGGTGATGGCTGGCATAGGACTATCTGATTTGCCGAATTACGGTGAGGTTTCTTTTAGCGTGAGCCAAAATGCGATATTTGCACAGATATTTCGCAAGGAAAGAATATTTCGGCTTGTTGCTGTACGATAAGGAAACCTCCTCCACTTACGTTCTGCGAAATGTGCATGACCTAAATTGCGCCTCAGAAATCTTGTTGCATACGTGTGATGGCAAGAGCATCAAAGTAGACCCCAATTCCGTAGAAAGGATAGGCAGAAATGCAGAGATCAAATCCGATTTCGGCGCCGAAAAGCTAAAACTTGGGAACCTGAAAGAAACGAGCTTATCTGACATTTGGAGCAACTCAAGAATCCTCAAAGAGATACGGGATGAGATAGTGCCACCAGAATGCTCGAACTG
>JACWAL010000026.1 GCA_014874295.1 Microcaldota archaeon
ACATAGTGCCTGTAATACCATACAGCGGAAACAAGTACCAGAAGACCGTGAATCCCAAGGACACAGACTATGGGAAGAGGTGGACGATCAACACGTGTTTTCAAGGCTGAAGGGGATGTTCAACTTAGGAAAGAACAGGTTCATTGGGATAAAGAAGGTCACAGTCCATGTGTTTTCATGCCTTCTTGCAAACCTGATAAGATACGTATTGTGATGGATTATTGATTGACGAGGTGATAACATGTAAATGTCAAGTTCCTACCGTGCTGACGGGGGGGCACCATATATAAACCTTGCTTCTGATATTAGCGAAACGGGTTGAGACCATGCAAAAATTCGTGTTCGTTGTGATGGCGGCAGCGTTTGTTTCGATGGGATTCGCCGGGTCAGTGAACTCGAGCCTTTCCAGCTTCCTCCATCCATTCATAGGCAACTCTACCGCCACTCTTGCATACTCAAACGCCACGCAGGGGATCGCGATAGTGCAGGTCAATGGCAACTACCTCGCTGTGTCGCTGCACCCGTACGCCCTCGTGACAAACTCCGTTGCATCGTTCCAGGCGTTCAGGACGTTCATGTTCCAAAACAAGAGCCTGAACTTCTCGCTCATAGGTAACCTGTCCTCGAAAATGGGCTCGCTCTATGCATCTAGTAGGCTGGGGTTCGCAACCTGCCTGACGTACACAGGCCTTACCTCTTCATACCTGTCGCAGAACTCATCCAAGGGCTGCCTCTCCGTGGCCACGTGCTCCGCACGCCTCGCAAACGCGACGATAGGTCCGATAATGCAGGAGGGTATAGTCAACCTGTCCAAGAACTATAACATATTCAACAATAGCTACGGTTCCTTCAATTCCATGATAAGCAATGTCAACAGACAGAACTACTACTCATACGCTGGGGAGCTCGCGGGCTATGCAGGATCGTTCGCCAACGTGCCGTACGCGCTGCTGCACAACCCGCTCTTCTCTCCGCCAGGAAACTTCTCCGCAAGCCTCTACAAGAACTGTCCGACATTCCCGACTGCCGGCACGCTGCAGAACTTCCCGTGGTACTGCCAGATGCTCCGCTACTGCCAGAACGTCGCGTTCAACTACACCAACGCCTCTACCGTGAAATCCATCGCGCAGCAATTACAGGCGCTGCCCACCAACTCCAGCATTAACGCCACCGCGTCTGCTGCGGCAAGCCTCGCCAGCAGCTACATAAGCACTGCGGGCAAGGGTAACCTCACGCTCTTCAACGAGTTCATGAACGGGAGCTCGGACACGATATCGGCAGCGAAGGCGCTAGGCGCGAAGGTCAGCGACGCAACGCTGTCCTCCTTGCTAAGTAGGCTCAATTCGACGATAGAGGGCTTTGCGCAGTCTAATTACCAGAATCTGACGGCAACGGAGCGCAGCATCTCGGCGCTGGTGCCGAAGATACACGCAGCTTACGCCAACCTGTCGGCACAGTATGACTCGCTGCTCAACCTATCCGCATCAGCGCAGTCGTCCCTGCTGGCCGCTCAGCTGAGCAACCCTGGAAGCGCCGATGTACAGCGCCTCGCGTCTCTTGCCGGCAACATCTCAACCGAGCTGAACACGCATGTCAGCTCCGCGGGCTTCAGCGGCATACGCGCCAACCTGACTTCGATACAATCCAGCGCGGTGTCGCTCGGCGCGCCGCTCAGCTTAGCTGCGTTCATCAAGTCCGCTGACTCATGGTTCACCACGCCGATACTCGCGGGCATGGAGGAGGACATAGACGCGAAGGTGGCGTCTGCTCCGGTGTATGCCGCGCTGCTTTCGGTCATAATAGGCAGCATAGCATTGCTTGTGTTCTACAGGCTGACGTACCACAGGCTCTTCAAGGGCAAGAAGGTCAAGCCGGACAAGCACGTAAGGAACGCATGGAACGCAGTCTTTGTAATCGCGATAATAGCGGTCATCACCTACGCCGCCGCAACCTACGTGGTTGCGGCATCGGCCAACTCGTCACTGCCGATACAGGGCTTCCTGTCGAGGCTTGGATCGAGCAGCTCCGCGGTCATAGCGGTCGACAGCTCCCTCTCGTCCAATGCCGTGCAGCAGTGTGTCTCCACGCTGAAGTCAGGGCTTGAGTCAAACGGCAAGCTCGTGACCTACGTGACCGAGAAAAACATGGCCTGCTCGTTCGGCAACTCCACGAGCGACTGCATAGACCAGTTCATGGGTGCGGGCATACCGATAGTGCTGATAACGAACGGAAGCTCGTCGTACAGAGGCATGTACGGCTACGTGCTCTACGCGAACGAGAGCTACTCCAGCGGGGCAAGCTGCACGCTCTCGAAGCTGCTGAAGTGATTAATTGACGGAAAGGAAGCGCTCGAAAGCAAGGCAGAAGGAGGACCGCAAGTCCTCATGGAAGACGCCCGCCATAGTCGTCGCCGCGATCGTGATAATCGCGGCCCTCGCATACCTGTCGTATTCGGAGCTTTACGGGACCACCTCATTCCAGGACTTCAAGAGCGCCTTCAACTCCGCGCCGAACGTCGCGATATACATCAACGACACCAATTCCACGACGTACCAATACATACTCGGCTGCACGAGCAGCCTGATACAGGAGCTGACAGGCCCGACCGCCGCACACAGGAACTCGACGACGATACGCCTGTTCGTGATATACAACAACTCGCAGTCCTGCCTGTACAGCACAGGGAAGTTCGGCTACTCCGTCAACTACAGCTACGACACCGTGAGCAACTGCCTCAACTACAGCCGCACCGCGCCGAGCATCTTCTTCTCGTACGGCGACGTCAACCACACCTCAATCATCGGCAACAGGCTCTACATAGCGGGCGACAAGGCCTTCATGAACTACTGCGGCATCGCCTACCAGATCGTGTGATGGAAGTCAATCAGGCATAAATACTTTGCCTGACAGATGCGGTCATGGTTCAATGGAATACTCATACGCAAGCAGAAGGATAGAATTCCCAGGGAAAGAGCTAACCGTGCTTGACAAGCTGGTGTTAAAGTTTGTTGCCGCAATAGATTTCAACTATGTCATAATGAGCGGCTACATAGCGATCCTTTTTGGGAGGTCGAGAAGCACGGAAGATATAGACCTTTTTATAGATAGGCTCCCGCAAAAGAAATTCGCTGATTTCTGTACGAGATTGGAAAAATAGGCTTCTATATACTGAATGCAGAGAGCAATGAGGACGCTTACGACATGCTGAAGGACAACCTTTCAGTGAGATTTGCTGAGAACGACACAGTTATCCCTAATTTCGAATTGAAGTTCCCCAAAGCAGACACCGATATCTATAGCATTGAGAATTCCGTAACGGTTAACCTTGCTGGAAGGTTTCTGCAGCGTCTCAATATAAACATGGAGAACGTAGAATCGATACTGGGTGAAAAAGTTGACTAAGCTAAAGTGGGATAAGAAGAAGCTTCTTAAGGAGTTGAGGGAAGCGAGGGAAAGAAACAGGATCAGCAACCTGCAGTTTGTCGATCTTCATGTTGCATGGCTCAAGAGAACGAGCAACAAGGAATGGAGCAAGCAGCAGAAGAGATTGATCGACAGCATTTACAAGAGTAAATGCGGCAAAGGTATGAGCGTCGCCTCCTCTATCAAACATCGCGGTCATCCCATGGAATTCGGGCAGCAGCTCCTTGCCATAGTCGTGACCGCATCAGAGAGTCATTGCCTGTACTTCAGCATCGCGGCTATGCCGTGGAACCCTAACAGCAGCTCATTCCCGTAGTTGCTGTCCCCAGACACGAACATCATGTCCACTCCGTTCTTGTCCGCCACGTCGAGCAGCTCCTCTACTGCATCCTCCTGCTTGATGAGCTCGAGCTTGCCTCCATCGTCATGCTTGTCGTGCGTCTGGTTGCCCTCCTCTATGAACTCAACTTCAGAGTTGCAGAGAGTGCATCGGTACCTGGCCTTCCTTATCTCGACGTCCTCGCTAACTATCAGCATAGATATGTTTTTGCCCTCGAGCGCCCTCTTGACGTTCGCATAGCCCGATGTTACGGGCCCTCCGTGTGCGACCTCGGTGAGGAAGCGTTCCATCACCTTCCTCTCCTGTATCATTTCCTGCTCGACCAGCATGTCCTTCGACTTCTCGAGGAGCTCGTTCAGGCCCATGCTTTCATCGGTATAGCCGGTGTCGTATATGCCCAGCACCTTTATCTGGTAGTTGAGCTCCTTCGCCTTGACGAAGTTCTCCTTCGTGGGGCCCGGGCCCCCGACTATCAGCCCCTTCAGCTTGAACTGGTACTTCTGGAAGACGTCGTTGATCGCATCAGACGCCCTGGTGTAGTACTCATTTATGCTCTCGTTGATCGAGCGCTCGTACCTATTTGCGCTCTGCCCTCCTTTGCGGACCTTCGCATGAGCGAACGAGCGCAGCTTCTTCTCGACGGTTATGTGACTGCCCTTCAGCGTCGCTATCGTGGCCTCGCGGCCGTCCATCACTATCAGGCAGTAGGTGTCCTTGCTCTCGAGCATCGCCTCTATCGGTTCGAGCAGGAACGTCGAATCGCACCTGTAGATGTTGACCTTCAACGGCTCGGGGGGCTCTATCGAGAAGAGCTCTATGTCTGTCTTTGATTGCTCGTTCGATATGTTGCCGCAGAAGACCGCGATCCCGTTCTTAGGCAGCTCATGGAAGACCCTCAGGTACGAGATTATCTTATCGATCGCGCTCTGCACGTTCAGCCTCGTCGTCTTGGACTTTATGTTGCCCGATTGGCTGTGCTCGTTGCGCAGCTTGTTTATCTCCTCGAAGACCGGGAAGCCCACCGGCACGTAGATGCTGATAAGCTCCGTGCCCGAGCCGCGTATTGCGCTCAGCGTCTTCAGCTCCTTCCTTATCTCGTAATCCTGCCTCATTTCATTCATCGTGCTACTGGTAGATTTTATCGTGGTGCTCGAAGTCCTCCACCCAGACAGCATGTGCCTCTCTGTCCACCGAGTAGATTATAACAAAACTCCCTGAAACATGCACCCTCCTAAGATTTTGCATCGGTGCCCTTAATGGTTTGAACTGTTCCGGATTTGCACATACTTCCTCCAGCTTCTGATAAATTTTCTCTAGATTATACTGGTCTTTCCTTCCCATCTTTGCGAATATCTTATCGACGTGCTTTTTAACCTGTAAGTTATAAGGTGCTTCCATCGATGCACCTTAATCAAGGTTGTATCTCTTCCTAAAGTCCTTCAAACTTCCGACGTATACCAAAGGTTCCTTCTGGATTCTTTTCAGCCTTCTCATATAAGAAGGCCTTATCCTCTGCTCAAAAACAAGCGCTTCGTATTCCTCAGCCATCTTGTCTATAGCTTCGGATTTGTCCCTTAGGTTGTATTGCGCCTTTACCACCATAAGCATCCTATTCGCCTTGTCGCTTATGTCAATTATAGCCTTCACCATATTAATACCGCATTAATATTACATTAACAAGATATAAAAGTCTTTCGACGGCTATTGAATCCTATCCTTGCCCATGTAAGGCACAAGCACATCTGGCACGGTTATCGAGCCGTCGTCGTTGGCATAATTCTCAGCTATCGCGACGAGCGCCCTGGTCGTGGCAGCTGTACTATTCAAGGTGTGGACATACCTTCTTTCACCCTTCTCGTCGTACTTTATGTCGAGTCTAAGGCTCTGCCAGTCCGTGCAATTGCTGCACGAACCCATCTCCCTGTATGCCTTCTGACTTGGTATCCAGGCCTCGAGGTCCTGCTTCTTCGCCGCGACAACACCTATATCGCCCGTGCACATGTCAAGTATGTGGTATGGCAGGCCGAGCTTCTGGAACACCTCCTCGATGTTCGACATTATCTCGTTGAAGTACTTCCAGGAGTCCTCCTGCCTTGAGAAAATGAACTGTTCGACCTTGTTGAACTGGTGGACCCTAAAGATGCCCTTCGTGTCCTTGCCGTGCGCTCCAGCCTCCCTCCTAAAGCAGGTGCTAACGCCAGCGTACTTGAGAGGAAGCTGGCTGCCGGAGAAGATCTCTCCAGCATGCATGGCAGCTATGGCGTGCTCCGATGTCGATATCAGGAAGAGCTCGTCATCCATCCTCTCATAGTCCGCCTTGCCCTCGACTTCCTTCGGGTCGGCGACCTTGTACAGGAGTTCCTCAAAGTCGCCTAATGCGGTGGCCCCTCTGTAGAACTTCTTCCTGACCATGTACGGGGGGGATATTGCCGTATAACCCTTCCCCGCCAGGAGATCAAGTGTGAACCTGAGCAGGGACTGCTCCAGCAGGACCAAGTCACCCTTAAGATAATAGAACCTTGCCCCTGCGACCTTCGCCGCCCTCTCTATGTCAATCAACCCGAGCTTGCCCAACAGTTCCTCGTGGTTCGGTGAGCTCTCCTTTTTTATTGTGCCCACGGTTCTGGCGACAATATTATGTGAATCATCCTCTCCGTAAGGGACGCTCTCATGGAGCACGTTCGGCATGTTCCACAACAGATAGTCGATCCTTTCCTGGCCCTTGGGAAGCTCTTTCTCAAGCACCTCTATCCTTTCCTTGACAGATTTGAGCGCGCTTATCTCCGCATCAGCGTTCTGGCCCTTTTTCTTCTTCTCCGATATTTCCAGGCTGGCCTTGTTTCTCCCGGCCTGGAGCTGCTGCAGCTCTGTCATCGTCTTCCTGGCCTTCGTATCGAGGTCCATCAGCTCGTCGAGTGGGTAATCGCTCCTCCTTTTCTGCAGCGACTTCCTTATCTCATCGGCATGATCGCGGATGTACTTCGTGGTGAGCATCGATGCACCGATACCTATTCTCTCCATACAAAACATAATAAACGTTGCCTACGGGCCCTCGCCTGGATGCCGCTGCTCCTATCGCGTCCTAAACAGTCTAGTAACAGTTTAATATTTTCACGCCTAGACGACAGGAAAATTCTCGCACTGCCTTAGTGCAAAAACCTGTCGTCGAACGGCGTAATCATGTGCTTCCGATGACAAGCCATATTTTCCGTC
>JACWAL010000027.1 GCA_014874295.1 Microcaldota archaeon
ATTGAGCGCAGACGTGGATAGCTTTGCGGTTCTGTCCTTCCTATATTCCCGTATGGCTCTTTCAAGCATCTTGTTATAGAGCCTCTGCGCGAGGACAAGCCTCTCGTCTATCTCCGACTGCCTCTTCTCATCAGGGTAAATTCTGAACTTGTACGCCCTCAGCACAGCAAGACCTATTGTCTATCTGTGTTTATCTGAGTATATTTATATATACTTTTGTATCATGTCAGCCTGGGCTTTTATCGCCTGCCTAAAGGTAGAGGTTTTAGCCCTCCCTTTATATAAATGTTTATCCGTGGATTGTATGCTGGGTCGCTTTGGGCATAGTGCGATTGCGTGATAGCATGAAAACTAAGACGGTGCTGAAGATTATAGCCGCAGTGGCCTTTGTTGGGATTCTTTTCTCGGGCTACCTGACCTATTCGGAATACACCTCCACTACCGCGCTCGGCTTTGCCTGCCCGCCCGGGTCGGAAGGTACCGTGACGTGCACCAGCAATTCCGGTCTGTTCGGACTTCCGGTCTGCGTCTATGGGCTGGCAATGTACGCCATAGTGTTCGCCCTTGCAGTGGCCGGGATAAGGAAGGGTAGGTGAGGTCAGAGGAGGCTGTGCTGATTGGCCCACAGTATCAGCAGTGCAGACTTTCCATCGACCATCTCGCCATTGCGTATAATCGACAGCGCCCGCCTCGGTTCCACTAGCACTATGTTCATCTCCTCCCCCACATCGCGGTTAACTTCTCCATTAGTTATCCCGCTAAGGAGAAAATAGTTGTGGATGTTGTTTACAAGGCCGGGCGCCATGTGCGCCGTGAAGAGCAGCCTCGCCTTCGAGGCCTCATAACCCGTTTCTTCCTCGAACTCGCGCTTCGCCGCCTCTTCGGCATTCTCACCGCGCTCTATGTGGCCCGCGGGCACTTCTAGAAGGCGCTTACCCACAGCGACCCTCTTCAGCCTCTCCATGACGATTTTGCCATCGATCAGTGCGAGCATCACAACTACATTGTTCTCGTTTATCTTATCGAAGTGTATCTGCTTTCCGTTAACCTTTGCCTTTATTTCTTCCACGGAGAAGATCTCGCTCTTATACCTGACGACCATGCTAATCGCGTGAGTCTCTGATATAACCTATTTATTGCTGTGTGCTTCATCTGTTACCACAAGATGACAGCATGGAGTACAAGATAGAGAGAGCGGGCAAGAACGTGTATGAGATAGGGAGGGATGAGAAGCTAGGAATGAGGGTGCCCGTCAGGATCTACGCAAACGATTACATCATAAAGAATATACAGAGGGACAGGACGCTGATGCAGGCCGTAAACGTTTCGTCCCTGCCTGCGATAGTAAAGAACATGCTTGTGATGCCTGACGGGCACGAGGGATATGGAACGCCAGTTGGCGGGGTTGCCGCATTTGATGCTGATGGTGGAATAGTTTCCCCCGGAATCAATGGCTATGATATCAACTGCGGGGTACGGCTTATAAAGACAGACCTCAACGTCAAAGATGTCAAACCCAGGATTGACCAGCTGATGGATGCACTTTTCAAAAACGTCCCAAGCGGCGTGGGGAGCAAGATAAAACTGGGCTTCACGCAGAAGGACCTCGACAGGGTGGCGGTCGATGGTGTGGATTACATAGTCTCGAAGGGGTATGGCTTCAGCAATGACACCGAAAGGATAGAAGAAAATGGCCATATAGGGGGAGCCGATCCGTCAAAGGTGAGCGATTTCGCCAAGAAAAGGGGCGAGCAGCAGCTCGGCACACTCGGTGCAGGCAACCACTTCCTGGAAATCCAGAAGGTCGATAAGATATTGGATGAAGATGCCGCCAAGCTGTTTGGCATACACAAAGACCAGGTCGTAGTAATGCTGCACAGCGGAAGCAGGGGCTATGGGCACCAGATATGCAGCGATTATCTTGAGAAGTTCTCTGACTACGTAAAGAAAAACAACATAGCGCTGCCAGACCCAGAGCTTGTTTACGCGTTCGTGGGATCGAAGGAGGCTGATGCTTACCTGTCGGCGATGCGCTCTGCGGTGAACTTTGCATTCACGAACAGGCAGATAATGACGCACTTCATAAGGAAGAGCTTCGAGGAGACATTCAACAAGAGCGCCGATGCGCTTGGCATGGAACTGCTCTACGACCTATCGCACAATATCGTGAAGCTGGAGGAGCACGACGTGGATGGAAAGAAGATGAAGCTTTACGTGCACAGGAAAGGCGCAACGAGGGCGTTCGGTCCTGGTAGGCAGGAGATTCCGAAGATTTACAGGCAGCATGGCCAGCCGGTCATCATACCAGGCAGCATGGGCACTGCAAGCTACGTGCTCATAGGGAGAAAGGAAGCGATGACAGAGACCTTCGGGTCTTCGTGCCACGGTTCCGGGAGGCTGATGTCGAGGCACCAGGCGATAAGGGAGATACCGATGACGAAGACGCTCAACAGCATGGACTCGAAGGGCATAGCCGTGCGCGTCAGAAGCAGGAAGCTGATAAGCGAGGAGGCGATGGAAGCCTACAAGGACGTGGATGAGGTAGTGGCGAGCATAGAGGGCGCGGGCATTTCCACTATAGTCGCGCGCATGATTCCCCTAGGAGTAGCAAAGGGCTGACGGTGATTGGACAGAAGCCTTAAATAGGAAACCCAGCGTCTGCTATATGCGACCATAGTGATCCCATGTCCGTCAGCGTCGAAAGAGAGCATGAGAAGGGAGATGTGAACAACGCGCACATGCTGAGGAGAGATGAGGCGACGGCACACGCAAGGCTGGCAAACCTGATGGACTTGCACCAACTGGGGCCGTTCGTAGAGACCGCGGCGGTTGGCGATAGGTTTTTCGCAAGGCGCGCCAATCCTGATGGCAGCGTTGGGGCATTTGTCGAACGTAGCAGGGGCAACGGCCCCGTAATATCGCCGCAGGCATGGTTGGACCAAAAAGCCATAATTGAGGCTGGTGCGAAGATAGGGGAGGACGTCATGATAGGCCCCTTTAGCATAGTGAGGAGGGGCGCGGAGGTCATGGAGGGCTCAACGCTGGATGAGCGCAGCGACATAGGCGTGGGCGCAACAGTTGGGGAGGGGGCGACGCTTTATTACAACGTGAAGCTTCTGGATCATGCAGCCGTGAGTTCAGGAGACACCAAGGGCCCGAACGAGGTAGTGTACACGTATGGTCTGTCTTCAACATACCCGTGGACGCTCTAATTGTCCTTGTGACTTTGCCGACCGAGCAGCACGCCTTGCAACAGCTACATGTATTTGAAGTTGCCTAGTATGAGATTATGTATCGGCAGCCCCAAAATTAGCATTGTCAAGTTGTTTCATATCTGCGTCCTCTAGTTTCCAGCCGATAGCCCCTAGGTTTTCTCGTAGGTGCTCCTCGCTCGTTGACATTGGGATTGTTACGATGCCTTCTTTAGAAACCAGCCAGTTTATGGCGATCTGGGCCTTTGTTTTATGGTATTTCTCTGCCATTCTATCAAGTATAGAATTAGTGTCTCGTAATAGAACTCCCTTTTGAAGTGGCCTATCTGCAATAATGAGTATATTATGTTCCTGGCAGTAAGGTATTATTTCAGCTTCCATGTTGGTGTATGGTCCATAAGTGGATCTGTTCCTTACTCCAAGGCTATATTGCACCTGATTTGCTACTATTTTATTCCTGGCATATTTTTGCGCTTCTTCAATTTCCGTCACAGAGAAATTGCTGACACCGATGAACCGCGTAAGTTTGTTCTCTACAATAGTGTCCATTGCGTGCATCGTCTCTTCAATAGGTATATAGGGGTTAGGTCCATGTATCAAGTATAAATCGAGATAGTTCGTCTTTAGCCTACTCAAGCTTCCGTTTATCGACCTAATTAAATCGTTATACGAGAGATTTTTTGCCATCACTTTGCTTATAACAAAAAATTTACTCCTATCGTATCCAAGCATTGCTTCCCCGACTAGTTCTTCCGTATGGCCAGCCCCGTACATTTCGGCGGTATCAATCATAGTGTAGCCGAAATTTATGGCCTTCTTTATTGCTGTAATATTTCTAGCGTCGTTAGTATGGTCCGCATCCTTTCTACCGCCAATCTGCCAGGTCCCAAGCCCTATAATGGGGACTTTGACGCCTTTGTAGAGCTCCTTGTATTCCATAGGGGAATAACGGAATTCCAATTAATAAAGATTTAGCTTAATCAACTTGATTTGGACTCTCTGGTGGCAACTTTTCTATCCTTCCAGTACGAACCCAAAAATCCATAATAGTCCCATCCAGATTCGGACTGGAGTTTTCAGGTCCAGAGCCTGACGTCCTTGACCACTAGACGATGGGACTGCGTGACGTGATTGCGTACAGAGTGATTGTGTCACGACAGCTTTTATACTTTTCTGCCGAAAAGACATTATATGATGAGGGAAAACAGCCGTGGCTTCGGTGAGATCCGCGATATAGTCCTTGCGGACCTGGTGCTCGTCTTTGCATTCTCGTTCACATTGCTTGGAGGCGTGTTCGCAGTAGGCAACGTCAGCCTAAATGAACTGGCGGCACTGCTTCCGATAGTCGCAATCGCGGTGACGCTCAGTTTCGTGCTGCACGAGCTGATGCACAAGTTCGTGGCACAGCACTACGGCGCCATAGCAGGCTTCAGGACCTCGTATTCGGGGTTGATGATAACGCTCTTCACAGGTTTCCTGGGCTTCCTCATAGGCATACCTGGAGCCACGATGATATACGCCAGCCACTTCACCAAGAGGGAGAACGGCATTGTGTCGCTCGCTGGGCCTCTCACGAATTTCGCGGTTTTCGCCGCGTCCCTCGCCGTCTATGCGCTGCTCGCGCCTGCCCATGGCTCGTACCTCGGCATGGCAGTCTCGCTGACGCTCACGATAAGCATACTGCTCGCATTCTTCAACATGCTGCCGATATTCCCGCTCGACGGCAGCAAGGTGCTTGCCTGGAACAAGCCGGTGTACTTCGGCACCCTTGCCATTATATTCGTGCTGATGATGATCTTCACGGCATTGCCGCTCATAGGCATAGCTTTCATGCTCATAATAGCGCTGATGTTCTCGCTGATGTACAGGCACATCCTGTAGGAACGAATAAAAACACTTAATCCGAAACGATTCCATGGCATCTGCGAAGGACGAGATCAAGCAGGCAATCATACTCCGATCTGACCTGGAGATGAGCAGGGGCAAGGTGGCGGCGCAAGCCGCGCACGCCTCACTGATGAGCTATTTCCAGGCAGAGAAAATTGACAAGGCCGTGGCGAAGGAGTGGCTCGGCACTGGCGAGAAGAAGATAGTGCTGAAGGTTAGCGACGAGGAGTCGCTCGTCAAGCTCTTCAGGGCGTTTGAGTTCAGGGGAGTGCCGTGCGCACTCGTGACGGACGCAGGGCTGACAGAGATTCCTCCGGGGTCGAAGACCGCCCTTGGGGTGGGACCATGGCAGAGCAGCAAGATAAATGAGTTCACATCAGGGCTCAAGCTTCTCTGACTTCTCCATCAGCGCACGTATCGTCCCAGAGGCTTTTATTGTGTAGAGGGCGTTCTCCTTACCGTCGACGCTCTTTATGAGCGCCAGCGCGACTATCAGCTTACCCATGCCCGCGAGGCTGCACCTGATGACAGTTTTGCCGCGCACGTCGAGTATCCTCGGGTTGACAACGTGGTAGTCCGTGCCTATGGCCCTGAGGAGCTCATCCTGGAGGGCTTCCTTCCTGAAGTGCGACGCAGACTCGACGAGCAGGTACCTGTGCTTAGTCCTCATCATGCACCTTGCACCCCTCGATTATTTTCATGTTGGCTTCACTGACGCCGCTCCTAGCCCTCTCTTCCGTCGCACCGAGCATCTTCGCCACCTCTATCAGCTGCATCCGCGATTCCATGAGCAGCCTCGAATCCGCAAGGCTGGCGAACGACACCTCGATCCGCTTTTTGTATGCGTACTTGAGGAGCTCGGCCGCCCTGTGCAGCAGCCTCGCCTGCTCCAGGCCCTTCGTCCTCGCGAGCGGGGCGATAGGCACGCACAGCATCGTCTCGCTGTCAGATGCCTTCGCCATAACCTCCCTGTCTACAGAGAAGTCAGTTATGGCTATCGCGACGGCGCCACGCTGTATCGCCTTTAGGAGCTGACCCTTTTCGCTTCCAATGGAGAGACCTGTCTTCCCGTCAGCCCTGAACACGCGCTCGAAGCCCAACCTTTTGGCGAACGCGTCATCGAACTCGCACTGCCCCAGCACTATATCGTAGTACTTCAACCTGGCACCTTGTCCGAAACGCCGAAGACGTCCTTCTCTATACAGCTGCGTATCTTGTCCGGAGGGTAAAGCAACTTTATCAGCTTCGTGTGCCCTCTTATGCCCTTGCCCGACTCGAACGCGACTATGAGCCCCTGCATCTGCAGCTCGTAGAGGTACTTCCTGTACCAGCGCTCGCCCTTGGGCTCCTTGTGCAGGCCCTCTGTTATGGACTTGTAGCGGCTGTAAATCTCGCCGCTGAAGAGGTAGATGTCCGTCCCGTCTGTGAGTTTCTTGTACGAACCGCCCGTCTGCGTGAGAAGCGCGATCGAGTACAGCACCAGCCTCTGGTGCTCCGGCAGCGTTGAGACCACTTCGTAGACTATATCGCCCTCCGCGAGCTTTATGGCCTCCTTGGTGCTGTCCATCGTGAGCTTCTGCTGCCCAGAGTCCTCGGACAGCTCCCCGGCCTTGGAGAGCACCTTGAGGGAGAGCCTCGCGTCGCCGCCGCTCTTCGCAGACGTTGCGGCTATGAAGCGAAGGACCTCATCGTCGACAACGCCATGGCGGAAGCCTTTCGCGGACCTGTCCTTCAGTATCTCGAAGAGGTCGTTGGCGTTATAGTTCGAGAATACGATCTCGCTCTCGTACAGCGAGGAGAGGCTCCTTGGGTCAAGCGAGTCCTTGAACGAGACCTTGTTCGATATACCTATCATCGCGACCCCTCCGGCGCGTATGTCACTGTTTATCCTCGTGAGCGTGTAGATCAGGTCGTCGAGGTCCTTGACCATGTCCACCTCATCGAGCACTATGACCAGCACCTTGCTGTCCTCCTCTATCCAGTTCGTCAGCTTCTCGTACAGGTCGACGGCGCCGAAGCCGCGCTTCGCGTACGTTGGCAGGTGATCCGATATGATCTTGTTGAGCACCTTGTAGCGCGTGCCGTAGATCCTGCAGTTGACATAGGAGATGCGCGCCTTGGTGCCGGGTATGGCCGTAACCTCGTTGACTACGTATCTCACGCAGGAGGTCTTGCCCACACCAGTCAATCCGTATATGAAGAGATTGCGGCCACGTTCCCCCTTCAGCGCCGGGGCGATCGACCGCTCTATCTGGTTTATCTCCTTCTGCCTACCTATGAGGCGCTTCGGGACGTAATGCGGCGAGAGCACCTCCCTGTCGGCGAAAATCTTAGAATCGACAAGAAGGTCGCTGAGCGTCTGCATTTCATCCCCTAACGTATACATTGCAAATGAAGGCTTAAAAAGCATTCCAAGGCAGAGGCATGGCGCGAGTCACAGCATGCCCCTATCCTTCAGCTTCATGACCTCCTGCGGCCTGTACCTCCAGACTATGTCGCCGCGCTCGTTGCTCTGGACGGTCCACGGCTGCACTATGACGACGTCGTTGACCTTTATCCAGAACCTCCTCTTGAACCTGCCGGGTATTGAGCAGAGACGCTCGTTGCCGTCCTTGCACGCCACCACGAACCTGCTGGCGCCGGCTATCTTCGTCACCGTGCCGAGCGTCTCGCCCTGCACCGGTAGCTTGAGCTCCCTCTCGACCTCAATCCTCGGGCCTCTGCCCCTTCCTCGATTGTACAATCAATGCGCCTCAATAGCTCTTAACGCCATAGCGCGCGCCGCACGCCTCACATACGAGGTAGAACATGCCCCTGCCAGCGCTCTCAAGATGCGTATCTGGCTTCCCGCACTCCCTGCATATGACATAAATCTCGAAATAGCGGTGTATCTTCTTGTCGAGCTCGTCCGCAGAGAACCTGCCGTTTATTATCATCCTCTGGTCCTCCACGCTGACTGGCACCGCCAGCTCCTTGCTCATATACTTCGCAATCTCGTCAGGCTTGCGCCTGGCCTTATCGGATATCGCCGCGATGTTTCTTATTATCGACTTGTTGCCCTCGTTGAAGGAATCGGCCTTCGGTATAATGAAGTCGCTGCTAGCCGCTGACAATTCAGGAACCTTCGAAAAGGCCCGGTCAAGCAACGCTAGGTATTCCTCGTCCGGCATCATATCAATCTAGATGCTCCAACAAGCTATTTATGCATTGAGATAGGAAGATTATCGGCAGATAGGCCGGGGAGCTAAGGGTTCCCTGTGACGCACACCCCTTTTGGCGGGCCAATGCCGGTGGGGTGCCAGAATGCAATGCAGCGGACCGCGCCCCAAGCGAGGAAGTTTTGCCCTAAGGGATGTCTTCATGTGTAAACCGGGCCAGGCCGGAAGGAGCAACCCTAAGCATATCGGAGCCATGCTTTTAGGATACAGAATCGAGCAGATGCGCGGCAAACCCTGCGAGGCACCTGGCGCTCCCCCGGCCTCTGCCACTTTTGATTTGGTGTGATCGTGCACGGCATAAAGACACTCTATCACGGTTCAGAGATAAGTGGCTTAGAGGTCCTAGAGCCGAAAACGAGTCTTGGATTCGATAAGAGATATGTTTATGCCACAGATAGCCTTATAGAGGCTGTTATCTTCCTGAGCAGAAAGAGGAACTCGATGCAAGCTAGTTGGGATATTGACACCGATGTCCCTTATTTCTGTGAGAGAAGTAAAGGGGTCTTCAACAAATGGTATTCTGGCGTGAGCGGTTCGATCTACGTGCTGCCCGTGGATAATTTCCGCAGGAACGAAAGGTTAAGCGAACACGAATTCGTGTCTCCGAATCCTGTAAAGGTCCTGGATGAGATAGGGGTAAAAGATGCGAAAACCTTCCTCAACGACCTTGCAGCGCAGGGAAAAATGAAGATAATAAGATACGAAGACAGGAGGGCGCTTTTCCCGGATGACAGCGACTTGGTTGAGATGTGCATGAGTGGCCTAAAGAAGTACAGTGTAGAATTTACTCTCGAAAGGATAAGGAGGCTACAGCCGCAGCTCGAAAGGGAATTCATGAAAAGGCTGAAGGAGAAAGAAACGGGACAGAAGCAAAAGCTACACTGACAAAAAGAAGGTTTTAAATATTTATTATACACTACTTATACTGTGATTATACATGTCTTATACAACAATTCAGATAAGTGTGGAGACCAGGGAGAAGCTCAACAGGCTTAGACCTTACAAGAGAGCTACGTACGATGAGGTGCTGACTGCGCTCATGGCACTCATACCCGAGGGCGATGATGAAGGTTCTTACACAGATGATTTCAGGGCATCGCTCCTCAGGGGCCTGCTTGACATAAAGGATGGTAGGACTTTTACCAGCGAAGAGGTCGCTAGGAAACTGGCGCTGTAGTGGGCAATTACACTGTTGAGTATTCCTCAGAGGCATTTTCACAACTGCGCGGCTCGGATAAGATGGCCGCAAGGCGGATAATTAAGAAGGTCGAAACCACGCTTGACAATCCACACCTGTTTTTCAAGAGACTGACGGGCAGGCCCGAATACAAGCTTAGGGTGGGCGATTACAGGCTGATTGCGGACATAGAGGAAACCCGACGAACAATCTTCATAAGGTCGGTAGGACATAGGAGGGACATCTATCGGAAGGCGTAATTCAGTCGGATTTATAAAGCAGTCAATCCAATACTGTCTGTGCCGGGATCGCCTAGTGGTAGGGCGGCAGCCTGCTAAGCTGTTTAGTCAGTAATGGCTTTCGCGAGTTCGAATCTCGCTCCCGGCGTTTCGATCTAAACCGGTGTGGCAATGGAAGGCATAAAACCGCATACACATGGAGATAGGAGGAGGGTTGTCGAGATGCTTGTACCATTCCTGCGCAGGAGGTTCGGTAGCAATCTTCACGCGTTCGGTGTGGTGGGTTCATTCGCGAGGAATCAGGACACCGCTTACTCAGACATAGAGTGCATCGTGTTCCTGAAGAGGATGACGGCTCGGGACAGGGGCTGGGAGATACGGAAGGTCATAGATGGCCTGCTTGTCGTCGTTGTACCCGACACCGTGGAATCATTCATCAAGAGCGATCTGGACGTGTCGCGCATATGGCATGCGACAGGCGCGGGAAAGCTCCTTCCAATCATAAACAAGCCAGCAATAGAGAGGCTCAACTCGTACGTTGCGAAGGGCATGGAAAGGAAGTGTCTTGGTAGGATAAGGGAGAGATGGCCGCATTACCAGGAGATAACGGCAAAGTTGCTGAACGGGATAAGGCAGCGCAACAGGGACCAGATAGCGATAGCGTTCCCATCGATGATGTCAGAGCTGTTTATCATCCTATCATTCCTCAACAAGACACCTTACGTGAGCCTTGGGACCTGGCCCACGCAAGCAAGGAAGTTCGGGATAAAGCCGCGCGGCATCGATGCGCTGCTCGACATATACGTGAACGGGGAGTACGGCGATGCGTCCCGCATGGGCAAGGCGGCGGTTGCGGCATTCTCCGACCTTGAGCGGACCTTGCTCCGCAAGGGCGTCACCCTCTATGACCGTAATCTGTGAACGGCAATGCGTTTATAAAAATATAGATGAGTGGCCGTTGAAAATGCTGTCGCAGCGGCGTCCTTGACCCACACCCCAGATTGCATAATGGCCTGAAAAGATGAATTTTCGGTGGTGTTGGAGGTTTCTGCCCTACATTTTCTGAAGGAGAATATCAATCTCCCGATGCCGCCGGCTGACGGTGCTGTGCAATCCCGCGATTGCCTGTCAGAGGATGTACTTCACGAGGTAACCCAGGATGCAGGCGTATGC
>JACWAL010000028.1 GCA_014874295.1 Microcaldota archaeon
ATAGAGGAGCAGACGAACGGCGCCATAAGCAGGGACGACTGGGCATCGGTGCCGTACATAGGAGGCATAAACAAGTTCATCGAGGCCCTCACAGGGGAGTACAAGTACGACCTCTCGATACACTTCGCCTGCGGTATGGGGACCTACCTGTTCCTCGACAATGACAACAAGGTCATACCGATTGCCAGGTTCGTCGACCTGGAGGGACTCATGGACCACATACAGAACGCCGTGGACGAGATGGACGGCAAGAACAAGCTCATCAAGAAGATGATAGCTGCGAAGACGCTGCTGCAGTTCAACAGATTCATAGACAAGAAGAACCAGCCGAAGAGCGTCAACTTCGGGAAGCTGCTCCTTTCGATCATAACGAAGCACGACTTCCAGAGCATGGGCAACTTCCAGATGCATAGCCTGTTCCTGGGCATGATGCACTTCCAGGATGAGCATACATACGACATAAAGCGCGTCGAGAAGTGCGATATACACTACGCGCAGCCTGATGGGGAAATACTGCCGTTCTGCACGTTCAACGTGTTCCCTGAAGTCTACAGGGACAAGATACAGAGGCAATACAGCATCCCAGCAACAGAGTGGGAGAAGACCCACCCGAACTGGAGCTACAACTCCGACAAGTACGTACGCGATGTGAAGGCGCTCGCGGCGAGCGAGCCCTACAAGAAGCACTACGGAAGGATGGTGGACTACTTCTCCATGCCAGTAAATGGAGGAAAGCCTGTGTTGAACTTCGCGAACGAGGTAATAGCGAACTGAGGGTGCAAGCATGAACAAGAACGACGAGCCCGGAATTAATAGGTACAAACAGGACCTCGAGGCGCTCAAGAACGCAAGGATAGACGACAGCAACCAGTACATAATGGAAAACGGCGTCAAGGTGCGCCTGCCCTACAGGATGATAAAGCAGGTCGTGTTCGCGAACGTGAGCAAGCAGGACATGATAGACCAGCAGCACGCCGCGAGGCTGCAGTACAGGCTGCTCCTGCTCGACCCGGTAATAAAGGCGTGGGTCGAGTTCGTCAAGGGCCGCATAACTGTGATATACAACCCTATGGGTGCGGACAACATACGCGAGAAGATGTCGCTCGACGACATTATCCAGTTCCTCGCGAAGGAGGGTGTCTACGTCAGCAGGAATGACTGCACCGAGAGGGACTATGATTACTACAAGGAGTTCTATTCGTATGCGTTCAACCCCAAGGTCATAAGGGAGCACGCGCCATACGGCTATACCGACCAGCAATGGAAGAAAATGAAGCCCGGCTGGGAGAAGAAGATGCGCGAAGTGCGCGAGAAGAAGGAGACACAGTTCAAGGAGTACCAGAAGAATTACGAGCTACTGCATCCGGAGGTCTACGGCGCACAGCAACGGTCACAATAGCCCGAGCTTCTTCTTCAGGATCTCGAGGAGTTCGGGAAATTCGATCTTTTCAACGTCGGAGCTGAAATGCCCCTGATCAAGGTATTCCTTGTACTCACTGCCAAGCCGCGCAGCTATGAACCTCGCCTCGCCGATTGGCACGTACGGATCGTTCAGCGAGTGGAACTGCACTATCCATCCCGTGTTCTCTTTTATTCTTTCCCATTGCCACGGATCATCGAAGTAGTGGCTTGCCTTCTCGCTCTCGTATCCAAGATCTGTGTAGCAGGCGCTTATCAACACCGCGCCGAGGAGCTTGTGGGTCTCGGCATACCTCATGGACGCGGTTGCACCAGATGAGTGCCCTATCAATATTGGATTGCTGTCCCCTTCCAGCTGCTTTTCGATGAACGGCAGCCAGTACTCCTTTCTGGCTAAATCCGCGTCTGGCATATTCTCCGCAATCACGTCAAGGCCGAGAGAGCGCAACCTATCTGCTATCCACGGATACCAAATCTCGGAGTGTACGTCCGCATTGCCGTTCCCCGGAACCAACATTATGCGCATGTTTTCATATCTCGCCGACCAGTCAGTCAGGCACCAACACAATCCTTCCCATCACTTGACCGCTTTTGACCTTAGCCAGGACCTCATTCACCACCTGCCGCAGCCAAAGCTCGGGTAGACAAGCACATTGCCGAGCTCCTCGTGGAAACCTGCTACCTCATGGCCCATAACCAATGGCAGCTTTATCTCCGGTAACTCACCCTGCCAGATGTGCACGTCGCTGTGGCATACCCCGCATGCAGTAACCCTTACCTGCAGGCCTTTCTTAGCATAATCCTTCTTATTCCCGATTACCAATCTCTTCTTGAACTGCCTCAGGACTGCAGAACGCATGGGTTCTCTTCCCTGCCAAATCTTATATTTGTTTCTGGGTCAGCGCGATAAACGCAAAGCATAAAACCTGTGGATTCGCGGCCTTGCCAACTAGATATATCAAGACAACAAGCACAAATCAAGACAAGCACATCACAAGGCAACCGCTGGCATCAGGCAAGAGATATTGTGTTAGTTATCAAAAGATAACCAATGCAATACAAAGCATTAAATAACTTCATGTCTGAAGATTAAACATGCAGACAGCAGAGTTCGTGCAGTTCCTACTCGACAATCGCATTCCGGTATTCACCTCCAGCGACGCGGAGAAGGTGCTCCACAAAGAGCCCGCTTACACAAAGCTGTTCCTGCATAGATGCGTCGGTAAGGGCATCTTAGGGAAGGTCGAACGTGGCATTTACTACCTGAAGGAGAGGTCGAATGAGTATGAGGTAGCCTCGAGCGTAGTCAAGCCGTCGTACATCAGCATGGTATCGGCGCTCTATTATTACGGGCTGACCACGCAGATACCGCACATAATGTACGTCGTTTCGGAAAAGCAGCATAGACCAATCGAGGGCGTGCTCGGCTTTAAAATTGTGTTTAGGAAAGTGAGGCGCCGGATGTTTTTCGGGTACCATAAGGAGGGCGACGGCAACATATTCATTGCTGATCCGGAGAAGGCGATTGTTGACATAATGTACTTCCGCGATGTGAACGACCTAGACGACGATGCCCTGGACAGGCCTTCCAGGATAAACGTGGGGAAGCTAGTTTCATATGCGAAGGAGAGCGGAGAAGGTTATGTAATCACCGGGGTAGCAAAGCTGCTGTACGATAATGGTTACAGACCGGAAGCGAACAGGTTAGAGAAGCTGTTCATGTAGAGAGATAGGTGTAGACATGCTGGACAAAGATGCGCTGCTTGTGACGGACGTCTACAGCCAACCATATCAGAAGGAGAAGGATTACATCGAGGAGCTGTTTCTTAGCGGTCTTTACGGTGGGAGGGCCGGACTCGCGTTCAAGGGAGGGACGGCGCTGGCAAAATTCTATGGCTCCGCAAGGTTCTCAGATGACCTCGACTTCTCCGTGGATATGCATGATGGAATCAACCTCCTGCCAAAGCGGATAAATGACGTGGTGGATATGGTATCGTCGACTTACCGCACCAAGGTGCTCAGAAGGAATGATACGGCAGATATCCTTACATACGAGTTGAGCATAATGGGCCCGCTCTATAGCATGTCGAACAGGTACCAGCACCTCAAGATAGATATCGACAAAAAGGCGCGGATATACGAGCGGACGCAGACTTTCAGGAGGAACCCGGTTTACGCAGACCTGAAGCCCTACGTGGCCATGGTCCTCAATGGGAGGGAGATACTCGCGGAAAAGGCCATGGCGCTGCTCTTCAGACCGAACCCCAAGGCGAGGGACCTCTACGACCTCTACTTCCTGATAGACAGGGGGGTCGAGGTCAAGACCAGCCTGATAGACCAGAAGATAAGGGAACACGGGCATGGTTTCGGCGACGTAAACCTAGAAAGGAAGATGGCGAGGATAAGTAGCATCTGGGACAAAGAATTGGTAAGGCTCCTGCCGGAAGACAGATTCATTGCATATGCAAGGGCGGCGAAGGTAGTAGCCGATGCTTTTAAGAATGCTGGGCTGATATAGTTTAGATCGGAAACGTTAACCGGCGTTCACATGTACATTCTTACGAAGGAAGGAGAAAGATATCTGGAGGATGGCCTGCCAGAAGTCAGGCTGATCAAGGAGATACTCTCAGGCAAGACCTCGATGAAGGAGCTGCAGAGGCTCCCATACTTCACAATAGGCTTCATGTGGGCGAAGAAGAATGGCTGGATAACCGTAAGCGACGGCGAGATAAAGGTGGAGGCCAAAGCCAGGTCGGCGAAACCCGAGCTCGAAGCGGCACTTGCCGAGCTGAGTAAGGGCAATGAGGTGGGCCTAAAGCTAATTGATACGATGCTTTCCAGGAAGCTAATCGAGGAAAGGAGGGAGATACCTGCGCTCAATGAGAAGGAGATACTGCAGCTCACTCCTGAAATAATAAAGTCCGGGGCGTGGGAGAAGGTGCCGTTCAAGAAGTACGATGTATCTCTGCGGACGCCCGACATTTACTATGGAAGGAAGCACATACTGCGCATGGCCCTCGACAAGGTGTCGCGCATACTCATAGAGATGGGCTTCAAGGAGATGGAAGGCCCGATCGCGGACGCGGAGTTCTTCGTGTACGACTGCCTCTTCACGCCGCAGGACCATCCCGCGAGGACGCAATGGGACCAGTTCTCCCTGGCCAAGCCGAAGATGATAAAGGCGCTACCAGATGGCGTAGTTGCGAAGGTCAAGGCGGCGCACGAGAACGGCGGCGACACGGGCTCGAAGGGATGGGGATACAAATGGGACAGGGAAGTGGCAAGGAGGATGGTACTGCGCGGGCACACCACATCTGTGACCGTGCATTACCTCATGGAGCACAGAAAGCCGCCGAACAGGTTCTTCTCCATAGACAAGGTGTTCAGGAACGATTCGATAGACAGGACGCACCTGCTAGAGTTCTACCAGATCGAGGGCTGGGTAATGGATGACGGCCTCACGGTACGCGACCTTATGGGCACGTTCGGTGAATTCTACAGGAAGCTTGGGATAAACGACGTCAGGTTCAAGCCGACATTCAACCCCTACACAGAGCCTAGCTTCGAGATATACGGGAAGCACCCAAAGCTCGGGAGATGGCTGGAGATAGGCAACTCTGGCATGTTCAGGGAGGAAATGCTTAAGCCGTTCGGGATAGAAGCGCGCGTGATGGCCTGGGGCCTGGCGCTGGAGAGGACGCTGATGCTGTTATACAACTACGACGACATAAGGAACCTGCATGGAACGCTGTGCGACCTTGATTCCCTCAGGGAGGCGCCGACGATATGGGAGTACTGATCACATGACGACGATGACGCTCGACAGGAAAGAATTATGCCATATGGTCGGCAGGAACATCCAGGCGCAGCAACTGCAGAATACGCTGTTCGAGCTCGGCCTTGAGACAGAGGAGGTGAACGGTGGCGAGATAACCTTCGAGATAAACGCAGACAGGCCGGACCTGCTCTCTGTGGAAGGTGTGGCGAGGATGCTGAGGTTCTATCACGGAATCGACACGAAACTCAAGATACCAGCGGTCGAGAGGTCGGATTTCACGTGCGTTGTTGACGCGAGCATGAAGAACATAAGGCCGTTCATAACCTGTGCGATAGTCAGGGACATTAAAGTGACTGGCTCCTTGATAAAGTCGCTGATGCAAGTGCAGGAGAAGCTGCATGCGACCCTTGGCAGGGACAGGAAGAAGGGCGCGATAGGCATCCATGACCTCGACAAGCTGTCCGGCAATATCATAACCTACAGGGCCGTCAATCCGGATGGCGAGGATTTCGTCCCGCTTGGCAGGAGGGAGAGGATGACGCTGGGCAGAACATTAAAGGAGCACGAAAAGGGAATTGAGTACGGCTACATACTCAAGGGGGTGGGCAGCCTGCCCGCAATATACGATGATACGGGGATTTTCTCATTCCCGCCGATAATCAACAGCGCGAGAACCGAGGTGACAGCAAGCACCAGGAACCTGCTTGTCGAGCTGACCGGCGAGGACAGGGGCGCGATAGAGAAGATGCTCAACATACTCCTATATGTCCTGTCGGACCGCGGGGGAAAAATATGCTCAATCAAGGTGAAGACGGGAAACAGCTTAGAGACAGAGCCAGGCCTGAAGACGGAAAGGATAAACGTGACGCATGACTACGTAAACAGTGTGCTCGGCACCGAGTTCAACGTCCCACAGATCAGGGTGCTTCTGACAAAGGCGGGCCTCGGCTCCGAACAGGGCGGCAGGGCCATCACTGTGACAGTGCCCCCGTACAGGGCTGACATCCTGCACGCGAGGGACGTGGTGGACGACATAGGAAGGGCGTACGGGTTCAACAATCTCAAGCCATCATACCCAGCCACTCCCACCATAGGTGAACTATCACAAAACACAAAGTTCACGAGCGCGGTGAGGGAGGTGCTCATGGGCTCGGGTTTCCAGGACCTGCTCAACTTTATGCTCACGAACAAGGATTCGAACTACCGCAAGATGGGCATCGCGGAAGATAGCAAATCCGTAGAAATAGGGAATCCATACTCGGAGCAGTACTCGACCGTACGCACGTGGCTGCTGCCGTCGCTGCTGGAAGTTCTTTCAAACAACAGGAACAGGCAGTACCCACAGAACCTGAATGAGGTTGGGCAGGCGATGCTGCTCGATGACAAGGATGACCTCGGGTGCAAAACAGTATGGAAGGCAGCGGCCGTCATGTGCAGCATGGACGCGCAATACAATGCAATCAAGTCCGAGCTGCAGAACGTCGTGAAGGCGTTCGGCGCGAAGATTGAGACACCTGCGCTGAAGCACCCCAGTTTCATAGACGGCAGGTGCGCAAGCGTGCTTATCAATGGCAAGAACGCAGGAATCATCGGCGAAATAAGTCCCGCTGTCCTCAGGAACTGGGGAATAGAGATGCCAGTATCGGCCTTCGAGATAAGCCTGGACGCGCTGATGGGCAAGCGTTAAGAATCGTGCAACAAGTGCTGCGATGGCAAGAGTTTCAACTTATGACAATCCTGAATTCATCAGGGCATACGTTGACAATATAGTCCCGTATCTCTCAAGGACGCTATACGGCCATGTTGTGGGTGTAGTGGTATCGGAAGGTAGCAGGGTGCTTGATGCTGGCTGCGGCAACGGGGAGGTTGCAGAGTCCCTGGCATCGAAAGGCTGCAGGGTGCACGCAATCGACAACTCGGCGCAATGGCAAGATTATTGGAGGAGGGAATATGGAAACAGCACGAACCCGAAGTACGACCGCGGGAACATACTCGATATGGCCTTCAGAGACAGGACGTTTGATACCGTTCTCCTCAACATGGTGCTGCTGAACGTCCCGACCGCAAGGCGTGTGGAAGAGTCGATAGCCGAAAGCCGCAGGGTGCTCAAACCCAATGGGAGGCTGGTTATCACAGACCTCGACTTGCCTAGCCTGGCAAGGGGACTCCTCGGAACAAGGAAGGTGGTACTGCCAACCGGATTCCATTTCATGGAGGGCGATCCCTACGAGACAGGGCTCCAGTTCGGGGATGGCAGAAAGTTCGTCTTCAGGAATGTGTATTGGCCGCTGCATACTTATACCTCCCTGCTCGCCAAATACGGCTTCTCGACCGAAATAACCGAGATAATAAACAGGGAGTTCATGGCACCGGAATACCTGCTGTTCGAGGCCAGGAAGGACACATGACGTGGTCCTATTTACCTGCCGATCTTCAGGTACGTGTATATTATGAAGAGCAGCACCGCTCCCCCGATTATCACGTAGACGAACGACCCGAGTGCGCTGTAGATCGAACCGAAGAAGCCCAGCACCTCGGAGGTGGTGCTTGTCTTCAACTGGAAGATGAGCTCGAAGCTGTAAAGCGGTTCACCCGCGTACCAGCTCAGCCTTTCCGCTGAGGTGAGGTTCTGCGTCTGCGAGGGCGAATCGGGCAAAGGATAGACGGTCAGCACCGAAGACCCGTTCGGCAGTATGATGTTGAGGCGCATGTTCTGCCCGAGCACAACCCCGCCCACGCCCTGTGCGAAGTTGAGGTCGCTGGCATTGAAGGCATATTCGTACGTCCTTGGTCCTGTTTGGTTTATCGTGGCTATGTTGGAGACGTAGTAGTGCATGTAGATGCTGGCGGTGTTCTGCGCGTCCACAAGGACGACAGGACCAGGAAGCAAGCCGAAGCCGTATATGCCGCTCCTCCTGTTCATTATGTGCGGCACCAGCGAGGGCCCGACCAGCGACTGCCAGTCGCTGAGCGTCAGGTTGAGCCCTGACCGGTCTATCGTGTACTGCTGCACTGACGTGTTGCTCATGCGCACATACAGCACGTCCGTAACATAAGCAGAGCCGTTAGCGTTTATTGATACGGTGGTGTTTATCTTTGTCACATTGTAGGCCGCGCTGGAAAAGCCGGCCAGCACGAGCACGGATACCATAGCAATCAAAAACGCATACCTATACATCGATATCAACATTGACTGTTCGCTACAATCCATTATTCGAATGCAACAATTTAATAGGTTTGGGTAGTCGGCTTTGCCCTAAGCGCGTGGAACTGTTCATTAATGGAAGTACCCGGAAGTCCACGAGCCATTGTACGCAATGCCTGCCGGAACGCCGTTGTTGTTATTGCCGCTGTAGTCGTTCGTGTCACCGTTGAGCGGCCACCACCCCATCAGGTGCTGCAGGTATATCGGCGCACCCCCTATCCCCTCATTGTAGAGGTACTGGATCTGGTTCGCGGTCAATGACGTGTTGTATATCTGCACGTTGGAGATCAAGCCGTTGAAATAATATTGTGGGGGAATAAGACAGCCAATAGCACCTGAAGGTATGCTGATAAGAGAGCCTGCGCTGCTTGGCGAACCAACAATATATGCTAATGGAGATTGGGCAATGCCGTTTACATAGATATTCACACCACTTCCGCTGCTCCATGTAGCTACAACATGGAGCCATTTGTCTGTAATTCCACTGTAAACAGGAGTTACTACCGCAACAATCCAATTACCATTGCCAAAGTCTGCCTCTATTCGTTTATCGCTATATATGTAAATTTGCAATACCTGTGGATTAGCGGCATCGGCTGAAAATATTGCGCTGGCGTGTGTTAAGGAAATGATATAAATCCATGCGCTCATTGTTCCACCGGTAGCCCCGTTGGTTTGAGACATTGGATTCATACTCACATAGCTGCTCTGCCCGTTGAACTGCGTGACGTACTGCGGGAGATACCCAGCACAGCTCCCTGTGAGTGCCACATTCCACGAAGAGCCCGGGCCGTTCGGCCTGAAGACGTGGCAGGCACCTGGGCCGATCTTGGGCATAAATGCTGACATGTTGAAGACTCCGAGAGAATAGAGGGCGCCCAGCACGACTGCTATGATAAGGATTGCCCAACCATAGGTCATCAGGTACTCCATGGC
>JACWAL010000029.1 GCA_014874295.1 Microcaldota archaeon
GCACCTGGGCCGATCTTGGGCATAAATGCTGACATGTTGAAGACTCCGAGAGAATAGAGGGCGCCCAGCACGACTGCTATGATAAGGATTGCCCAACCATAGGTCATCAGGTACTCCATGGCGGACTGCAACATTATGTGCGACGTTGCGGTTCTGTCTTCCTTTAGCATGGAATCAGACAGATACTACATGTAAAGAATAAAACGTTTCGCATACAGCGCGACATGGTTTAATATTCCTTGACATCGAATTATTGCTGATGCCGATAACCCTGCCGACCGCAATCGCACGTGCCTTCGAATTGATAAGGAAGAGACACCCGCATGCGAGCGTATCGCAGATACGTAACGGGTTCTATGTCGTGGAGAGCGTCGCACGGCACTCTGAGAGCAAGGGCAGGAACGTAACGGTGAGTCTCTATCTTGGCAGGATACTGGATGATGGCAGGTTCGTACCGGCCAGACACAGAAAGGCTAAGAATGAAGTAAGCTCAGTATACAAACTTGCTGAGGTGGAGAGCGAGAGCGACGAGTCCATCTCGTTCGACGATGCCGACCGCAGAATACTGGAGACGCTGAGCAACGACTCGCGTACATCTGCAGCCGGGATCGCCAAGAAACTTGGCATTGGCGTCGGGTCAATCAACTACAGGATAGGCAGGCTCGAGAAGAGGCTCGGTATGAGGTACGAAGCGGAGCTGAACACAACAGAATTTGGTTTCTCGAGGTTCGCCGTCATGGTGAGGTTCCTGTCAGGCAAGCCTACCGAAGATGAGGTGAGAGAGGCATTAGGCCCCGAGCCGCTGCTGCTCTGCGCGTTCTCGACAAAGGGAGCATACGATCTCTTCTTCATCGTGCTGGCCGAAACAACATACGAGCTCGAGAAGTGGATGTACAGGATAAAGACGCTGCCGCAGTTCAGGAGATTCGCCGCCAAGTGGGTTGTCAGTTATATCACGGTTGAGCAGGGGTACATACCGGTGAGGGAGGAGTTTCTGCAGATCCTCAAGGGGAGGGTATGGCACAAGTCGAAGGAAACGCCCGTAAGGGAGTCGTGGCAGCTGCTCGAGAGGGAGTACGCGGTTTTGGAGGAGCTCTGCAGGAACGGCAATGCGGACTTCGCAGAGATCGACAGGAAGCACGCGTTCGGAAAGGGGGCAGCGCACTACACGTACCATAAGCTCCTGGAGCGCAGGCAAATCCTGCGCACCACGATAGGCATGGACAGGCCGCCGATCAGCTACGTCGCGATAATACACGCCGATCAGGACAACATGGACCAGTTTGTGGAGCACAGGGAGCTGTTCTTCAGGACGACAATCACCGATTCCAGCACCGTGCTCAACAAGTTCACGATGGTCTGCGGGTTCGGCACGCCCTACGGCTTGCTCTTCTTCGCCCCCGTCTACAGGGGAGGCGCAGTGGAGGGTCTAGAAGCGGAACTGTCCAAAATCAAGGGCTTCAACATCTCATCGCTGATAATAACCTCGACGATCATAGGGGGGCTGGGCTTCCGCAGGCTCATAAGCATGGACCAGTCGCCGTACAGCAGCCTGATAAAGCACTATGGTTACACAGAGGACAAGCTAGCGCAGCTGATACGTGGGGCGCACGATTAACTTCCGTCTCCTTCTCCAGATCCCTTCATACTCGCACCCGCTAGGCTTTCGTAGTCAAACCTTAAAAGCGTTGCCCGCATATCTGGTGCCGGCAGTACACCAGATTGCGCTCAGGCATGCCAACCAATTTATTGGTTCGTTCTGATAATCTAGCATGAAGCTCATCATGGCGCAATCGAACCTCACGCTCATGGGAGGGGACGCGAGGATACTGCTCAAGATAGCACAGCACTATGATGCCAAGATATACACTGCTGAATACGACCCTAAGTCGACGTTCCCCGCGTTCAGGGATCTTGATGTAGAAGTGATAAGCCGCGGTACTACGAGGCGATTGCTCCCATATGGAAGGGTGGCGCAAGGGTTGGACTATGGCCTCTCGTTCTACAACTTCCGCGTTCGCGATGATTACGACGTGATAAACGCACACATCTCCCCGAGCCACTGGGTGCGTAACAAGAATCCGCATGTACTCTGGTATTGCCATACTCCTCCGCGAGACGTGTATGACCTTTACAGGTTCAGGCTGTCGCTCAAGAGGGCACACCAGAGGCCGGTGTACGCGCTTGGTGCCGCGGGGGTGAGGATACTTGACCAGAGGGTTGTCAAGAGGATAGAGGGCATAATCGCGAACAGTGAGAATACGAACGGGCGTATAAAACAGTACTACGGCAGGAGCGACGCGACCGTGCTGCCTGGGGGCATAGAGTACGAGAAGTTCGGTGCTTCAGATGAGAGAAAGTACTTCCTCTATCCCTCGCGATTCTCGCCGAACAAGCGGCAGGAATACGCTATAAAGGCGTTCCGCGAGTTCAGGAAGATGAAGAAGGGATACAGGCTCGTGTTGTGCGGGCCGGTGTCGAAGGATAGGGCGTTTCGCGATTATTATGACAGGATAAGGGCATTGGCAGCGGATGCACACGACGTGATGATACTGGAGAATGTTAGCGAGAACAAGTTTAGGCAGCTTATGGCAAGCTCGACTGCCGTACTCTACCCTCCGATGAACGAGGATTACGGCTTGGTGCCGCTCGAGGCGATGGCCAGCCACAAGCCGGTAATTGCTGTAGATGAGGGGGGCCCGGCGATGACGGTAAATGACGGGAAGACGGGTTTCCTTGTCGAATCGGAAGAGGAAATGGCAAGAAAGATGCTATACGTTGCAGAGCACCCGAAGGTCGCGGAGCAAATGGGCAAGAGCGGAAGAACAGAGGTCGAAAGGAACTATTCCTGGAAGGCGTTCTTCAGGGTCTTCGACAGGGAGGCGAGAAAGGTAGCTAGTGCCGACGCTTGAAACTCTTCTTCTGCCACTGCTCTGGAAGCAGGTCGCCGAGCTTAGCCTCCCGGCACTTATCGAGTATGACCCCCACTTCCTTGTCGCCTGTCACCTGATACAAGAACTCCCTGCAGCGGCCGCATGGAGGCAGTATCTTGCCGTTACGCCCATTAACCGCAACGATTTTCCTGATCCCGTGCTCGCCATTAGTCAGCATGTTCGCGATTGCGGACGGCTCGGCACAAAAGCCGAGGCCGCACCACGCGTCTATGCTGACGCCTGTGTAAACATGCCCCTTGTCAGTGAGTATGGCGGCGCCAACATGGCCGAACGTGACGTCGTCCGTGGCCCTACGGAACTTCGCAACCTTCTTTGCGGCGCGCACGAGGTCGCCATTTGATACTGCTGACATGGGAACCTACCGCGAAGCGCTAATCACTTCGGCGTCACTTCCAACACGTACTTTGAAACCACATCGGCTACCATGTCGAGCACCTTCCTGACGTTGGCGATCGTGTTAGTGCCCGTGCAGATCATCTTACCATTCTTGAAGAGTATGATCGTGGCGCTGGGGTTGTTGACCTTGTAAATGGCCCCGGGGAACTGCTCGGGCTCATAGTCAACCCCCCTAACGTTCTTCGAGAGCGCATAAAGGTCCACGACCGCATGCAGCTCCGCCTTCACGACTATGCAGTTTATGCGTATGTTCGGCTTCAGAGTGTCGAAATTGATCTTCGCAGAAGCCTTTGCAGGCTGCTGGCTGCTCTTCGGAGTTCGTTGCGGCATGTTATACCCCGTGTCGGTAAACCTTATTATGGTTTGGATACCAATGTTTATAAAGGGTGTTATCTGCGGTACAGTGACGCTCATGGAAACTGAGGTCGGGATTGTAGGGGGAGGAGTAGTGGGACTCTCGCTCGCAAGGGAGCTTGGCAACAGGGACATTTCGTGCACCGTATATGAGGCGAGGCAGAAGATAGGTGAGGGGGCCGACAGGGCATCGGGCATACTCTCGAAGAGCGGCCTCGAGAGGCACGGCCTGGATTACAGCGATTCCGTAGTCAACGAGCTGTACGGGGCGCACTTCCATGCGGGCAGTGGTACGTTCACCGTGAGGGCAGCGGAGCCGAAGGCTTACGTCCTCGATAGGATTAGACTCGCGCAGTCGTGCGCGAAGAGCGCGGAGGAGAGCGGCGCGGAGATAAGGCTTGGGAAGAGACTCGACAGTGAGGGAATAGCGGCCATTGCCAAGCTGCACAGAGTGCTCGTCGGAGCCGACGGGGCGGTATCAAACGTCGCGAGCACGTTCGGCTTCCCGAAAATCGTGAGGAGGGTGCTTACGTACAAGGCGGTGTACAATGGAGTGGATGTGGAGGACAAGCGCATGGTGGGTCTCTATTTCGATAACTCCATAACAAAGGGGTTCTTCGGATGGACTGCTCCCTACTCTGAAACTGGGCTTGAGGTCGCCGTCGGCATAGAGGACAGGGCGAAGGCGAACGGAAAGAGGGCGTTCGACGCATTCACGCGCCTGGAATCCATAAGAGACATGCTCGAAGGAAAGGAGCCGATAAAGGAGGATGCGAGCCTCATCCCATTGGCCGCAAGGTCCAGGACCGTCAAGGGCAATGTATTGCTCGTGGGCGATGCGGCTGGTCAGGTCAAGGCAACGACAGGAGGGGGAATAATCTTCGGCGTTGGCTGCGCGAAGACGGCAGCGGAATCAATAGCCAGCCATGTCAAGAAGGGCAAGAGCCTTGTTTCCTACGAGAGGGATTGGAGAAAGAGATACGGCACCGATTTGGCGCTGCACAGGCTCCTGCACGGATATTACTCGAGCGTCGGCCAGACAGGCCTCAGCATGGCGTTCAGCTTCATGAAGTCATTGGGAGCGGAACGGCTGCTGAGTTCCTTCGGCGACATGGACAGTCCGAGCAGGACGTTGAGGGGTGTGGTGTTCAGGCGTACGTGAGCGCTATTCGCTCCTTGCATCTTTCTCACTTCTCAGGCATGTGGCGCGCCTTTCGGTCGTGGACTAAGTACCTTGATGCTTCGAAGAGCGCGGCAGTCTTCCGAAGGCCCCACCGCCTCTGCATCACTCTCGCTACGTAGCCGATATCTTCTTTTCTCATTCGCCTTATGAGTAGCATCCAGACATTCCTTGTGGGGGTTGTGTATAGAAACCCCTCTAAACACCTGCTCCCATCGGGATTTGAACCCGAGTTGCAGGGTTGAAAGCCCCGCGTCCTTGGCCGGACTAGACGATGGGAGCACATTGCTGTGTCTATCTCCTGCTTTACAAGATATGAGAAAGCAGAGATATAAAGGGGTTGAGGCATCTCACTGCCACATTCCTTTGTAGAGCATTATTGCGTACGTAGCATAATTAACTATGTCTATCAGCGTGCCGCGTAGCTTCTCGTCCCTTACCTCGGGATGCACACCCTTCATGAGATTTTGCACCCTCATGAACTTGTCGTTCAGCCTGACTGTTATGCCTATCACGCCGTACTTCGGTATGTTGTCCATCCCGTAGTCGTGATTCTTGGCGACGCCTATATCATACGCCATCACAAGCGACTTGTTGGTGTCCTGCCGCAGCTTGGCCGCGAGTATTGCCAACGCCGCGTTCTTGACCACGTAGAAGATCTTAGTGTCATCCTGCGACGGCTTCCTCTTGCCGGATATGAGTCGCGTGAAGTAGCCGTGCAAGAGCGAGACCGCCTGGCCAGCAGTGCAGCCACGCTCTATGTCCACGCCGTCCTGCAACGCGAGCGCAAAGTTCTTCTGCCAAACGTCGAACCGCGACCTAGTCAAGACAGCACCGATATCGTCCGCTACCTATTAGCATGGGCAAATGCGGCTGACAGCAGATGTCATCTATTGATCAGGTCCGATGTCTCGGAAGCGCTCGGCTCCTGCCTCACGGCCTGGCCTGAAGTGGACACGAGGACAACGTCGCCTATGTTCTTTATATTCTTGAAGAGCACGCTCTTGCCCTGCAACATGCGCTTGACGTCGTCCCTGCTTGGGCTCCTCCATTCCTCCATAAGAAGCCTGCTTACCTCTCCCTTCTCGAGGTCTATTATCGCGTCCCTCACCTCTCCCAGGTACTGCCCCGAGTCGGTGTACACGTCCTTGCTGTAAATCTCGGATATCTCCATCTAGTCACCTGCTAGAGAGTATGCAACCGCGTTTTTAAATAGTTTCTCTTTTAGCGGAAGCGGGGGTAGGCATATGCCGAGACATCGGACTGGGGCCGCAACTTCATTTCCCGTCGGTTGTCTGCAGCGTCTTCGCTAGGCCCTTCAGGAACTCGAAGTCCTCCTTCCCAATCCTATACGTGCCGCAGTTGATTCCTTCCCCGTTTTCCATCCGCGCGACGAATTCCTCCAACTCCATCGAATCCTTGCGGAGGAGGTGTGTGCGCTCTATGCCGGCCTGCGATTCGTAGGATGCTACTCCAAGCGCCCACTCGTTGCCGATAGTGGCATAGACCGTGCGCCTCCCGTCATATAGGTCATTGAAGCCACGGGCCAGCGCCCCTATGTAGGGACCGTCTTTGAAGTATCCGACAAGCGCATCCGCAGTGTTGTACGGGACGGACTGCCCCTGCGGTATGCCGGTTTCCAAGTCGGGCATCCTCCATTCCTCGTCGCGATGGACCGTAAGTACCTTCACGACCTTTCCTTTTATCATCAGGTCTGGCCCTGCATCGAAGCCCTCGTCCAGGACGAGCAGCGTATCTTTCTTCCCTCCATACTCTCTCAGCACGTCGTCTGGAATGGGGAACGTCGCGCCGCCGAAGCATATCGTCTCACCCAGCCCTTCTCCCTGCTTGGGATAGGCGACGAACGGTAGGACCCATCCGGGGAAAATCCCACCGGCCTTGTACTTCTCCCTCAATGGATATGACTTGAGTATCGCATCCACCACGTTGTTGTGTGTCATGCTCTTCCTAAGTTCCTTGTTCGTGATAGTCTCAGTCCAGCTGACCTTGCGCGTCACGATCTCGGCGTCGATCTTTCGAGCTTCCATCCCCTCACTTAGGCGGGATATCCGGCCTTCTCATAGATAAGCTTATCGACGTTGTACTACATAGAAAGGTTTAAATATCTTTTGCTTCATAAATGCATTAACTTGTTTTAGAAAGGCTTAAAAATATTTCCCAGATTTTAGCACGCTTTACGTTTCGAAAAGGTGAAGAGATGGCTTCAAACAAGAAGAGCAAGGATGTAAAGAAGGCTGGAAGTAGCCAGGCACATCCGCGCGCGGCCACGCACGCCGCCATGGCTGGTTCCAGCAAGATTGTAGTGGACAGAAACAATAGACTCAACGTCGTCAACGATGAGACGAAGAAGAGGGGCAGACCAAGGATGTCTGCCGATGAGGACGCGAAGGAAAAGGCATCTTACACGGGCAGGGACGTCCAGGAGAAGAGCTGCCCGAGCTGCGGCAGCACTGATATAATCTTTGATACAGAGAAGGGAGAGCGCGTCTGCAACAACTGCGGGCTCATAATAGAGGAGAACACCACGGACAGCGGGCCGGAATGGAGGGCATTCGACCCTGAGCAGAAGGCGGCAAGGGCAAGGACCGGCGCTCCCGTGCAGTTCAGGAAGCTAAACAGGGGTCTCGTGACAGAGATAGACCTCTACAACAAGGATATAAGGGGTGTTCGCATACCATCGAAGAGGCAGGCGCAGCTCTACAGGATGAGGAAGTGGCACAAGCGCGCGAGCATAGCGAGCTCAAGCGAGCGCAACTACCTCATAGCACTGCCAGAGCTGAACAGGGTATCGAGCTATCTTGGACTGCCAGACAACATACGCGAGACTGCCGCGCTTCTCTACAGGAAGTGCGTCCAGAACAACCTCATACGCGGACGTCCGATAGAGATAATCGTGCAGGCCGCGATCTATGCGGCATGCAGGGAGTCAGGCATGCCTAGGACTCTCGACGAAATAGCGAGCATATCTGGAGTGGCGAAGAAGGACGTTGGGCGCGCCTATAGGATCATAGCGCACGAGCTCGACCTCAAGATACCGCTGACCGATCCGGTATCGTACGTACCCAGGTACGTCAACGCGCTCAAGCTGAGCGGCGAGGCGCAGGAGAAGGCCATAGAGCTGCTCAAGGTGGCGATGAAGAAGGGCCTGCTCTCCGGCAGGAGCCCTACTGGAGTCAGCGCCGCCGCCGTGTATATAGCCGGCGCACTGGCCGGCGAGCGCAGGACGCAGAAGGAGGTCGCTGACGTGGCGGGCGTGACCGAGGTAACAATCAGGAACAGGTACAGGGAGCTAAAGGAGCAGCTCAACCTGGATGTGAACCTGTAGATGGCATGATCGCCATGAAGGTGGCCGCCGTTGCGGCCACCTTTGCCTTTTTGTTTTTGTACGCGACAGTCGTAGGTGCCTCGTCCAACGGCAGTGGCATGGGTGCTGCAATAAGCCATACCGCTGAGGTATTGCAGACCGCGAACCAGAGCGCCTACCTCATATTCTACCCCAACCTCACAGGAGCATATGCAGATTACTATGAGGCCGTTAACCTGAGCAGGAACACCTCAGACCATGCACGCGCGTATGCACTGCTCAACAGTTCCGAGAGAATCGCCGCTTCAGAAGAGGTGAGGATGCAGTCTTATGCGGACTATTCGCTTGCCGCCCTGGCGATAGCAGGCATCGCCGTTGGCGCCGTGCTGTACAGGCTCATGATCGAGGAAAGCAATGTGGAAATGCGCATTGGCGAGAAGCGGAACTGAGCTTTTCATGTAATAATCTTGCCGTTCGGTTCGGCATTTGTGCAACTTTTAGTGGAATTGGCTCTTTTAGTAGAATAGGCTTAAAAGGCTGCATTGCGGAAAGCTACTTGAGAATGGGAAATAAGGTGGGAAAATGATGGAAGACGAAGAGGAGATAGCGGAAGGGTTGGAATACGACGTCAGAATAGACGCGAAGGACGCGCGCGGAGGAGGAATCGGTCGCGTGGGTAACTTCGTGGTTCTGATACGCAACGCGAAGACCAGAATAGGCAACAGCTACCGTGTGCGAATCACGAAAGTCCACAGGACGTTCGCGTACGGCGAGCTGAAGGGAGCCATACAGCTGGTGGGAGGGAGTAGGGTAGTGCTTTGAGCACTACCTACAATTCCGCGGGCGGCCAGGCCAGCGAGCGCGCTCGGTTACTAAAGCTTTAAATAAATGCATTGCGCAAGGAAAAGCAGGGTGGCATTCTTTCTTTAAGGCATCCATTCCTTGTCGTTCCTATTTCAAGGGTGTTATTCATGAAGTCAGATGCGGAGAACTACGATAGGTTCATGAAGGGAACCACTACGATAGGCCTCGTATGCAGCGACGGCGTCGTACTGGGCGCGGATTCCAGGGCTACTATGGATACATTCATAGCCAGCAGCGAGACCAGGAAGGTTTTCAGGGTGGACAGCAACCTCGCGATGACAGTGGCAGGCGCGGTTGGGGACGCACAGGAGCTTATAAGGATACTCAAGGCGCAGAACGAGATTTACAAGATGAACGAGGGCAGACCGCTCTCGCCAAAGTCAGCGACCTCGCTGCTCTCGATAATACTTCAGGAGAACAAGATGATGCCATTCTACGTGCAGCTAGTGGTTGGGGGCGTGAACAATGGAGAGGGGCAGCTCTACAGCCTCGACCCCCTTGGAGGGTTCAGTGAGGAGAGCAAGTTCACCGCGACGGGAAGCGGCTCCCTTACAGCGTTGGGGTACATAGAAGACTCGTACAGGAAGGGCATGTCCACGAAGGACGGCGTCAAGCTCGCCGCGAAGGCACTCTCGATAGCGATGAAGAGAGACTCGGCGACAGGAGACCACATGACCATCGCCGTCATAACCAAGTCCGGCTATACGGAATACGGCGACAAGGAGCTGGATAAGGTAATCTCGGGCAAGTGACGGCCCAAACCCCACAGGCCCGGCACTCACGATTCACAGCATTGCATTAGCAAAGTGTATTCATGGACGAAAAATCAGAAGGCACGACGCACGAGCGCATGAACGTTTTCAAGAGCATAGAGGAGATGCTTCCTCCAGAGGCCGGGTTCGTCAAGGCGGACTACGAGGGACCTGACATAGCCGTGTACCTGAAGAATCCTGCGGCTGCCTACCAGAATGAGAACATAATCAGGAACATAGCCTCTGCCATAAAGCGCAAGATAATCCTCAGGGGGGACAGCCAGGCACTGATGGACCCGAAGGAGGCCGTGGAGGAGATAAAGGTGCTCGTGCCCGAGGAAGCAAAGATTAGCAACATAAGGTTCGTGCCGGAGTTCGGCGAGGTCTACATAGAGGCACTCAAGCCCGGGCTGGTAATAGGCAAGAACGGCTCCGTGCTGAAGAGCATAGCGATAAAGACGGGCTGGCTTGCCAAGACGCTGCGCATGCCGACGATGAACAGCGACACGATAAACGGCGTGCGCAACCTGATGTTCACCGAAAGCCCATTCAGGAAGAAGTTCATGCTCGGCATAGGCAAGAAGATAAACGCACCGATAGTCAAGAGCGAATGGCTCAAGGCGACCGCCTTGGGAGGGTTCCGCGAGGTCGGGAGGAGCAGCCTGCTTCTTGAAACCCCGCACTCGAAGATAATGATAGATTGCGGTATCAGCCCCGAACCCGGGATAAAGGGCCTGGACGCGAACGCCAGCGGCGATGTCAACAAGGCGTTCCCTTACCTTGACAGCGCCAACCTCTCGATAAATGAGCTTGATGCGGTAGTGCTCACGCACGCGCATATGGACCATGCTGGGTTCATACCGTACCTTTTCAAGTATGGATATGATGGGCCAGTGTACTGTACCCCACCTACGAGGGACCTGATGGCGCTGCTGCTCAACGATTACACAAAGCTTGTCGCAAGGAGCGGAGGCACTCCGCTGTATGACGAGAAGGACGTCAAGAAGATGCTGATGCACACTATAACTAGGGACTACGGTGAGGTCACCAACATAACGGACGAGCTCAAGCTCACGTACCACAATGCGGGGCACATACTGGGAAGCGCCACCGTGCACCTGCACGTCGGTGAGGGTATGTACAACGTAGTGCACACTGGCGACATGAAGTATGGATTCACGAGGCTGTTCGACCCGGCGAGGAATCGCTACCCCAGGATAGACTCGCTCTTCATAGAGAGCACGTATGGAGGCAATGGCGATATAACGCCGAACAGACATGATGCCGAGAAGAGCCTCATGGACACGATACAGCACACCATTCAGAATGGGGGCAAGGTGCTCATACCACTTTTTGCTGTGGGGAGGAGCCAGGAGGTACAGCTCGTGCTCGAGAATTATATGGCGAACACAGGGCAGTACAGGATAGAGGCACCAGTCTTCCTCGACGGGATGATACTCGAGGCCAGCGCAATCCACACAGCCTATCCAGAGTATCTCAAGGAGAGCCTCAAGAACAGGATACTCAACAACCGCTCCCCATTCGAGAGCGAAATCTTCGAGGTCGTGAAGGGCGAGCGCGAAGAGGTCCTTGATGGAGGGCCTGCGATAATACTCGCGAGCGGCGGGATGATGAACGGGGGCGCGAGCGTCGAATACTTTAAGCACCTGGCGGAGGATCCGAAGAACCTGCTGGTGTTCGTCGGATACAACAGCTCGAACTCGCTCGGGCGCAGAATACAGAGCGGGACGAGGGAAGTGCCGCTGCCGGATGAGGACGGCAGACTTAGGCCCGTGAAGATCAACATGGAGGTGAAGACAGTGGAGGGTTTCTCGGGACACAGCGACCGGAGGCAGCTGATCAGCTTCATGCAGGACATACGACCGAAGCCGAAGAGCGTGTTCACGATGCACGGTGAGGAGCACAAGTGCGAGGACCTCGCAAGGGGTGCGGAGCGCTCGCTGCACATAGACGCGAGGGCACCGAGGAACCTCGACTCCACGAGGCTGAAGTAGTGGTGCGATGGGCCGGAGGCTGCGCACCGACATCAGGCCCCTCAATTACAGGATAGAGATAGAAACGGACTTCAGGACCTTCGCCTTCCTTGGAAAAGAGGATATAGAGCTGCAGCTCGGCCGTCCATACAGCGAGATAACGCTGAATGCGAGCGAACTCACGATAAGGAACGTCAACGTGACGTACAAGGGAAAGACACAGAAGGCAGTGGTATTGCTCAACAAGAAAGGCGAGCTGGCGACCTTTCGATTTGCAAGCAAGGTCGACAGCGGCGCGGTCCTGCATATAGAGTTCAGTGGCAAGAACGGCGACGGGATGTACGGCTTCTACAGGAGCAGGTACAGTAATGGTACGGGGAAGAACGCATATATTTTGTCGTCGCATTTCGAGCCTGCGCATGCGAGGACGGCATTCCCGTGCTTTGACGAGCCGTCGTTCAAGGCGCAGTTCAGGCTGTCGATAGTGACTGACAGCGACCTCGAGACGATATCAAACATGCCGGTCGAGTCCGTCAGAAAACTAGGGAGCAGGAAGCGCGTCGCATTCATGCCTACGCCGAAGATGTCAAGTTACCTGCTCTACATTGGAGTCGGCAGGTTCGGACATGTTTCCCTTACCTACAGGGGGAAGAGGCTGCGCGCGTTCGCCGTGCCGGGAAAGGTGGATGGATGCAGACTCGCCCTCGATTACGCGAAGAGGTTTCTTGCGTTTTACGAGCGCTACTTCGGCATCGAGTACCCGCTCCCGAAGATGGACCTGATAGCAGTACCCGACTTCGCGGCTGGGGCGATGGAGAACTGGGGCGCGATCACGTTCAGGGAACAGGACATGCTATATGGGAAGCATACCTCCACGCGCGTGCGCACGAGGATTGCAGAAACTGTATCGCACGAGCTAGCGCACCAGTGGTTCGGCGACCTGGTTACGATGAAGTGGTGGGACGACACATGGCTTAATGAGGCGTTTGCGGAATTCATGAGCTTCAAGGCCGTCGAAGCCGTGTTCCCGGAATGGAAGCGCGGACTTGACTTTTTCGATGAAGAGGTCGACGTGGCGCTTGGCACCGACGAGTTCAGAAATACGCACCCGATTTACTCGCAGATAAAGTCCGTCGAGGAGATAGACAAGGTATTCGATGACATCAGCTACAGGAAGGGGGCCGCAGTGCTCAGGATGCTCGAGGATTTCATAGGGGATGCAGACTTCAGGAGAGGGCTGCATGACTACCTCCTGAAGCACGCGCTCTCCAACGCGGAGAAGGACGACCTTTGGGACGCGCTCAGCGGCGTCTCCGCCAAGGGCAGGGGCGTCAAGGACCTTGTAACGTCATGGATAACGATGGCCGGTTATCCGGCACTGCACGTGAACGGAAGCTCGGTAACGCAGGAGAGGTTCTTCCTCTCGAAGAGGGAAAGGGCGACTGGAACATGGCCCGTGCCCGTACATTACGTCTGCGGCGGAGGAAGTCCCGGATTTGTCGTCATGGATGCCAAGAGGGCGAGTCTGCCGCGCTGTGACGGATGGATAAAGTTAAACTGCGATCAAACTGGCGTGTATAGGGTGTTCTATGATGATGCATCGATGTCGAAGCTTGCTGCGGCCGTAAAATCCGGGAAACTCGGCAACGTCGACGCGTGGGGCCTTGCCAACGACATGTACGTGCTTGCGAGATCTGGCAGGATTCGCATCGATGGCTTCCTCAAGCGCATGAAGGCATTCTATGGCTGCGGGTATCCGACAGATCTCGCCCTGCTGAACAGCCTCACAAGCCTGTATATCCTCTCCTACGGGACTGATTCCGCAGATGCGGTGCTGGAGCATCTGCGAGATTATTCCAACCTGCTCATAAAAAGGCTTGGCTGGAAAGCAAAGAAGGGCGACCAGGGCTATGTCAAGCGCATGAGGAGCGGCGCGATACTGGCCTCGGGAAGGTGCGGAGAGCGCAGCACGATAACAAAGTGCGTCTCGATGCTGGATTCCGCACTTTCCGGTAAGCCCGTGGACAACGAGCTGAGGAGGACGGTCTACCAGGTCGCGGCGATAAACCGCGATGGCGCCTTTGGCAAACTTGTCAGGCTTTACAGGAAGGCCGGCAGCGCAGAGGAGAAGGTAGACGCGCTCATAGGCATGGCGATGTCGGGCAGGGAGCGGTCAATCAAGGACGCCCTTGCGTTCTCGCTGTCAAAGGAGGTGAGGCTTCAGGACGGATATATCATACCGTACATCATGTCACTCAACCCGCGTGCACCGGAGCTGCTGTGGAAATGGATGGAGGCGAACTGGAAGTCCCTTAAGGCAAGGTACAAGCCGGGAACGTTGCTGCTGGGCGAGTTCGCCAGCAGCCTATCCTGCGTCAAGGACGAGAGACTGCGCGGCCAGATAGGGGCATTCTTCGCCAAGAAGGCCAACATGAGGGAGGACATAAAGTTGAACATCAGGAAAACGCTGGAACTGATAGATGTAAATATAGACTGCCTGCAGTTCAACAACGGTAGATGATGTTGACATTGCTGATGAACCCATTCATAGCTTTCCTGTCGCTGATATGGATCGGCCTGATAGCCATAGGCTTTGCGAAGAGGAAGAGTGGCAACCTAATTGAGAAGAAGGGCTTCAAGCCGCATGTACTCGTGATCGTGCCGTGCAAGGGCGCAGACCTGATGTTCAGGAAGGGCCTAGAGTCGATAAAGAAGCAGACTTACCCAAGCTATGACATTGTCGCAGTGCCGGACTCGCTTATGGATCCATCAGTCGCAGAGATAAAGAAGGCGCACGTGAAATACATTACGAAGAAGGACACTGGGGTTGGCAGCAACAAGGTAATGGCAATCACCACAGCGCTGAAGGCCTTTCAGTACTACGGTGTGTACGTCATTGCGGACTCCGACATAATCTGCAACAGGGACTGGCTTTCGGAACTCGTCAGGCCGCTGGGAGACGGCAGCATCGGCGTTTCCACAGCTTATCCCTACTTCGCCCCAGTGAAAGGGTCTGGTTTCTGGGCAAGAGTGAAGATGGTCTGGGGATTCGTCGGCAACGGTCTGATGGAGAGCGAGAACACGAGGTTCTCATGGGGAGGGTCGATGGCCTTCAGAAAGGACCTGCTTGACGCAAAGTCGATGCGATTCTTCAGCAGGTCCATATCAGATGATATAGCGATAACCAAGATAGCGAAGAGGAAGAAACTGCGCGTCCACTACGTTAACAAGAGCCTGGTCGAGGTGCCATCGGATGATAGCTTCGCGAAGTTCAGCGAATGGGCCAACAGGCAGACGGCTCTTTCAATACGCGGTTACAGCTCCAACTTCAAGTACGGCCTAATATATTACGCCGCGAACGCGCTGCTCCTCTATTCCGCAATCGTGCTCAGCATTTTCTACAGCTATCTCTGTTTGGTCTTTCTGGTGCCGTTCGGGATAAGGCTATGGAAGACTTACAGGAGAGCAAGGAGAAAGAGCCCCGATATAGCGTTCATCTGCCTGTTCATAGATTTGGTATACGCAATTAATCTTGTATCTGCAAGGATGAAAAATGAGATTGTCTGGAGAGGGGTATCATACAGGATTGACACCATTTAGACGTCGATAACCCTGCGCATAAGGTTGTGGTTGGATATGTCCCCTTCCACAAGGTGCTCCTCCTGTTCCTCCACGTCGCTGAGCAGTGACTCCGTGGCAGGTCCTGGTTTGACAGTTTCCGAGATTAGCGGTGTCCCAAGCACAACCGAATACTTCAGGAATGGTTCTTCCTGCGCATTGAGGTTGAAGCGAGCAGCGAAGGCCGCAAGTAGTTCGTCCGGTACTACGTCGAGGAATAGTGGTTTTTCTCCGGCCCAGGTTTGGACACGTAGATTGTGCGGTATGTACACTTTTCGTATTTCTGCTAATTCTCCTTTATCGTCAACCGTGCATATATCTTCAGCACTACGCAATCCGGTGCCTGCAAGGTAAAATGTCTCTCCTTTCAGTTCGTCCAGTAGTGACTTGTCTTTCATTAGAATCGGGAGAATCTCTTGATAGGTGTATAAGCGTAGGTTCGCCCTACTCAGAAGCTCCGTGGACAGTTGGAGGTCTGCACCGCCTTCAGGTTTCATCATATATATCGTCACTCCAGTCTGCCCAGTAACTGCCTTGAAGTCACCGTACTTGGGCTTTGGCACGTGTATATCCACATTATCACTATGTGTAATCTGCTTCCGTGATATAAATAGATACTCTTGCGATTCTTGTCGGGTGAATTATATCTGCGGGCCTGGCCCCGCTGTTGCTGTCTGGGGCTGCTGAGCATCGCTTATTACCTGCGCGTCGACCACTGCGCTGCCAGGCTCGAGGCGCATCATCCTGACTCCGCTTGCGGCCCTGCCAGTCTTTCTTACCGACGATACAGGGAACTGTATCGATATTCCTGTAGAGCTTATCAGGAGAATGCTATCGCTGTCCTTGACCCTCAGGGACTTCACGACCCTGCCAGTCTTGTCGTTCGCTTTTATATTAAGCACTCCCCCGCCTCCCCTGTGCTGCAGCCTATACAGCCCGAGCTCTGTCACCTTGCCGAACCCCTTCTCCGTGACGGACATGACGTAATCCGTGCCCGTCACCGGGATGACGTTGGTCACCTTGTCGTTGTGCCTGACGCGGATCCCCCTGACGCCGTGCGCAGTCCTGCTCGTCGGCCTGAGCTCCTGCTCAGCAAACCTTATCGACTTGCCAGAGGTGGTTGAGATGAACAGCTCTGACCTGCCATCTGACACACAGACATCCGCAAGGCAGTCGCCCTCGCGGATGGGTATCGCATTAATCCCGTTCACCCTCGGGTGGGAGAACTTCTCGGCGCGCACGCGCTTTATCACTCCTTTCTCGGTCACGAACACCATGAACGAGTCTAAGAACTCCCTGGTGTTTATGATTGTGTCTATCTTCTCGCCGTCCTGCAGTTTGAACAGGTTGATGGCGGCTTTGCCGACGCCATATCTGTCTCCCTCAGGTATCCTGTACGCCTTCATCCAGTAGGCCCTTCCCTTGGTCGATATGGCGAGGAGCATGTCCTTCGTCTTGCAGTAGAGGGTCTGCTTCGCGAAGTCACCCTCCTTGAGTTCTATGGCCCTGATACCCCTGCCTCCCCTCTCCTGCAGCTTATAGCTCTTGGCCGGCAGGCGCTTTATGTAGTTGTTTCCGGTGAGTATTATCGTCGTGTCCGTGTCCTCTATTAGGTCCTCCTGCTCGATCTCCACAGGGAGCTCGCTGCGCTCTATCTTCGTATGCCTCGGCACTGCATAATGCTGCTTGATGTAGTCCGTCTCGTCCTTTATTATCGCGTATATCAGGTCTGGGTCGGCGAGCGTCTCGGTGTACTGCCTGACCTTGGCATTCATGTCGGCCTGCTCCGTCTTCAACGATGAGGCCTCGAGGCTCGTCAGCTTTGATAGCTTCATGTCCAGTATCGCGTTGGCCTGCTTCTCTGATATTGAGTAGACGGTCATCAGCGAGGACCTTGCCACCTTCGTGTCCTCACTCTTCTTAATGAGCGTCACGACCTCGTTTATGTTCGCCGTGGCTATCAGCAACCCGTCGACTATGTGCAGCCTGTCCTGGCACGCCATGAGGTCGAACCTTGTCCTGTTGGTCACGACGCCGAACCTGTAGTCCACGAATATCTTTATGAACTGCCTCAGGTTGAGCGTGAGCAGCGAATTATCCATGACCGCTATGTTCATAACAGGGACCGTGATCTGCAGTTGTGTGTGCGCATACAGGAGGTTGAGTATGTAGTCCGCATTGGCATCCTTCCTCAGCTCTATCGCTATGCGGATGCCCTCCTTGCCACTCTCGTCCCTTATGCTCGTCACGCCCTGCAGCTTCTTGGCCTTTGCAAGCGCAGCTATCTGTTCCATTAGCTGTGATTTGTTGACGTTGTAAGGTATCTCTGTTATGATTATCGCGCTGCCCGACTTGCCCTCCTCTGTTGTAGAGGTGCCTCTTATCGTTGCGGAACCTCTGCCCGTCAGGTACGCGGAGTACAGCCCGCTGTTGTAGAAGACAGATCCGCCTGTTGGGAAGTCCGGCCCCTTTATGTATCCCGTAAGCTGCTCAGAGGTTATCTCTTTGTTCGCTATGAAGGCCTTTATCGCATCGCACACCTCGCCAAGGTTGTGCGGGAGTATATTCGTGGCGACCCCGACCGCTATGCCGGAGCTGCCGTTGATCAATAGGTTTGGCGCCTTTGATGGCAGGGTGAGTGGCTCATCCTCAGTGTTGTCGAAGTTTGGTACCATCATGACAGTGTTCTTGTCTATGTCCTCGAGAATCTCCTCGGCCAACTTTGTCAGTCTTGCCTCTGTATAACGCGCAGCAGCTGGCGGATCTCCATCAATCGAGCCCGTATTGCCCTGACCGGCGACGAGGGTGTGATTCATCGTAAATGATTGGGCCATCCTCATCAGGGCGTCATATATGGCAGCGTCTCCGTGCGGGTGATACTTTCCCATCACTTCACCCACAATCCTCGCGCTCTTCTTCGTGGGCTGGCTGTGGACGTTGTTTATCCTGTACATGCCGTAGAGAATCCTGCGCTGCACAGGTTTGAGTCCATCCCTTGCATCCGGAAGGGCCCTTCCGACTATGACGCTCATGGCATAGTCTATGTAGCTGGTCTGCATCTCCTTCTCTATCGCGGACTCTATTACCTCTGCCATGTCCTCACACGTCCAGGAAGTTCACGTCCTTCGAGTGCTCCTCCAAAAACTTTCTCCTCTGCTCGACATCAAGGCCCATGAGCACCGAGAATATCGAGTTTGCCAGCTCGGCGTCCTTTATCATTATCCTCTTGAGCACCCTCCTCTTCGGATCCATCGTGGTCTCCCACAGCTGCTCCGGATTCATTTCCCCAAGACCCTTATAGCGCTGCACTGCCGCATTGCCGTCGAACTGCTTCAGCCGTTCGTTCAGCTCGGCGTCGTTGTAGGCGTAGTGTACCTCCTTGCCTTTTGAGACCTTGTAGAGCGGCGGCTGCGCTATGTAGACGTAGCCGCGGTCTATCAATGGCCTTAGGTATCTATAGAAAAACGTCAGCAGAAGCGTGCGTATGTGGCTGCCGTCGACGTCTGCATCGGTGAGGAATATTATCTTGTGGTATCGCGACTTGTTTGCGTCAAACGATTCCTTTATGCCCGTACCGAACGCCGTGACCATCAGGTGTAGTTCCTTGTTCGAGAATATCTTCTCGTCAGTCGCCTTCTCGACGTTGAGCACCTTGCCGCGTAGCGGCAGTATCGCCTGGTAGAAGCGATCCCTGCCCGATTTCGAACTGCCTGCCGCGCTGTCCCCCTCCACTATGAATATCTCTGTCTTCTCGGGGTCGTCTTCCGTGCAGTCCGCCAATTTCCCTGACAGCACGGAGCCCTCGAACATGCCCTTCTTCCTCGCCAGATCCCTCGCCCTTCTGGCCGACTCCCTCGCCTCCGCTGCATTCTGCACCTTCGCCAGCACCTTCGCGGCCTCTGCGGGGTTCTCCTCCAGGTAGGTGGAGAGCGTGGAATAGACTGTACTGTCGACTATGCTCTTCACGCTGGCGTTGCCAAGCTTCTCCTTAGTCTGGCCTTCGAACTCCGGGTTCTGCATCAGTATCGAGATTATCGCGACCAGACCCTCACGTGTGTCGTCCCCTTCGACGGTCGCGCCGCCGTTCCTGCCGTTCCTCTTGTTTGACTGGATATATGAGGTTATGGCGCGCGTCAGGGCCGAATGGAAGCCGGTGACGTGGGCGCCGCCCTCTCCAGTCTTTATACGGTTGACGAAGGAGACTACTTCCTCGGAATAGTCATCGACGTACTGGAAGACCACCTCGACCTTGATTTCGTCGCTGACCTGCTTCTGTATCGTTATCGGCCTGGTCAGCTCGTTCTTCTTGCCGCGCACGAATGCGAGGAAATCGATCAGCCCTTTCTCCGAAACGAAGTACTTCGGGTTGTCCTGCCCTCCCCTAGTATCATGCAGCTCGATTACGAGGCCGGGGTTCAGGAACGCGAGGTCGTGTATTCTCTCCTCCACTGCTATGCTGTCGAACTTGCTTACCGAGAATATCTCCTTATCTGGCTTGAACCTTATCATGGTGCCCGTCTGGCTGGTCTCCCCCACTACCTGCAGTTCCGAAGTCGGCACTCCCCTGCTGAACGTCTGTTTGTACTCCTTTCCGTCTTTCTTCACGGTAACGACAGTATACTCGGACAGGGAATCCACCACCGTGAGGCCCACGCCGTGCAGCCCCCCAGATACCTTGTAGATCTTGTTGTTGAACTTCGCGCCGGAGTGCAGCGACGTCATTATTACCTCGAGGGCGGACTTGCCGGCCTTGGGTATTATATCGACGGGTATGCCCCTGCCATTGTCCGATACCTCGGCGACGTCGATGCCCTCCTCATCAGAGAGCGTAACCGTAATCCTCGTGCAGAAGCCAGCTATCGCCTCATCAATCGAATTATCGAGCACCTCGTAAAGGAGATGGTTGAAGCCTGCGCTGCTCGTACTGCCTATGTACATCGCGGGCCTCTTCCTGATGCCCTGCGGCCCGGAAAGCACGATTATGTCCTTTGCGGAATAGCTGTTCTCATCCATGTAAAAAGGCCCTCCCAAACCAGCGTTTTCCCGTCGGTATATCGGTCAATATTGTATTTGGATTTTAAGCTTAAAAGGCTTGCGGTATCGTCCGGAAACCCTCTAGATTTTTGGAATCTAAAGCCGCCTGGCAAGGAGGCAGCCTGGATGCGTATACGAACGTGGCGGGCGGGCGCGGCAAACATAGAATAACTTAGCCCGTAAATGGCTTGATAAGGCATTGAGAGGGGGTAATCGCGATGAAGGTGCTTGCAAAGCTATGGAAGCCGCTCGGGAATAATAAGGCAGAGTGCACAGCCTGCGCCAGGCGCTGCAAGATCCCTGATGGGTCTGCAGGCTTCTGTTTCATAAGGCAGAACAGGAAAGGGAAGCTCTACCTTGCTAATTATGGCAGGTTAGAGGCCCTGCAAATCGACCCTATAGAGAAGAAGCCGTTCAACCACTTCATGCCCGGAACTAGCGTGCTCGGCATAGGCACGTCGTCATGTAACTTCGGCTGTCTCTTTTGTCAGAACCACAACATATCCAAAGAGCGTGACATAAAGGGCGACGAATACTCGCCTGAAAAGATAGTTGGGATGGCGCTCGATTACGGCGTTGACGGGATTGCTTACACTTACAATGAGCCGACAATTTTCACCGAGTATGCCCTTGACGTTGCGGAGCTGGCAAAGGAGCACGGGCTGTTCAACGTGTTCGTCAGCAATGGTTACATGACGGAAGAGGCCGTCAAGGAAATACAGGGGTTGATAGATGCGGTGGTGGTGGACTTCAAGGGCAATGGGGAGGAGAAGTTCGCCAACAGGTTCGAAGCCGTGACTTCGAATGAGCCTGTCAGGAAGGCGCTCCTAGCAATGAAGAAGTGCGGCATGCACATAGAGATAACCGACCTGGTGATACCAGAAGTTGGAGACTCGCTGGATGCTTGCAATTCCCTGACAAAATGGATTGCACGCAAGCTTGGCAAGGACACGCCGGTGCACTTCACCCGCTTCTACCCAGATTACAAGATGCTCGACCTGCCGCCTACCCCTATAGAGACGCTGGAGAGACACCATGACATAGCAGTGAAAAACGGCCTCGAGTATGTCTACGTGGGCAACGTCCCTGGCCACAAGTTCGAGAGCACGTATTGCCCACAGTGCGGCCAGGTTGTGGTCACGAGGTTCGGCTACTACATAAATGGCTATGATATCCTTGAGGGGAAGTGCAGATTTTGCGGACGCCAAATCAAGATTGTTGACCGTCCCAAATCAGATACGCTATTAAAAGCTAGAGAAAAATATATTCCTTAATCAAACAACGACCAGACAAAGCGTGGAATGCATGGAATTCATGGAAAAAATAATACTCGCACTGCTAATCATAGGTCTTGCAGATGCCTTATACCTCATGCTCGTACAGGCAGGGGCCGCACCGCTGTATTGCAGCATCTCCAACATCATCAACTGCCAGAGGGTTGAAACAAGCACTTATTCCAATGTTTTCGGCATGCAGATAGCGTACGGAGGGGTGGTGTGGTTCGTGGCCGCGATAGTGCTGTTCTTTGGCAGGAGGTCTGCCAAGCTCAGGACGGCCAGCAGGATGTGGTATGTGCTCGGCATAGGGGCAGCGGCGTACTCCCTGCTATCACAGTACGCCATAGGCTCGATATGTGAGTACTGCCTAGGTCTAGACGTGATACTGCTGTGCCTCGGGGCAATCGCCATTATCGAGGCTTAGCTAGAAAGCCGCACGTTCCCGCAATCGTTAAATATTTAGACACAGTGAGTGATAAGTAGGTTGGGTATGCACGGCATGCGTCTCTCGGGCAGTTATTTTGACATAGGGTTCAGCTGCGGGAAGGAACTGAGGGCAGCGGGGTTCGTCGTGCCGCATGCCAATTCCGTCGATGTTAGGTTCGCCAAGGACAGCATGAATGAGGTCAGGCGCGTTTTCCCAGAAGTAATGGAAGAGATAGACGGATTGGGGCTGGGGCTGAAGGCTAATTACAAGGATGTCATGGCGATGGTGCTCACCAACCATGTCATCCACGATGACCATTCTGTTGCATTTGCCGCGGGGCCTGGCATTGTTCCTGGAAGGAAGGCGGTGCTTGCCAGGAACTACAACAGGCAACCAAGAAGGGTAGGGCATGACATGTCGATAAAGACAAGCCCCAAGGGCGCCCTGTCGAGCTTCGCCAATACAGACACTCCTGTGGTAAGGCAGGATGGTATGAATTCTGAGGGGCTCGCGATAGCTGGATCGTGCGTGCCAAGGGGGGGCGTTGGCGTAGGGATGTCTCCGACGCTGATGATGCGCGCTGTGCTCGACACGTGCAAGGATGTCAGGAGCGCGATGCAGCTGCTCTCGCAAGCCAAGCATGCAAGGGATTTCAACTTCGTGATAGCGGACAAGTCGGGAACCATAGCGATTGTCGAAGCCGGGCCGAAGCACTTTGACTCGAGAAGCTTCGCAAAGGGTCTCGTGGTCGCCACGAATCACTTCCAGAGCGTTGGCGGGCAGAAAGGTGCCGATGACGCGATATCTAGACACAACAGGCTGAAGAGCCTTATCAACGGAAGCAAGTCGCTCAGCGTGGATGCGGCGATATCTGCGCTCTCAGACCACAAGGGGACAATCTGCGAGCATGGCAGCGAATCGGGATTCAGCACTGCATGGACAAGCGTCTTCTCTACAGGAAGGGGGAAGGTCGTGCACCTGGATGGCAATCCGTGCACGGTCGAGCGCAAGGAATACGAAGTTTGAATCGCGGTATGAATGCGCTGCCGATCATGCGTACTTGACCGGGTCGCTGCGTGCCAGGAGCTTTTCTAGATGCATGCGTACGGTCTCCTTGATCGCATTCTGATCGCTTTTGTCCCTAAACGGCCCGCACACCATCCAGTATTCGTCGCAGAACTCTTGCATGCTGACCCCCGTCCTGAGCTTCAGCGCTTCGGGATGGAGATCCGAAGCGACGACAAAGTAGAACATGCGGCCGTACAGCCTCTTGAAGGACGCAAAATTCGCGAAGTCCTCCTTCGCCTTCGAGATGTGCAGGGACCCAATTGGGTGAGTCTCTATCATTATCTTCCTTCCGCCGACGGCGAATGGCAGGAGGAAATCCGGGGTGTAAGTTATCAGGGTTTTGCACGATGATATGATGTGGAGCCTGAACGGTTCGTACAGCGCCTTTGCGCCCATGTCGACGAGCGCCTCCTTGAAAACCCTCTCGTATCCGCTCTCTGTCCCTGTGTTCCTACGCAGGATGGCCTCCTCTGAAAATATCCTTACATTCTCGATGGTGTCGCCAGTGCTGTAGAGGGATGCGACTCTCTTCTGCATGCTTTTACAGCTGCGGTTTAGATATATATTGTTTTGCTTGGGCCTCGTTAAATGTTGACACTGGGCTTCTTTGCCGCCTTTACATTTCCGAGATTCCTGTCGACCTCGGCTAGCAGTTCATTGTACCTGCGAGCCGACCTATTGACCGGCATGATGCCGCCCATGTTAAATACGATGGCCTTTATCACAAAATCAGATGGGCCTGGAGAGATTTGAACTCTCGACCTACGGCTTTCTTCCTGATAAAACTTCTCAATGGGAAGTTTGTTATAAGACCGCCGCTCTAACCAGGCTGAGCTACAAGCCCATCAATAGAGTTTGTATGTTAACGCTTTTATTCTTATCCGCTACGTCGTCGTGTAGTTATTCACGATATAGCTCGGCTTCTGCGGTGTTGGAGGTATGGTGCCGGTGAAATTGTTCAGCGCGAATATGCGCACAGCGTACGTGCCATTGACGTAGTTTATCACGTTGGCCGACCTCGGCGGGTATACAGCAGTCATCCCAGGCAGGTAGCCGAGGAAGAACCCGCGATAGTAGTTGGATGTGTAGAATCCTGTCGGCGCGTTGGTTATGGTGTCGTTCGGGCCGTTGGGTGTGTAGACTATCAAGTACTGCAGGTATGTCGGGCCGTTCTGCGAGATCCTTATCGCGCCGAGCGGCTGCTGCCCGAGAGAGATGTACGCGTTCATTGCGGTGCCGTTCGGATAATACAGCCTAGCTGCGCCGTTGGCATTGGGCTGCAGCGACGCACATACAGTCTGGTTCGACAGGCTGGATCCCACGACCACGTACGAGAGAGCGTACTGGGTAGTATTACTAGATATCGAACAATAGTTGCTGAGCGAGGGCTGCTGCAATGATGGCGCGAGTGCCGGCAGCGGTACGAGCGCGAATTCGGGATCGTGCGCCAGCTCACAGGCAGAAGTGCCGAGCACGAAGGGCTGCTGCGGACTCTGCTGCTTGCCCTGAGATATCGCGAATGCGCGCGACGTGGCGTTTATGTTCACGCACGCCAGGAAGTCGAGGGCACCCCATTTGCCTATGAGGTCCTGGTCGAACAGCACGTACTTCGTCTGGTTGGTGTTCATGAAGTTAACCAGGGATTCTGGACTGTAGCTGTCGTTAGACCCTAGCACATAGTGGGCCGCGGTGGCGAAATCTTCCTTTGGCACGGAATTATCTCCCCTGAGCACTGCCCTGCTCTGGCCGAACCAGTTGATCCAGTCTCCGTAGTCCCACCATGAGAGCACGCGCGGACCTGCAGGTCCGACAGTCCTGTTGATGAACGACATCGCATTGAGCCAGTACTGCGGTATCTGGTTGCAGAACAGGTTTATGCCTATGCTATTTGTTTGGTTTGATAGGATGCTGCACGCACCTGTCGGGTTGGTGGAGTATGTGGATGCGGCAGATATCGCCTGTGTTATCGACACGGCTTCTCCTGTTATCATCTGCCCGGCGGCTATGCTCGCTATTTCAATCACGATGAATATGCCGAAGAGGGCCCACATCGCGTTCCTGCTATGTGGCTTGCCTACGAATATCACGATTACCAGGAAGGCCATCGTGAGGAACGGGGACAGGAAGAACAGCGCCACGGAGAATACACCGTACATCAGGTCCTTGTGGGTCTCATATGAGCTTCTCAGGTGCATGAAGGTGTCGTGGTGCTCGAACTTGAGCTTGAAGTTGTTGCTCGCGAGCACCCCTATCTCGCCTATTATTATGCCGAAGAGCATGACGTACGCCGCCGAAAAGTGCGGTATGTACGCAACCTCAGAGAACGCAGCAAGTGCCAGAGGCACTGATATCAGCAGGTAGAACACACCAGTGTCGCTCCTCCTGCAGAATATGCTGATGAGGAGGAGCGTGATCGCCACCCCCATGACAAGGTATACCATGAACGGGAAGCCGAAGAAGCTGGCCGCGATCTCGCCCATGCCGGATGCACCGAAGTTGTACAGCAACCCTGTTGGCTCATACTCCTGCACTGTCATGAAGAGCGGGGTAGACGGTGTTGTGAACTTAGCGCTGAGCGCCACGAGGCCATTTATCGGCTCCCCAAGGGGTGTAAAGAGTATCGCTATGCCAACGATTGCCAGCAGCAGCACTAGCCAGCCTATCCTTGTCTTCGCATCGACCTTCTTGAACAGTATGCTCCTGCGGTGCAGGAAAGTCGGCAGCATGTCTATTATAGCGATGAATATCAATGCGAGTGCCGGCAGCGCTATCGTCACCGGGATGCCGAGCACTGACGGCAGTCCCGACCCATATACGGCGCCGTATGGCTCGTATATGGCAAGGAATACTGCTATCACTATCAGCACTATGATGTTCATCTTGTAGAAGTCCTTGCTGACGCCTCCCCTCAGTGAGCTTATTATCCCCTGCACGACTATATAGATTGCGAGCACTCCTGCATCGACCGTGTAGTAGTGCGCGCCGAGGAATGTCGAAGCGAACGCTATTCCTGCGAGTACCGCGAGCCTCTTGCTCTTCATGTCCTTTATCGCGAGCATGTACGCCATGAAGAAGAAGAACAGCGTGAATATCCCCCACGGCTGCAACAGCTGCTGGCCGCCTATGAACGTCGTGAAGAGTATTGGGACGGAAGCTGCAAACGCAGCTCCAACAAGACCGACGTACTCGTCATACTCCCTGTAGAGCAGCACGAATATGACGAAGACTAGCAGCGCTGCCGTTATCGGCGGGTAGAGGCTGCTGACGTAGCTCATGAGTGTCGTGTTGAACGACGACACCATCCCGTTGAATCCGGCAGTGAGTTCGTACCAGTACGCCTCAAGGTACGGGACTATCGGCTGCACCCTTGTCACAGTGCCGGCAGAGACCACCGGCCATGCCGAATTTGATAGAAGGGGCTGGTATCCGAGCGTGACGAGCCTCTGTGTATTGAGCATGTCGTAATACGAGTCGAATTGGAAGAACGTCGGTGTGACACCTATGTTCTCCACCCTTGTGTAAAGCGTGACGAGTATGAGTATGACGAGCAGCGCCCAGACCCATGTCTGCACCTTATGCGCATGTCTTGCATCGTGGTGCTCGGGCTCCTGCTGCTGGGCTTCACGCTTCTTCCCTGTTATGATGGGTGCGAGATCGCCAAACACGCCCTCCTTGTAGCATATGACCGCAGCGACGATCGTGATGAGGAGCGCATTGGCCTCGAAAAGCGTGGCGGAGAACGCGAAGAAGTGGATGTAGTCCATGAAGTATGACTCGATCCACGTCAGAGTAGCCGGGGCGATGAGCCCGAATATCAGGCCTATGCCTACGATCTCAAAAAGGTGCAGCCTTGTGCCCTTGAGGAGCGCGAGTGCGAGAAGCACTCCTGGCACGGCTATCGACAGGAATGCGATTATCGCGGGTAGGAACACGTCCATTGCATCAGCTGTGCAGTATGAGCTTCGGCAGCTCTATCTGCTTGATCTCGCGGTCGGGGAACTTCGTGCCCGGGGGCACTATCCTCACCTTGATGCCTATCGCGCCATACTTCGGCAGTGCGGTTGCGACTCCGACCCTCACGAGGTTGGTCACGTCGCCCGCCTTCGGTATGTATCCGACGCTTTTCCTGAGGCTCTTGTGGCGCGCGTTCTTCGGCACGAGCTTGCCCGCTATTATTATTTCTGCGCCGAGCGCGCCGTTTTCCATTATGCTCTTGAGCGTGCTTTGCAAGATCTTCCTGAAGTTTATGCCCCGCTCCAGCTTCTGGGCGATGTCCCTCGCCACGAGCAGGGGCTCGAGCATCCTGTTCTCAACCTCGATGATGCTTATCTGGGGGTTCTTCATCTTGAACCTCTCCTTTGTCTGCTCGGTGAGCATATCAATCGTCTTGCCGCCCTTCCCGATGACCCTTCCGGGATTAAGCACGTAGACCGTTATCCTCGTTATGACGGGTGTCTTCTGTATCTCCACTCTCGAGAAGCCCGCCTTCGCTATCTCCTTGCTGAGGAACTTGGAGATCTCATACTTAATCATCGCGTCGTCTATGAATGTTCTCTCTATGGCCATGCTTATCATTCTTTCTTTGCTTCATTCTTTGGCGCTGCCTGCTTTTGCTCCTTCTTCTCGGGCTGCGGCTTCGCTGTTGATTGAGTTGCTGGTTTCTTTAATGCTTTCTCTTTGTTCTCGTTTACCTTCTGAGTGTGCACCTCGTGTGAGCCGCGCTTGATGCTGTGTTTCATCCTCTCGCTGAGACCCTTCTCAGTGCCCTTCGCTATCCCAAGCTCGAGCTTCGCGAACTCTAGGTCCGTGTGCCTGCTCGTGGCGTAGCCGTAGCTTCCTCCTATGAAGAGCTTGCCCTTCGGCGGACCCATCCTCATTATATTGGTCTTGTTCGCGGCCGCGTGCACGACGAACATGACGTCGGGCTCGAAGCCCTTGTTCCTGGAATTCGCCATCGCATTAAGCAGCGCCTTGCGCACTATGCCGGCGCACTTTATCGGGTACCTTCCCTTCTTGCCGCCGAGGTCGTGCCTTGATCCCATGTGCGCATTGTGCCTCCTGTAGAGGACGGCGCGACCGTTCTCCTCGCTCTCAAGTATGGAGAGCGCCACCGGCACAGGCTTGTACCTTATGGAGTCGCAGACTGCGCACAGGTCCTTGAAGCTCGCATTTATGTCTTTCATGTGCGCGAATATTATACCGTCGCGGTCGCGGTTGAATGAGTATTCCATCACTTTTCACCCAGTGCCTTGCTTCCCTTAGTGGCCCTTATTCCGGGAGCGGAATGCTGCACGCGCTTCGTCGTGAACGCGAAGTCGCCCAGCCTGTACCCTACCATGTTGGCCGTTATAGTCAGGTTCTGGAACTCCTTCCCGTTGTGCACGGCGAACTTCATGCCTATCCACTGAGGGATTATTACTGCCTCGCGAACGTGCGTCCTTATTGGCTTGTCGTTCTTGGACTTTCTGTACTCCTCTGCTTTCTTGAACAGCTCCCTGTACCTCAGGAAGTTGCGCTTGACGCTGCGCCTGGCCCTCGAGTTGGCCAGCCTGAGGAACTCCTCGCCGCTCAGCTTAGACACCTGGTCGGCCGTCATTCCCTTAAACACTATGCGCTCTACCATGCTATCACTTCCTCCTTCCTACGCGCCTCGCCGCTATGTGGCCGACCTTCCTTCCAGGGGGTGCGTTCCTTGACGTCATACTGCTCTTACCCTTGTGGTGCTGCTTCCCTCCGAATGGGTGGTCTACTGGGTTCATTTTCACACCCCTGTTGGTAGGCCACGTCCTGTTAAGCACGTGGTAAATGTAATAGCTCTTACCCGCCTTGACGAGCGGCTGCTCGAGGAATCCCCCACCTGAAACAATTCCGAGCTGCGCCCTGCACTCGCTGTCGAGTGAGATGGTAGTCTTGCTGGGCAGCTTGACGAGCACGTTGCCCTCGTTGTGTGCGGTTATGAAGGCAGAGGATCCCGCCGTTCTGACCAACCTGCCGCCGTCGCCGGGCCTGAACTCTATGTTGTATATCGGCACTCCTTTTGGTATCTCCGAGAGCTTGAGCACGCTGCCGAGACCGTACGACTTGTAGCCTATGTAGACCCTGTCGCCGACGCTTATCCCTTCTGGGGCGAGCAGCGTCGATTCGGAGAAGTCATCATAGAGCACTGACATAATCGGTGCTGTATGGCCCGTGCTGTTGAAGAATCCTGTCACTTCCCCTACTATCTTGGATCCCCTGTTGGGAGTGTACTTGACGTTGGCGTCGAAGGTGTGCGGCAGCTTCCTGTACACGTTGCTTCCCTTTCCGCGCCTCTGCTGCCTCAGTTTCCTCGGCATCTATCACACCAGTTTGAGCTTTATCGCTATGTCGCTAGCCTTGTATGGCTGCTTCAGTTTTATGAACGCCTTCTTGACGTTGGAGGGCATATTGACAGTATTGATGCGGTCGACCTTGACGTTGAAGGTCTCCTCAAACTCCTTGCGTATGTCAGTCTTGCTCGCACGGAAGTCCGTGACGTATATTATTGTGTTAGACTTGTCGACCATCCCAACAGCCTTTTCCGTTGCCATTGGATACTTGAGCACTCTCATTATCTCAACTCCTCCGCGTACTTGGCCTGCGAGCCGAGCGACATCTTATGTACTTCCGAATCGACGCTGTTGAGCGCAGATTCGCTCCACAAGATGGGCCTGCCGGGGTTCCCTCCGGGCGCAAGCGCGTTAACCGTGAGCTTCTCTACAGTGCACGCGTCTATTCCGGGTATGTTGCGGGCGGCCTTTACCGCGCCCTTGTCATCCTTGACTATCACTAGAAGCGAGCGCTTATAGTGCCTGACACGGGATCCCCTGCGCAGGCCCTTGCCGAGCCTCTTCTTCCTGCCTTCATCGAGCTGCTTCCCGAGTTTGAGGGCCTCTATTACGATGACCATGTCCTTCGTCTTCTTTATCTGCTCTATGGAATCGTCGACCACAATGCTCTTCCCTGCAGAGGCCGCTATTGAGCTGATGAGAGCACCCTGGTACTCGCGCCTGTTCATCTCCTCTTTGATGATCTTCTCGACCATGTGTGGGTGGGCGCGCTTCCCCTTTACCGCGGAAGGTATACGCTTGACCTTGCCCTGCCTGCCTCCGCCGAGCTTTTCTCTAGGCCTTATCGCAATTCCCATGTGCCTTCCCGACCTGTACTCGTTCATTGCTCCGTAGTACGTGGCAGTCGTCTGCATGCCAGCGAGCACGAAGTGTCCCTGCGGCTGCAGGTTAAACGAGTTCTCGGCTATCGCTGCCCTCCTTATCAGCTCTGGCTTCGCTTCCGTGGAGAATGCCTTCGGCACAACGATGTCCTTTTTGCCATTACCCTTGGTATCATAAACCTGCATATCAACCAGCTATCTCTATTACCTTCGGCTCCTTTATTCCCTTCGCGTTCAGGTTGCCGAGGCTTTCCCTGACGCGCACCAGCCTCCTTGCTGGCCCTGGAATTGATCCATCTATGACCATGAATACGTTCCTCGCGTTGCCGTAGTGCTTGAATCCCGATGTGGGATTTATCGATGAGACGGCGTCCTTGCCGCCCATCCTTAGTATGCGCTTGTTCCTCTCGGTGCGGTAGTTGTATCCCATCTGGCCGGGCTGTGGCACTGTGTACATGACCTTGGCGAGACCCATATCCCCGTGCGTTCCTATGTGCCTTATCTTCTGCGTTGACTTGTGTGGCAGCCTCGCGGCGCCATACCTCTTGATTATGCCCTGCCATCCCTTGCCCTTCGTGACGGACGATATGTCAATGTACTCTCCCTGCTTGAACACGGAATCGGGGCGCACCTCCTTGCCCAGGTTAGACGCAGCGAAGTCGAACTTCTCCTCTATCGTTTTGCCGTCTATCGATGACTCGAACCTCTCGGGTTTGTTCTGCTCTGCGTTCGTCGTTTTTGGATACGCGACCAGCAGTGCAGTGACATCGCTGTATTCCGCTAGCTTGGCCTTGAAGTCGTGGAGCTTGTCCTCGTTGGCCTTCGGGGATATCTTGAGCTTTTGCGCAATCAACTTGTTGTAGAGCTCTCCAGCCGCGGCCCTGTAGCCTGTCAGCGGGTCTCTCTTGTAGAACCTTATACCGTAAACCTCAGTCGCAGGGACCTCGAGAACGGTGCACGCCCTGCTGACCTCCTGCTGCTTGGATGGCGATTCCGAGTCGTCTATCATGACGGCGTTGGACATGCCCGCCTTATAGGCTACGAGGTTGCTCAGCCGTGGCTCTCCCTTGCGTCCTGGAAGGGAACGCATCCTCGGCAGCAGTCTGGCTGCGCGTCTGTGCGGCCAATATTGGCGTGAGCCTCTGGTGGTCATTGAAAAGCACTCCTTTGAAAGAAGAGCAGGAGACCCTCTTTAAAACTTCTTACTCTTATAATCTGCACATTTATATAATTTCACTTTTTGCGCTTTTGCGGAATTGGAGCTGTCGCCGCTCCCTCGACAACCTTTATATCCCGGAGCACTGAGTTGATGCTCGCGCGGAGTGCGGTGACGTCGGCAGCCGTGACGGTAAAGGTGACACCGCCTTTGGATTCCTTCACTTCTATAGAACTCCTCTTGTAGGAGCGTGGGCTCGCTAGCAGCTCCTTGTAGCTCAGCGACGTGTCCTTCTTTGATAAGTGAAGTATGGCAGAGCAGCTCATGCTATGCCCCTGTGCTTCCTTCCCTTGCTCGTCAGGCCGCGGAATGCCCTGCCCTTCCTTGAGGCAGCATTGGCATATGTTGGGTCGTTCGCTATTGACGCGTCGCTCGGATTAACCATAATGACCTCGTAGAAGGTGTCGGAGCCTGACTTGCCCACGAAGTACGAGTTCAGCACTTCGTAGTTGTCGAACTTCCTCGCGGCCCTCTCCTCTGCGATCGTCTGCATTGACTTGGCGCGGGTGTAGAACCTTCCAGACTTAGATGGCTTCCTGCCGCCGTCAAAGTGCCTCCTCTTCTTTGCGCCTCCAATCACCTTGACGCGCGCGACGATGACGCCCTGCTTGGCCTTGTAGCCGAGTTCCCTGGCCCTCGGTATGTTGGTCGGCCTTTCGACCCTGACTAGCGGTGCTTGCGAGCGCCATTCCAGCATGCGGTGCGAATACAGATCTGAACGTTCCTTGTATCCCTGCACTATCGAATTCTTGATTTCCTTGTAAGCTCCCATAGGATCACTCACTGATTATGCGTCCACGACACTGCAGGGATAGAAGAGCACCTGCGGATCCTGACACGTAATACTATATTTGCCCGCTAACGTATTTAAATCTGAACGCTGTGTCGTTTTACACCAAGGTGTGATAAATGATGATTAGGCTCAGATCAGGGCTGCTAGTGATCACAGGCAGGAAGAGGGAGAAAAAGGCTGCAGGCGCAGAGACGAAAATGGAGGAGGCGCAGAGGACAATGCAGACGGAGGTGCAAAGCCAGGTGACGGCCATGGACGTTGCAGCGGCGCAGCTCGGAGGATGTGGGTGCGGCGACGACTGCGGTTGCGAGGAGGAAGTCCATCAGGAATTTGTAGTGCAGGACGGCACGCTACGCTCTGGAGGATGTGGGTGCGGCGACGACTGCGGTTGCGAGAGCCACTGACTCCCCTCAGGCATGGTATATAACCCTTATTAATACTCTTTTGAGTATACACCATGACTCGGTGTAGTAGTGCTACTTTACAATACGCTTACCAAGAGCGAGGAGGAATTCAAGCCTATTAGCAACAGTAAGGTCGGGCTGTACACGTGCGGCCCCACTGTCTACAGCTTCGCCCACATAGGGAATATGGTCTCGTACATATACTGGGATGTGCTGAAGAGGGCGCTGAGGCACGACGGCTTCACAGTGGAGCACGTGATGAACATAACGGACGTCGGGCATCTCTTCGGAGACATGGATTATGGAGAGGATAAGGTGAGGTTCGTTGCTGCAAGTCAGCACAAGACCCTCAAAGAAGTGGCAGAGTTCTATATGAGGCAGTTCCTCGCTGATGAGAAAAGGCTGAATATAATCGCGCCTGACGTAGTAAGGAACGCGTCCGATGAGGTGAAGAGAGTGCTTGAGCTCATCGACGTGCTTGATAGCAAGGGATACCTGTACAAGCTGGACGATGGGGTTTACTTCGACACGTCCAAGTTCAAGGGTTATGGCGCGCTGACCGGCATGGACTTCGAGACCCTGAAGGAATCGCTCAAGGCGGGAGCAAGAGTGGATAGGCCAAAGGGTATGAGGAATGTAACCGACTTTGCAGTCTGGAGGCTTGCAAAGTCTGGAGAGACAGACATGGTGTGGGACTCCAAGTATGGGAGAGGGTTCCCTGGATGGCACATGGAGTGCAGTGCAATAAGCACGAAATATCTTGGCGCCCACTTCGACATCCACTGTGGGGGCATAGACCACATACAGGTGCACCATACGAATGAGATTGCGCAATCTGAGGCAGCTACTGGTGAGAAGTTTGTCAACTACTGGCTACACAACGGATTCATGACAGTGGATGGAAGAAAGATGTCGAAATCGGTGGGTAACATTTATACACTGCAGGAGCTGGTGGACAAGGGTTATTCCCCGCTTGCATACAGATATCTTGTCGTAAGCAGCCACTACAGGAGCGGAATCAACTTCACGTTTGAGGCACTAGACAACGCAGAGAACACGCTAAAGAGGCTCTACTCGCTCGTTGAGAACCTTTTCGACATGGACAAGGAAGGCGCAGCAGATGGTGAATTCAGAAATAGGATGCATGGATTCTTGACATCCTTCTACAAAAACCTTGATGATGATCTTGGAACTCCAGAGGCGCTCAAGAGTTTTCATGAGATAGCCAACGCGGCAAACCAAAGGATGGGTGAGAGCAAGATGACGAAGGCCGATGCACAGGCAACCTTGGATGCACTGCTGGAGATAGATAGGAGCGTGCTCGCGATTGGACTTTCTGAAAGGACTTATACAGTGACTGCAACGCCCGAAGTGGAGGCTTTAGTAAATGAGAGGGAAAGACTGCGGAAGGTGAGGGATTTTACGGCTGCAGATGCGATAAGGGAAAGGATACGTGAGGAGTTTGGCGTCGAGCTCGTGGACTCAAAGGAGGGTGTGAAGCTCAGGAAGGCAAGGCCAATAGATTGAGGGACAGAGATGAAGAACATAATGATAATAGTCATGGACACGATGAGGCTGGACTTTTTCCAGAAACTCGAGAAGAAGCACAAGAGGTTTGAGAAGATGGGCTTCGTAGGACTGAACAACTGCATCGCGCCATCGCCATGGACGCTGCCATCGCATGCGTCGATGTTTACCGGCTTATACCCAAAGGATCACATGGCACACGAGACAAAGGCAATAAAGGACCTAGACATCGACAGGATAATGCTCAGGGTGCCCACGTTCGTCGAAGATCTCAACAGGTTCGGATATACCACATATGGAGTCTCGGCGAACCCATTCGTACATCCAATATATGGGTTTAGCAGTTTCAAGCACTTCGTTACTGAATCGTACTTTACGGACATAATAGGGAGCGTGGTTGAGATCGCGGACAAGACGAAGAAGAGGGTCGCCAAGTACAAGAACATATACGGCTCCAACACCCTTAGGCTGGCGGCAAAGATACTCACAGAGGACCCGAACCTGTTCATGGAGGCGTTCGGGGGTGCATTGATGCGCACTCCGAGGTCAGCGCTCAAGAAGTTCAAGGCGCGGTTCCTCGAGGGATGGCCGCTGGAGAAGGGAGGAATGAACACCGTGAAATATGTTAAGAATGAACAGCTGCGCAGGCCGTACTTCCTGTTTATCAACCTGATGGAGGCACACGAGCCTTACACTGGAAAGAAAGAAACAGACTTGAGCGGAGAGACGTCGTTCCTTAAAAAACAGCCGAGTGATGCCGACGTAGAAAGGTGGAAGGTACTGTATTCAAAGGCGGCAACAAGGGCTTACTCTTACGCAGCCGACATCGCAAAGGCGATCATAGAAAGATATGGGAAGGACCAACTCATAATCGTAACCAGTGACCACGGCCAAGCGTTCGGCGAGCACGGATTCGTTGGCCACGGTGTGTTCCTCTACGACGAGATAGTGAGGGTACCAATGCTGGCCTTCGGCATTAAAGGTAGTAAGACGGTGAAGAAGGGATTCTCGTCGCTCGTTGGCATAAAGAACTTCGTGCTAGAGTACGCGGAGCGCGGAAGCGCGGACTTGGATAGCCTTATTGGCAAGTCTGTCTATTCGGAGTGCTTCGGCATACAGCACAACATGAGCGTTGTCAAGAACATAGACAGGAAGAAGGTGCAACGCAATGAAAGACACAGGAAGCGCATATTCAGGTAGGGTGTTATGCTTCGCTAGTTGTGGCTTAATCTAATGGAAATATCCAGAGACCCAAGAGCCGTTGTAGGCGATTGCTGTAGGTGCACCATTATTGTTATTGCCACTGTAGTCGAGCGTGTCGCCGTTGAGGGGCCACCACCCCATGAGATTCTGCAGTGTTATTGGGGCACCTCCGATGCCCTCATTGTAGAGATATGCAATCTGATTGGAGGTCAAGGCTGTGTTGTAAATTTGGACGTTGGCGATGGAGCCGTTCCAATATCCTGGCATTCCAATATAGTTGGTATTGCTTAATACCACGTTTTGCTGCAATATTGTAAATGTATCA
>JACWAL010000030.1 GCA_014874295.1 Microcaldota archaeon
ACCGGTATTCTACAGAGGTCAATAAACCTCTTATATCTAGGTTCTCTATTTCTTTCCATGTCTGTCGCCAAATAACAGACATACCGAAGGGTTAAAATCCTTCGGTTTTTATAATGAATAGAGGATTTCTACAAGGCCCTAAATACGGTATTGCCTATCTCAGACCCTTCCGATATAGGAAAGAGCAGTAATGGTCAGTCTTACTATTTTCAAGGCTCACTCTCTAACGTCCAGATCTACAACGCTTCATTAACGGCAGACCAGGTTCAGTACCTCTACAAGGAGGGCATAGGCGGTGCACCGATCTACCTGCAGCGCCTTGTTGGGTGGTGGCCCATCAACGGCGACACCATTGACTACAGCGGCAATAACAACAACGGCATGCCGGCGAATGTCATATACAGCGGCACATGGACGAACGGGTATTACCGCTGATATTGCGTCCCCAGCCAATTTGTAGCAAAACCCACATAAACCCTTATATACAGGGTGCGCCCTAATCTTTCTGAGTGAATTCGATGGATTTAGGTGAAGGGCTAAGGCAGGCCATGGCAAGGCTGCAGAGAGCTACAATCATCGATGCCAAGACTATAAGGGAGTTCAACAAGGAACTCCAGAAGGCGCTGCTCAGCTCCGACGTAGAGGTCAAGCTTGTATTCAATTTCACCAAGGAGATAGAGGAGAAGGCGCTCAAGAGCAGGCCGCCTCAGGGCGTCGCGCCCAGGGACTACATAACAAACCTTGTATACGACGGCCTCGTGGAGCTGATGGGCAAGACATATGCCCCTGAACTCAAACCCAAACGCATACTGCTCATGGGCCTCTACGGGTCCGGAAAGACCACCACGGCCGCGAAGCTCGCAAAATACTATCAGGACAGGGGTCTGAGCGCACTTCTAGTGTGCTGCGACGTCACAAGGCCAGCCGCCTACGAGCAGCTTGAGACCCTCGCGAGGCAGGCCAACATCACTTTCTTCGGCATGAAGGGTGAGAAGGACGCCACCAAAGTGATAAGGAAGGCAATGGAGGCGCACAAGGACAGGAAGATAATCATATGCGACACGAGCGGCCGCAATGCTCTCGACACTGACCTGATTACCGAACTGAAGTCTGTTGCCGGAGAGTTCAACCCCGATGAGAAGATACTGGTGATAAGTGCCGACACTGGGCAGGTCGCCGGCACGCAGGCAACCGAGTTCGACAGGGCGGTCAAGCTTTCCGGAGTCATAGTTACAAAGATGGACGGCTCCGGGAAAGGGGGCGGCGCCCTAAGCGCGGCCAATGCGGCGCATGCAAACATAATGTACATCGGCACCGGCGAGCGTTTAGGCAACATAGAACCATACGACTCCGGCAAGTTTATCGGGAGGCTTCTTGGCATGCCTGACTTGATGTTGCTCGTCGACACGGTGCAGCAGGCCATCCGTGATGCGGGTGTCAAGGAGGAGGACCTTGAAGTCAACGAGCTGAATTTCGAGACTTTCTATACGCAGCTCAAGACCATGGGCAAGATGGGTTCACTGAAGGGGATGCTCGGCATGATTGGTGCCCCCGACGTACCGAAGGAGCTTGTAGACCAGAATGAGGACAAGCTGAACAAGTACAAGGTCATAATCGGGTCGATGACGAAGGAGGAAAGGAAGAACGAGAGGTTGATGCACGACCCCGACAGGATACTTAGGGTCGCAAAGGGCAGCGGCACGTCGGAGAAGGACGTCCACCAACTGCTTTCAGACTTCAACAAGATGCACAAGACGTTCAATATGCTGAAGAACGATCGCAACTTCATCAAGAAATTCTCAAAATTCATGAAATGAAATTAAAAGGATAAGCAAAAAACAAAAAGAAAACAAAACGGTAACAACCGTTTATCTCTTCCTACTCTTCTTTGTCGCCTTCTTGTGCGCTTTCTTCTTTGCCATTTCGTCACTTTTTGTTATGTAACACATGTGTGGTCACTATTAATATATTTAAACGTATGTGTAACTAAGAAAAATCCGTTATACACAACATTGAACGGATTTGTAGTATTGTTTACTCGATTACAATAAGGTGATTTTGGGAAATGCCCCCTCAAGAATGTCACAATGGGGATAAGGATGGCGTGAAATTCAAGCGCCGTAAGGGAAAGGTTTTCTCCGGAGAAGCGACCTTGCTGTCGACCGAGCTCAAAAGGCTGCAGGACGAGTATGCCAACACGTCCTACAACAAGGCGACCAACAAGCACCTCGGTATACTAAGGGCGAAGATAGCAAAGGTGAAGCGCAGCATAGAGGCGTCGGGAAGGCACAAGGTGGGAGCTGGGTTCTTCGTCAAGAAATCAGGCGACGCGACCGTAGCGCTTGTCGGGTTCCCGAGCGCCGGCAAATCATCGTTGATAAACAGGCTGGCCAATACAGACTCGAAGACTGCCGGCTACGCATTCACTACTACATCGCTCATCCCAGGTATGTTCACCTATAAGAACGCGCGCATACAAGTGTTCGACCTGCCTGGAATAATCGAGGGCGCGCACATAGGTGCCGGAGGTGGCAGGACAGTGCTTGCGGCCGCAAAAATGGCAGACCTGATAACGTTCGTGGTAGACATCGCCGATCCGGCACAGCTTGGGATTATACTCGATGAGCTGAAGGGGCTCGACATATTCGTCAACAGGCAAAGGCCGGATGTCAGCGTGCAGGATTCGCGCAACCAGGGGTTCCTCCTAGAGATCAATGAATCCGGCCTCTCGAAGAAGGTGATAGAGACTGTGTTCGCTGGGTTCAATATATACAACTCGGTGGTCAGGATAAGGCAACGCATCGATGAGGATGAGCTGATAGCACTCCTTGGCGGAAAGTCCTGCTACGTCAACGCGATAGTCGCGCTCAACAAGGTAGACACCAACGATTCGTATGCGACGATAGCAGCGCAGCTTGGGAAGAAGTACTCAATAGAGGTCGTGCCGATTAGCGCGATGACCGGGCGCAACATTGACCTCCTGGCCAAACGCATCTATGACAACCTCCATATAATGACTGTGTTGCTCCAGCCGAAGGGATCCGCGAAGTCAGAGCCGATGGTGGTCAAGGAAGGGTCTACCGTCCTGGATGTCGCCCGCCGAATCCACACGAGATTCGCAGAGGAAGTGAGGTGCGCCTATATCGATGGACCAAGCGCGAAGTTCAGGAACCAGAGGGTAGGAACCGGGCACATTCTCCTTGACGGGGACACGGTCTCATTTAGATGACCCACGTCATGCAGCCAATACAGCGCACCGAGTACCACACCTATTATCAGAATCGCCCAGCCATACGTCATGATATTCCATCGCCGACTGCGCAGGTCTTTGCCCGCTTCCGAAGCCGATGCGTTTTGGTTCCGTCACGCCACCATACTCAAGAAAAGAAAATAAATATCTTCCGCGCCGCGGCCGCCATGGAGTAGGGCAGAAACTCAATAAATAACTTCCCTGGCAATAAACCACTGGAGACACGTGATTTTCTGGTGAATGACATCCTGATGAACAAGGTAATGGGTGAGGTCCTACCCACACTCACCAGCTCCGTGGATGAGGAGACCTTAACCAGGCAGTTCGTCTCCTCTATAAAGGCAGACTTCGGTATAGAGGAAGCCCAGCTTGTCAACCTGTCTTCCAGCAGGAAGGATACTGCAGAGGAATACACTGTCAACACCCGCAAGCCATACATCGACAACCAGCTCAGCGAATACTCCGCATTTCCCTCGCTCATAGACTACAAGAACCAGGGCTACAGGAGCTGCGCGCTGGTCCCTATAATGGGCAATGGCCGCGTCACATCAATCCTGCGTCTGCTCTCCAAGGAGGAGAACAAGTTCAGCGACGAGCTGCTCGGTACGGTGCAGCTGGTCTCTGTTCTCTTTGGCTTTGCGCTGCTGTACAAGACAGAGTCGCACAAGAATGCGAGATTGGCGTCTTACTTCGATGCGGCGTTCGATTCCCAGATGGCACAGATGCTGGTATCGCGTGACGGCTCTATAATAAGGTCGAACAAGGCCGCGATGAAGGCATTCGGGCTGTCACCGCAGAGGCAGCAGGGCATCTCCTCGCTCTTTGACATAGACCCCGCCGAACTAAAGGCGCCGGAAATGGCAGCTGGCCGCGATATATATTTCAGCTTGGGAGGTGTGCACAACGTGTACCGCGTCTCAGCAAGGCCAGTGAGCGAGAACCTGTTCCATGTGTCTGCTGTCAACGTCACCGGCAAGTCGCTGATGGATGCCATACTGGAATCCCTTTCAGGCAGCAGGGACCTGTACATTGTCTTCACGAAACCGGATTTCACGATAATAAGCGCGAGCGCGAACTTCGAGAAGGAGATGAAGTACTCGAACACGATGCTGTCGGAGAAGAGGTTCACGGACTTCCTCAAGGAATCGGACGTGAAAAACATGACGGAATTGCTTTCCGGGAAGAAGCAAGACAACGTTATGCTGAACCTCAGCCTGCTGGCTGGGGACTACGCTGTTCCGATAAAGGCGACCTTTTCCAGACTTCCGTTCGGCTATGTGGTCACTGTCATATCTGCGGAGTCTGAAGCATACGTGCGCGAGGCCTCGGAGAACATAAGCAGCTTCATGCAGAGCACGTCCGACATAGCGCTCAAGGTCGATCCGATGGGCTATGTAAGGGAGTGCAACATGTCCGTGGAGACAATCCTCGGGTACAACAAGGACGAACTGATAGGCAGGGAAGCCAGGATGCTCTACAAGAACCCGAAGGCGTTCGACGAGGACGTGGCGTACGTGAGGAACGGCGAGAAGGTAGACAACTCCCTAGTTGACATGGTCAAGAAGGACACATCGGAGACCGTGCCGGCAGTGGAATCCATGCGCCTTCTGCGCGGTTCCAAGGACGACGAGGGCTACTTAATCATAATAAAGGAGCTCGGTACCAAGCGCAAGCTGGACGCGCTGGAAGTAGGGCAGCGCGATGCCGCAAAGGAGGCCGAGAGGCAGAAATCGATAAACAAGCAGAAATCGGAGTTCATATATGACATAACCCACGAGCTCAAGACCCCCCTCACTAACATAAAGGGCTTCTCGTCGTTGCTGTACGAGGGTCAGGCCGGAGAGCTGTCGAAGGCCCAGAAGGAGTACGTAAGCACGATAATAGAAGAGGCAGACAGGCTAGTTCAGATCATACAACAGGTGCTCGATGCGGCAAAGCTCGAGGCCGAGAAGGTAAAGATGGAGTTCAAGGACGTTGACCTGAGGGCGTTGGCGTCGAGCCCCGCGATAAGGTCGCTTCAGGAATCCGCGCACCAGAAGGGCCTGGAGTTCGAATGGGACGTGAAATACGACGTGCCAACAATACAGGCCGACCAGAACAAGCTCGTGCAGGTCTTCGTCAACCTCATAGGCAACGCGATAAAGTTCACGAACAAGGGAAGTGTAAGGGTTGATGTTTCCATGAAGACCAAGAAGACTGTGGAGTGCGACGTATCGGATACCGGCATAGGCATAGCGGAGGAGGACAGGAAGAAGCTCTTCAAGAAGTTCTACCAGGCCTCGAACAAGGAGATGGCGCTGAAGGAGAACTCTGGTACTGGGCTCGGTCTCGTCATAACGCGCTCCATAATCGAGCAGCACGGCGGGAAGATAAGCTTCGAGTCGAAACTGGGTTCGGGCAGCAAGTTCTGGTTTACTCTCCCGGTTAGCAGGAAACCGCGCAGGAAGAAACAGTGATCATGAGTACTTAGCCGTGAAGTGCACTATGTTCTGCACGCTGTGCATGCTGTTCGGTAGCCCGGAGCTGGTGTAATTGAGCCACAGGTAACCGGTGAACACACCACCCGCGGTTCCCGAGGCTATCCCCCCGCTGTTGAAGCAGTATACCCTCACGAGCGACGCGCTGTCGGTGTACATCTGCACGCCGTGTACGAGCGAGTTGTCAGGGTAGAACGACGGTCCGGCAGAGTATCCGACGATGTTCGCATTGCCGTACGCAGGTCCGTTGCCCGTGCTGCTGACTGATCCTGAGCAGGCGGCACCTGTTATGTTGAGCTGCGATCCAGTGCTCTGTGATAGTGTCATATAGAGTATCCCATTGGACGAGAGCAGGAAGGCCTTGCACGTGAAATCCGAGGCGGCATCGCAGTACACCGGCACGAGCTGCGGCTGGAATATGGAGAGTTGCAGCGCGACGTACACCGCGACCGACATTATTATTATCGCGAAACCATACGATACGAGGAAGTCGACCGCGGATTGCGATGCAGTATGCATGCGTGTCCTCATTTGTCACTCCCCTAAGGGCCCCTTCCCAACCCTGAGCCTGACACCGGAGCTGTCCCTGCTTATTATCACGTTGAGCGGCCCGCTGCCGAGCATGCGCTGCAGCTCCTCATACGTGTACGAGCCTATGTCGTCACTCTTGTTCCTCTCTTTGAGCACCTCTTCCCTCCTAGCGACCCTGTCGCTCTTCTCCGATTCGATAAACTCTATAGAGAGCTTCGGTATCTCCTCCGAGTCGAACATACCCTCTATCTCTACCGCCGGCTTGTAGCCGAGGTCCTGCATTATGAAAGGTAGTACAGTGGAGAACTCCTTCTTCACTTCTTCCACACCATCAGATACTGCCTGCTTGCCCCCGGCAATCACAAACCCGTCACTATTGAGGAAGCCAACGAACATGTCGTTGCCGTGCTTCTTTATGGTGTCCTGCAGCAGCTGCGAGACGAGCCTGAGCACGACCATTCCAGGAGCCTCGCCGAACTTACTAACATAGTAACCGAGGTTCAGCACCTTGAGGGTGCCTATGCTGTACGAGTTGCCCTCCTCTATCGAGCGTTCAAACTCCTTGGACAGCCTCTCCTCGTCAGGAAGGTCTATGAGCGGGTCGAACCTCTTGCCCTTCTTCCTGAGGAATATGGTCACGAGCGCCCTCAGCTCCTTAGGGTCGAACGGCTTCTTTATATAGTAATCTGCGCCGAACTTGATACCTCTGAACCTACTGCTCGCCGGGTCCATGGCGCTGACTATTATGACGACTGTGTTCTTCAGTGTAGGGTCGGTCTTTATCGTCTGGCAGATATCCAGGCCATCCTTGTGCGGAAGCATTAGGTCGAGTATGATCAGATCAGGCCTATCCTGCCTCACCGCGGTCATGGCCTCCTTACCATCGTAAATCTGGTCTATCTCGAACTCACTGCCTATGGAAAGTGCCATCAGCCTGTTTATGTTCCTATCGTCCTCGACGATCAGCACCCGTTTGAACGGGTTGCTCTCCAGCACATAATAAGTGAGTATCCCTCCCGTGCTCCTCGAAGCTATCATGTCCCTGCCCTCTAGATCGCGCAGTGCCTTCTCTAGATTTCCTTTGGCAATGCCCCTGCTGAAATAGATGTCGGAAAGTTCGTTGAATGTTATCTGTTGCCTGTCGCTTATCAGCGTAAGCAACTCCTCAGAAATCGAATCGTTGCGATCCATAAGGTCACCTATGGGTAAGTCGCCTTAAAAGTTATTAAGCTTTCCCGATATGTTTCAGGGAAAATGGCAATCCTGCAAAAAGGCCGGGAAGCCCGCAGCCCTGACGCAACGCATTTATTCCTTCTATGCGGTATCTGTCTGATTCCATGCTAAAGGAAGACAGAACCGCAACGTCGCACATAATGTTGCAGTCCGCCATGGAATACCTGATGACCTATGGTTGGGCAATCCTTATCATAGCAGTCGTGCTGGGCGCCCTCTATTCTCTCGGAGTCTTCAACATGTCAGCATTTATGCCCAAGATCGGCCCAGGCGCCTGCCA
>JACWAL010000031.1 GCA_014874295.1 Microcaldota archaeon
GGCAGTGTGAGAATTTTCCTGTCGTCTAGGCGTGAAAATATTAAACTGTTACACTGGTTGCGCAAACCATAAATATCATAGCGTGGCATCTTGACTGGGGAACGGATGCCTGATTTGAGGCCAGGTGTCGATTACATTGGCATAGCCGTGCCGTTCTACTGCAACGACGGAAGTGGAAGATTCCTTATGCACAGGAGGGGTGAAGCAAGCCGCGACGAGGGCGGTAGATGGGACTTCGGATCCGGAAAGCTGGAGTTCGGCGAGGATCCTGAAGATACAGTACTGCGTGAAGCTATGGAGGAATATGGAGTGGAGGGCAAGATACAAGAGCAGATTCCGGCACATTCCATAATCAGGGGGGAGAGTGGTGTGAGGACGCACTGGCTTGTGATCCCGTTCTTCGTGAAGGTTGATATAGGAAAGGCGAGAATCATTGAACCCCATAAGATGACCGAGATTGGTGTGTTCACGCTCGACAAACTGCCCCGCCCGTTGCACACTGGCGTGCAACAGACTATGTCTAGGTATGCAGAGTACTTCGGGAGGTATGGGAAAGTGAGGGACCTTCAGAGAAGCAGGTAGCGCATCCCACTTTCAGAATTTGCAGTGCAATACAGCGATTCGTTCGCTGTTTATTTTAAATGATTGCAGCGGAACAACGAGCATGGACCTTGCGAAGAAGAGGTGTATCCCGTGTGAGGGAGGCACCAAGCCAATGGGGGTGAGGGAGGCAAGGAAGTACCTCAGGATGACCGACGGCTGGAAGCTCAGGGGCAGCAGCATATACTGCGACCTGCAGTTCAAGGACTTTGCCGCGACGGTGAGGTTTGCTAACAAGGTGGCTGATGCTACAGAGCATGAAGGCCACCACCCAGATATCTACCTGCACTCGTGGAACAGGCTAAGGCTGACGCTGAGCACCCATGCGATAAAGGGGCTGTCAATCAACGACTTCATACTCGCGTCGAAGATTAACAGGATAATGCAGTAACTAATTCAGCGGCATGACCGAGAGGTCGAGCGGGACGGCACCGTCTCGCAGACGATTATGGACAGCAATGCCATAGGCAATTCCTTGCAGTCCATGTACCTCACTTTGCGGACTCCTCCTTTCTTATGAGGCCGTTTGTCTCCCTTTCGCGCTCATAGAGAATACCTCCGACCCTTATCCCTGCCGGGGTTATCTTTATCACGGCCTCCTTTCCGTCGCGGCCTTCCACAAACGCTACCAGGTTTATCCTCTTCAAGTTCTCCAGCACGGGCATGAAGTTTGCGAGAAGCTTCCTGTTACCGTTGTTGTCGTTGTAAATTGAGCGCAGGTCGCTAAGGAGCACGCGGTCGCTGTTCTCGTAGTTGCGGTTCTGCGTCGATTGCACGTATATTATTACCATCGCTCTTTCCTCGTCAGTCCCGAGCGCGAGGTGCGGCAGGCCCGCGATCTTCGTTACGACGCTGTTGGTCTTGTAGGCTATGGTCTCATTCAGGCGGATTATCTCCTCGATACGCTGGTCTCCCCTGTTCCATTGCGGCTTTTCCCCGTTTGCATCCTGCGTCTTGAACGACGTTTCCCAGCACCGTTCCTACCTCGACTGGCATGCTTATAAACCATGCGGCGCATTGCGGTATCCCTAAATATTTGGCTGCGACATGGAATTGCAGGGATGGCATGAACAAGTACGAAAGAAGCATTGATGAGAAAAGGATGTTCTACACGCTCACGATGTACCTGGCGAGGAGCCCCGAGACTCTGAAAGAGATGGTGGAGAAGAGTCCTGAGAGACTGCTCGAACGCGATAGCACGGGCGAGACGCACTTTGAGGCCATAGCGAGGTTCGGGACCGAGGAGGCGCAGATGACGCTGCTGAAGAGTAGGAAGCTCCTGGCGGCCTGCGTCTACCCTGGGATGACCGGTGCGCTGGCGCTCTCCGAGAACGGGACGCCGAAGGTGAGAGAGGAGATTAGAAAGGTGTTCACAGAACTCGACATGGGCCTGAAGGAGATATATGACGTGATGGTAAACCTGCGCCGCGAAAGGCACGTTCCTTACACGGCAGAGAACACAACCCTGCGCAGGTGAATCCCAAATCTTACGTGTACGCAGTTATCGAGTACGTTATGTTGTCATACTGCTGTGACGGGTTGCAGAAGAATAATGGCGGCCATCCACTGTTCGGCACCTTCAGTCCCTGCAGGGACGTGAAGCGCTGGCTCGAGAACACGAGCGGCTTCGATCCGTACGTGTTTATTGGCATCTGGATGTACGTCTCGAGCGTTGCGTTTGCGGTCACATAGTAGTAGCTCACTATTGATGACGTGACGTTCGCTGCTGTGGAGTTGCCTCCTTGGTTCGGAAGCTCCGGCGCCTTGCACTGGCCTGGGGCGAGCCCCATAGAGGGATTCTTTGCAGCTGCTTTGTTGGACGATGGCCCCTGCCCTGTCAGGTTGCCCGTTGAGACGTTATCCGGCTGCGTTGCTGGCATATTGCCGTAGCTGGCGTACGCGATGCTGGTAGTTGCGGGGGAGCCGGGTAGGTATCCCGCAGCCTGGCCCGGAGGCTCCGTCGACACGTAATAAAGCACGATGAGCGCCACCACGAGAAGTATGCCTAGCATTACCGACATGAGCTTGTATGGATCGGTTCCGTAATTGTTGTATGGCCTGTACATGGCTACCTTCTCTAGGGCTTGTCAGCTGAACCTTATAAAATGATGCCCGCATAGGCAGGGCTCAGAGCCCTCCTACCCTGCGCTTCTGCGCCCTTCGAAGCCTCTTTCTGCGCTTCTTGAGCCATTTCCAGCGCATCCTCCCCTTCTTCTTCCATTTCCTAGGTATGCTGCCCAAACATAACACCTTGCGGTTCAGTAAACTGACTGACAAGTTTACGTAAGAAGTTTGGAGGGATAAAAATATATACCAATGCTGCAATTCTTCCATACTCGGTGCGAGCATGCACAAGGGAATAATCGCATATGCGGCCGTGTTCGTCATATTGGTAGTTGCATGGTGGCTGCTTGCGGGGTTCAAGGTCCCGTTCGGCGCCCACACATCCACCACGACGATAGCTGGCACGAATACCGTGCAGCCTGCAGGCTATCCGTGCGTGGGTGCATACCTCACCACACAGACAGGCAATTCCACCGTAAATGAGACGTGCTCTTGGGTGGGTGGCAACCTTGGTGTGTGGACAGCAAGTGGCAACCTCACGAACGCTTCTGTAATGGTGGTCGGACAGGACGGCAAGACCTATGTGAACGCGACGTTCGACAACCCATGCGTCGGCCTCTACAACACCTACTCGCTGCCAGCACAGAACTACACAGTCACGCTCTCCACGGGGCTTGCGGAAAACTCCCCGGCGGCATACGGATGCGGCAGCGCAATACTGCAGCTCAACGTGCCACAGGGCAATCTCAGCGCGCCGAACACCAACATAGTCAACGGCAACTTCATGACCGGCACATATTACGGCTGGACGTCGAGCGGCAAGGCGTGGGGCGCGGCACCACTCAACATAACCAAGGCGAATGCGGACGGCTGCTACCCGCAGGCCACACAGTGGTTGGGATATAATGGTACATACTTCGCTAGCACCTACCAGTGCGGCTATGGTTCGCATGCGACTGGCAACCTTACTTCAATGCCGTTCATAACCAGTAAGTCCTTCCTCAACTTCCAGGTGCTCGGGTCGGGAGGAGCTGCCTCGTACGTCGAGATACTCTACAACGGCAGCATCTACATAAGGGCGAGGTTCAGCACCGCGAACATGTCCAACACGAGGACTGGCAGCTTCGTCTTCACGAACGCTACACTGCCTCTCTTCTCGGCAAGAAACAGGCTGATACAGGTCAGGATAGTGGCCAATGAGACCGATCCAAAGGACTTCCTGGCGGTTGGGGGGTTCTGGTTAGGTAGCACCCCTGTACAGACGAGGTCAGGCGTGCTGGTCAACATAACGATAGCGAAGTAGCTGTGTGCTAAATGGCATCGCATGCAAGGCTTGTTAATCTGACTGCCGAGAACCTATCATGACAATCGGGAAGGTCAGCGTGCTCCCCCTCCATAGTGGCAAGGCGCCCAGGTGGCTCTTCGACAGGATGGTGAAGCTCGGTGGGCTCGTCTCCAATGCAGTCATCGACGAGTACGGCGTCGATGATTTCATGTCTAGGCTCGCCAACCCATACTGGCTGCAGGCTCTTTCCAATGCGATAGGCTACGACTGGCACAGCAGCGGCGCTACCACCGTCACGATGGGAGCGCTTAAGGAGGCGCTGAACTTCAAGTCGGACGTTTTCATAGCGGGAGGCAAGGGCAGGGAGGGCACCGACACGCCGAACCAAATTCCCAATGGCACCGACTACCTCTCGCTGCACGACGTCGATGACGATTTCAAGGAGAAGAGCAGGCTGGCCGCCAAGGTGGACTCGGCGCTCGTGTTTGACGACATAGCGATCTACCACCACACGTTCGTGATGGCGAGGACAGGGCACTGGTGCGTGGTGCAGCAGGCGATGGATGCAAGGACTGATAATGCGATACGCTTCCAGATAGATTCCGACAGGGTCGATGTGCGGGACATGACCAACGAGACCAACAGCGCCATCTCGGCGGACATTTTGCGGGAGAGCCTAGACATGACGTTCTCGATGAACGCCGAGCTGAAGGAGGTGTGCGTGACCGCGGTGAGGGATGGCATGAACGACATCGAGAAGGCAGCGGAGAGGCCTTACGTGCTGCCCAGGCACCACAGGATACTCGCGGGCGATCTCGGCAAGAGGGACGTGGAGCTGCTCAAAAGGCTCAATGACACAAGCCCAGAAGGTTACCAGGATATACTCAAGGTGAGGGGGGTTGGAAGGAAGACAATCAGGTCGCTGGCGTTCATATCGTCGCTCATATACGACAAGGAGGCGTACGAGCGCAACCCAACAGTGTACGCGTACAACCTCGGCGGCAAGGACAGGATCCCGTATCCGATAAACCTCAAGGACTACGACTCTGTGATAGGGTCGATGAAATCGATAGTCGAGGACCTGAACGTCGACAAGTCAGAGAGGTACCACGCGCTGCGCAGGCTGAACGCATTGGCCTCCGCCGCAAGGTGAGCAGAGCTCACTTCGCGGTCACGGACAGCATGCCTATCTCAATGGCGTTCTGCGCAACCCCTGACACGTTGTACGTGGCGTAGAGGGTGCCGATGAGCGCTGTTCCTGTCGAGTTGCCGCTGACCGCCGGTGGTATCTGTATGGCGACAGGAACGGTCTGACCGCTCAGGACATTGCCTATCGTTCCAGAGGGGCTGTTGGAGCTGAGCGAAGAGCCGGCAGGCACGAAGTGCACCGCCGCATTGGTCCACGAGCTACCAGTCGCCTGGCCGAACGTGAACGTCAGCGTGCCAGAACCGTAAGTCGCGTTCTGGCAGTAGAAACCGGTCATCGCCACGCAGCCCTGCGGCGCGTACGAAGTGTTCACGCCCTGCAGCAGGAACGTGGACAGTTCTCCCATGGCAGCCTCAGGCAACAACAGCGAGTCTATCGCACTTATGGGTGCCGAGAGCGCGTATGCATTGAGGAACGCGAGGCTCTGGCTGGTAGTGGAAAGGCCCTTCTGGCTGGATGAGGTAACGTTCAGGAACTCGGCGTTGGACATCTGCGCCCTACCGAGCGAGGTCATGCCGAGCGTGTAGGTGGATGATGCCCCTGGGGCAGAGCTGGAAAGCGAGATATTCATCACGAGATTGCTTGCTTGCGATATGCATCCGCTGAGATAGGTGCCGTTTATGTTGACGTCGAAGAACGTGCACTGCGTTCCGCTGTACGACCTCTGGGAGGTAGAGGCTATGGTGTTCGCCACGCTCCCGAGCACCTGCTGGACGAGGATGCCGCTCGTCGCCAGGGCGACCGTGCTGGCGTTGTTAACGTATGCGGTCAGGTTGTAGCACGAGCGCACGCTGTTCGATGCCATGTAGCAGTCGTAGTAAGTATTGCCGTACTTGTACATCTCGAGTGTGGAGTTCTCGACGTTCATCTTGAGTGAGGCGTTCTGGCCAGAGCGCTGCAACGATATTGTGAACGGCAGGGTTATGCCATTGCCTGATGACACGTATGCCGAGCCTGCGTACGACATGGCGATGTTGCTGCTCGTATTCTCCATGGAGAGCAACGATCCGAGAGTCGGCCCGGAAGCTTGCTGCGCGGGACTGTTGCCGAGCAGGAAGTACGCTGCTATTGCAATCACGATCACGACCACCACGACCGCTATTATCTTTTTTGGGATCTTGCCCGTGTGTTTTGCTGCCGGGCCTTGCTGCGGGGCGGTCCTTGCGGGCTGGTCCTGCTGTGCATTAGGATTGTCCATGTTATCAGCCGAATAGTGGCAATGAAGCTATTTAGCTCATTGCCCGTTGCTGCCCTCTTTCTTCGAGTCCTCGATTGCCTTCTTTCCCACTTCTATCCTATTCTCGATCTGCTTGCGCACGGCCTCCAGGTCCTCCTTCTTCATTATGCGCTCCAGCATGTACCTCGAGTAGGTAAGTGACACGCTCGACAGGTCGAGCAACACGGACTGCAGCTCCGACGTTTTCATGTGGAACTCCTTCTCGGGCTTGATGAGCTCTATCGCCATCGGCGCGTAGTTGAACACGACGTTGACGAGCGGGCCGAGGCTCTTGAAGAGCGTCGTGACGACCGCGCTGGTTATGAACATCCCGTCCCTCTCTAGCGGCTCGTTTATCTTGCCGTAGCAATAGACCACTCCCTTCTCCTTGAGGAGCCTGTTGTTTATCAGGTCGACGAGCAGGGGCTGCAGCCTGTCCCTCTCCTTGTCCTGTACGTCGAAATACATCCGCACGAGCACTCCTCCCTGCTCCACATGCTCGTCGGTCACTATGTCCACTTCAGATTTCTTTGCCATGCAATCATTTCAGGATTCTTTTTATAGCATCATCAATGCCGAGTGTCTCCTCTTCCCCGCTGATCAGGTCGCGGAGCTTCACCTTCGAGGATCTCTGCTCCTCGTCGCCGACTATCGCCGCGTACGCGACCTTTATGGAGTTGGCGTACGCGAGCTGGTTCGCGATGTTCCTCTGCGCCAGATTGATGTCAGTGTTTATACCAGCCTCCCTGAATGCGGTGGCGACCTTGAGGGCATATTTGTAGTTCGTGTCCCTGATGTAGTTGACTATCACGTTCGCATAGGTATATTTCGGCGAGTCGCGGAAGGCGAGAATGTTCATGATCCTGTCTATGCCTATTGAGCTGCCCACTGCCGGAACGTCCTTCCCTGAATAGAGCTTGATTAAACCATCGTACCTCCCTCCGCCGCATATCGATCCGGGCATGTCTTCCCTCATCGACCTGAACTCGAAGACCGTTGAAGTGTAATAATCGAGGCCGCGCACCACCGAGAAATCGACCACGACGTGGCCGTGCAGGACGTAGGAATCGAGCGCGGCGAGGAGCTGCTCCAGCGCCTGCATTTCCCTGTCGCCGGCTGACTTCAGGTACGAGACCTTCTCGTCGTTGCTGGCATCGAGGTCGAGCATGCTTATTATGCCATCGATCTGGCTGTCGGTGAGCTTGATGTCCGCGAGCGCCCTCTCAACCTCCTGCTTGCCGACCTTGTCGAGCTTGTCCACGGCGTGGTAAACTTGGTTGTACTTGCCCTGCGGCACCTTGAGCTTAGCGAGAACGTAATCCATCGCCTCGCGGTCGTTTATGTGGAGTTCGTACTCGACCCCAACGGCCTCGAGTGACTTTGCCGATGCCGCTATGACCTCCGCGTCCGTTATGACTGGTTTGCCGCCGAGTATGTCCACGTCTGCCTGCGTTATCTCCCTGTATCTGTTCCTCTGGGGCTCATCCATCCTCCATACCTTGCCGAGCGCGTACCGCTTGAATGGCAGCGGCACATCCGCGTGCATAGCGTAATAGCGCGCGAGGGACACGGTCTGGTCGTACCTGAGCCCGAGCTTCTCGTTCTTGAGCTCATAGATCAGCTTGTTCTCCTCCCCTATCGCGTCCTTCGCGGTCAATACTTCCATTGACTCGAACATGGGTGTGTCTATGGCCAGGAAGCCGAATCGCTGGTAAACAGACTCTATCTTCCTGAGTAACTCGTTCCTGAACAGCGCTTCATTGGGCATGAGGTCCCTTACGCCCCTTGGGAAGGGAAGATCAGGCATGTAATCAGTAGGCGTTTGTAGCCAAAGAATAAAAGGGGTGCGTTTTTCAGAGGTTTTGGTCTATCCACTTCTTGAGAGACTCCTTCGGCACCGCCCCAACGGACGCGGCCTTCAGCTTGCCCTTCTCTATCAGCAGTGTCGTGGGTATACTCATGACGTTGTACTTCTCGTCTATTGTCTGGTTGTCATCGGCGTTGATCTTGACGAACTTTATCTTGCCCTCATACTCCTTCGCGACCTCCTCTATGATGGGCCCATACATCCTGCACGGCCCGCACCATTCCGCCCAGACGTCCACTATCACGGGTTTGTCGGACTTCAGGACCTCAGCGTCAAAGTTCTTCTCGTCTATGTCAATCACTGCCATTGCCTCACCAATTCGGACAGCATTGCTATGCACTTCAAGCTTTATAAATGGTGCGCGCGCTTTTCGAGCGCGGCGAGGCCTTATGCGGACTGTCTATGTAAGTTTACGTCGCTACATACTCTTGTCTGGGGCACACTTGTGTTTACTCTTCTGGGATCCGTCGTTGGATGTTTTGCGGAACTCTGGTGAAAGGTTTATAATCCTGGTCTGGATAAAGTGATTGTGATGATCAAGCGCCCTGAGCCATGCTGTGATGAGGATCTTGAGTACTGATATTCAACGAGGTGTTTCTATGGGGGAAGAGAAGGCGGCTAAGATATCGAAGATTGCAGTTAAGAAACTGGTGAACGGGAGCTCGGGACTCATTCTCAACGACAAAGCGGCAGAAAAACTCGCGGCCATACTCGAGGCCAAGGCAGCAGACATTGCAACACACGCTGTGGCGAACGCGAAGAAGCACAATCGCAACACGATACTGGAGGAGGACATAGAGAACTATGCGATGACGCGCGGTGACTGAATGGAGGAGGTGCGCATCTCGACAAACGGCCGGCGCTCAAGGGTGGATTACTACGAGGCTGGGGAACTGTTCATCGAGACGTTCGAAGAATCAGGAAACCATGTCATAAGGACATCGTTCAACAGGGCTGGTGAGGTCCTCGGCAGGGAGATGCTGCCGTCGCGGAGCAGGGCACATTCGAAGCTTGCCACGGATTTTGCGAACGCAAAGGGAAATCCCGTGGCAACGGAGTACGCTGAGATAGACGTGCTCAAGCCATGCCCGAAGTGCGGGGGCAGTCTCGCCTACGAGGATTCGAGGGCCGACGTGGTGCTTCCAGTATTAGTGTGTGGGTCATGCAGGTCAAAGAGCTTCTGCCTTACCGACGAATACCTTGCCAAGCTGGTAAAACTAAACAAGGTGCTGTTCGACGACTCAGAGAGGAAGATGATGGACGAGAGCCCTGACGCGTTCAAGGCAGAGCTCAGGGACCACATAATAAAAATATATGCGTCAAAGCATATATCGAAGATATAGGTGAGAAAATGGCGCAGGTAATGCTCTCTGAGCTCTACGGGAAGCAGATAATAAGCAACAGCGGCCACATCGTGGGCACTGTTGAAGACGTGATACTCGACTTCGAGAACGGCACGGTATCCAGCCTACTGCTCACCAAGATCGACAGCCTCAGCAGGGAGGAGCACTCTGCGCTGGCGCTGGCGAAGCACAGCGTCAAGTACGCACGCGTCAAGAACGTCGCCGAGACCATAATCGTGGGAGAAGAAATCCCGACATCCAGATAAACGGGTTTCTCATCTTTTCGTATCCGGTTCTGTCCATTAGCGGATGCCGCGCAGGAGGAGTTTAGTGGTAATACCCGTTCGTCCATGTGCCGCTGTATATAACATTCGTCGGCACTCCGTTGTTGTTATTGCCGCTGTAGTCGAGCGTGTCGCCGTTGAGGGGCCACCACCCCACGAGATTCTGCAGTGTTATTGGGGCACCGCCGATGCCCTCATTATAGAGATATGCAATCTGATTGGAGGTCAAGGCTGTGTTGTAAATTTGGACGTTGGCGATGGAGCCGTTCCAATATCCTGGCATTCCAATATAGTTGGTATTGCTTAATACCACGTTTTGCTGCAATATTGTAAATGTATCA
>JACWAL010000032.1 GCA_014874295.1 Microcaldota archaeon
AGATTCTCACGGGATTTTGTCGACGGAAAATATGGCTTGTCATCGGAAGCACATGATTACGCCGTTCGACGACAGGTTTTTGCACTAAGGCAGTGTGAGAATTTTCCTGTCGTCTAGGCGTGAAAATATTAAACTGTTACAGCATTGCAGGCTTTGCATTTTTAAGCCATAAATATGAATGTTAAAAATGCATGATTGCTATTAAAAATGCAAGAAGGTCTTAATAGCTTATTTATCTATCTTAATCTATGCCAAATTTAGAGAGCTTAACGAAATCTCAAAGAAAGCCGTTAATTGCATCATTTCTTAAAGAGATGTATTTTGACAGAAGAAGCACCATTTTTAAATGGGCGAGGCTCACAAAACAGACACCACTAATAGAAACAAAATTCTTAGGACAAAACCTCATATCTTTGATAACAGGCATAAGTGGGCGTGGCTCGGCTGCAAGAGGAGATGACCTCAGAGACGGTTCTGAAGTTAAAACCTGTAGTAGATTAGACCAATTGAGCAAATGTAATGAATGCGGAGCGCATGTTACAGCAATAGAAGATAGATGTCCAAATTGTGGCAGTCAGAATATCATGCGAATGACCGATTCGCATTGGATTTTTACTATAAATACTCAAGCCAAAAGAAACAAGATACTTAATGCCACTCCAATGATTTATCTTCTTTTGATAGATGGATACAGACTAAAAAAGAAGGATTTAGCAAAGTTTAGTGTATGGGTCATTAATCCCAAAACGGATACTTTCTTCAGAAATGGATATATTAATGATTATTATCGTAATAATTTTATAAGAAGAAGAAACGCCAGAGAAAATCCTGCACCCATGAATGTTCACCCACGAAGTCCAAAATTTGGCAGAACAGCAGCACGATTAATCTTTGAGGCAACTATGACGGATAAAGGAAAGGTAGTAATCTCAAGATTTTAGATTTCTATAATCGCCTGCTTAAGCCTTTTTACAGCTTCGTCATAATATTTTTTGTCTATTTCAAATCCTATGAAATCCCTTTTAAGTTTTTTGGAAACTACCGCAGTAGTGCCAGAACCCATGAAAGGGTCTAAAACCAACATGCCTTCGTTACTACTTGCCTTTATTAGTCTCTCTATCAGTTTTGCTGGTTTTTGGGTTGGATGTGCACGCTCCTCTTCATAGAAATCTATATCAGTCCAAATGTCAGTATATCCCATTTGCGGATTATATACATACGCAACTTCAGAATAATCTTTCTTGAAATCAAGAACTTTTTCTAACCTTTCCCACATCTCTTTAGTTGGGACTTGCGCAAGTATATTTTCTCCAGTATATAACGACCAGACGCCACCACCATTAGATTTTACTTTTAGCTTTTCATTTATCTCCTTTGCAGTAAGGCCTAAAGCCTCTTGGCGTTCTTTAAGGAATTTCTTAATATTGGGTTTATTATTATAGTTAAAGAATAATATGCTCTCTGTGGTGGTTGGGAACATCTTGTAAGTGCTTGTCTTTCTACCGCTTATGCTTCTTAACCCTTTATCTATGATTATCTGTTGTCTTAGCTCAAAGTTGTGTTTGGTAATTAAGTCCATCATGCCACAGAGCGTCCTGAAGTAACCAAATAAATAAAAACATGCTGTTGGTTTTGCCACTCTTGAAGCCTGCTCTATCCATTTTTCAGACCACGCATAATAATCAGATTCTAATCTCCATTTGAAATCCCACTCTTCATTAATTGCTTTAAAGTATGGAGGGTCGGCAATTATAAGGTCAACTGACCTATCGGGCATCTTTTTCATACCCTCTATGGAATCTTGATTGTAGATTTTATTAGTCATCATAATAATCACGCAACGAAAGGTTTTATACCTAACTCATGCATCTCCTCTATCAAGACCAAGATGTTATATGCTATGAACTTGCACAATAGCTCATTAACTTGTGCAGTGTGGTTCTTTGATTTGAGGGTTTCTCCAAGCTTCTTTTTTATCGCAGAGAAGGTAGTTTCTACATTGCTTCGTTTGTGGTAGTGTTGCAGAAAGTCCTCTTGGTTGTATTGAAAATAATGGAACATTTTGCGCCAGATGTGGCTATTGCCTTGCGGTTTGCTTATAGAGTTCTCTTTGAATGGTATGTAAGGCACGCCGCCAGAGTTATCAATGAAGGCAAGGTTATCTCTGCTCAAATACGCTTTGTCTCCATAGGCTTCTTTTACGTTAAAACCATTCTCTTTTGTTTGTTGCATCAATGGTATGAATTGCGGACAATCGGCACCACTTTCATCTGTTATCTCTATCGCAGTCACTATGTTTGTTTTAACGCCAACGCTGATGTGAGCCTTTAGCCACCTGCGAGACTTCTTTGTTCCATATTTGCCTTCTGCATACGCACCGAAGGAGCGTGTTGCGAAACCGCTACTATCAACTGCAAAACCACTCTCTACTGCCCTAAGCGGTGCTGATGTTATTGCTATGAGATTATGCAGTATCGGTGTGATATCCTCTCTATTGAGAAGCACGGACATCGTATTGAAGTGTGGCACGTCTTCTAAGTATCCCTTATCTTTTGCCGCACCGAATAGCGACATAGACCTTCTGCTTGACATCTGCGAATAGACCTTCTTTATGGATACATACAACGCTGTGTTAAAGCTAAGGTTAGGTCTTCCATGTGTTTGTATTGGTTTTGGGTCGCTAACCTCTCTGACTAACTCTGCAAGTAGCTCGTCAAATAGCCTACCCTCTGATGTTTGAGCCTTGTTGTAGATGCTCCAAGCTTGTTGATAAGTGAGTCGTATTCTGTCGTTCTTAATGCCCTCTTGCGTATGTTGTTCGATATCTAAGAAATAGCGAACTGCATATGCATGTTTGCATGTTGTTTTGTGTAGCTCTGAATCAGGACAGTCGCAAATAAATGTGTCGCTAACCTTATAAAAGCCTTGGCCACTCTGTGACTTGACGAGCCACCCTCTCTCAATGGCAGTTATCTGCTTTTTCTGGGCTATTTCATAACCACGTTCCTGTCTTTTTTCTAAGACCTGTTTTGTTTCCATATCCTTACACCGCTAATACTTGTTAATAACTATTAGTGCAGATAGATATATATACCTTTCTATTAATAATTATTAATGAAGGTTAAGGGATATTATGCCTAAGAAACTAATCTTGAATGTCGACGAAGAAACATGGAAGGAGGTCTTAAAATACAAAATAGACAACGACCTCGATAACAACAACGAAGCAGTCATAAAACTTATAAAATTGGGATTGAAGCGTAAGATAAAGTGAGCAGATGCAATCTGGTTCCTAAACGGAAGATATATATAATCATACGCCCCTGTATATACAGGTGGGTATAAAACCGTTATCAACTTGTAGTCTTATGCCCCCCCGTATGGTGTGAAAATGATTTTGGTATCGGATATAGACCTAAAGTCTCCAAAGGAGATAAACGCTTCGAGCAGAGATAGTAAAAAGCAATACTATCTCGAACTACTAAGAAAACTCTTAAAGGAAAACCCAGACGGATTGACTGCAACTACCATCAGCATAGAATTAAACAAGATAAGTAAGAGGTATAGGTATAACCCCGAAACCATAATGACCTATCTAAACCAGCTGGTGGCTATGCGTGAAGCTTATACTGTGCCTTTCGGTAATTCTATGGTCTACAAATATAATGGTAGGCTATTCCACACGGCCAAAGACCGCTTTTTTGAACTTGAGAACCGCTTTTATTATCTTTATGAAGTTGATAACCCGAATCTGAAAGAGCGGTTTCTGCTAATACAGGAGAGAGAGAAAAATGCTTATGGGATAGAGAAGGCAATAGGTGGCATAATGATACCAAAAAATAGATTAGAGGATTTCTTGGGTGCTATACGCTTAAGTTTGACGACAGGTGAACATGATGGAAGTAAGTAAAACAATAGTTCGACAAATCTTTGCAGAGGACAGACTGTATAAGAGGGAAGTAATACACCTACAAGAAGCGCAGACTACTTTCAAACTTGGTAGCATATTCAATAAGATAAAGACAAAGAGAGAGTTAGAAATAGCCCTGAATGCGACTCAACTGGGCACAAACACGGACGGAATTTCGATTCCCATACATGTTGCAAGGGAAATGCTTGGAGAGAGGCTGGTAACACGCAATCAACGCAACTTGAGCGGGGGCGTTATGGATTCGGTTTTTGCGAACTTATTAGAGAATACACTGATGATAGACCCTGCCATGGATATGTTGGCGGCGTCAAACAGTGTGGAAGCATATACTGATTTCATAAAAGCACTGGAACCGAGGATATCTTTTCCGAAAAGAATACTCTCATCTTTTGACAAGGACGAAAAAGGCAAGCTTCAGAAGAATAAAGACGCATATAATCTTGCATGGGAAGGATGTATAGAAGACCCAAAAGAGTATATCAGGCTATGCGAAGCTTATCTTTTCTATCCCTTCAGTTTGGGAAGCCGTATGCCGTCCTTTTTCACAAGAATGATAGAAAGTAAGGTTCCTGAGTCATTGATTCATGCTGCATTGTTAAGCAAAACTTGCAATTCAATCTGCAAAAGCAACAAGTTACCAAAGATACTCTCACTATCCATCGGTGCGACTGCCTTATCCAGCAGGTCTCTTATAAGTGAGTTGATATCTGAAATTATGGATAAAAACGCATTCGGCAACAAGTTTGATTTTGTATCGTTATCAATGCCAAACAATGACATACACAATAGCTCTGGACAGAGGAGAAATTTCATGCTACTCTATGACATGATAATCAGGCTAAAATTCGAGTATGGCGTAAAAGCCATAATCAACGATGTTGATGTAGCATTAGCAGAAACCTGCATGGGTATGGGCTTTAGCTATGCTACGACGCCCTTGGATGGAAATACCAGTATGACTCACTTCCGAAAATATGATACAATAAACAGCAAATACGGGAAAGCACCAATACCTATCGAATTGGACTGGTTGCCATTCGATATATTTCTTGAGGAATACAACGCCAATGGACATCAGTATCCATTTTACTCGGCCACTGCACAATCGCTGAACGGTCACGAAGACCTAAGAGCGGAACTTACCCCAGAAGAATGGACTCGTGCCCGCAAGACAATCTTCGCAGAAGCAACAGAAGAGCTGAACTCACTGAATAGCAAGGCAGCGATAAACAAGGAGTTCGTAGAGGGGCTGAAAAAGAGGATATGGGATTCCAATAAGACCAATTACACAAAACTTCTTACCAAAATAAATTAATCTCTAACTAAAACCTTCAACATTAAAAGTGCAAAGCCCTGATTAAAAGTGCAAATCATACTTTAAGTGCAAAGCCAGCATTGCAGTAATCATTATATATCTGGAAAGAGACAATCTCGCAGTGATAGCATGGCGATAAAGACGGCTTCTCACAATGCGAACACGCGCATAGTCATGGCGGAGAACAGCGTGTCTGGTCTTAAGGGCAAGGAGAGGGCGAACGTCATCGAATCGGTTACGGACCGGCAGTTCGTGGAAAATGTGTGGCAATCCCACAAGTTCGTTGATGTCCTGCCAGAGGGCATGCCGAAGCAGGCCGGACTATATGAAGTCAATCTTGATCCAGATTCCATAACTGCGGTGGACCAGGACGCATTCAACGCGCTCTTCTTCATGAGCAGGATGATTGTCACCGAATCTGCGGTGCGGTTAGCAGCCAATAGCATGCCCGTGACCTTCAAGGTCGGATCGCTTGGCGGCACCTCAATCAATGGCAACCTCTTCGCCCTGATACTGTCTGCTGGAGGAATCCCGAACTACGCGGCGGTGCGCAAGCCGTATGAGCGCGCAGACATACCTCCGATAACGAAGGGTGAGTACATAGTCCTTACCTCCCCCACGGGCGAGGAGACGATAATAAAGCCGTCAAGGGGCACTTCTGTGAGAATCCTCACGGAGAGCAAGCTCAGGCGCTGAGGTGATGGCGTGCATGCCAATAGAGACCAGCATGCAAAACATTGCGTTTTTCTTAGCGATACAAGGCTTACCATAGACGATGCAGACAAAGAGCCGTTTGGGCCTGGTAAAAGACTCGCTACGCTGCTGGACGTGATAATGGATAGGGGGTTTATCGAGACCAACAAGGGCACGGAGTTTCTCGTCCGATGGTTAAATTCACCTGCCCAGAAGGACAGCGATTGGTACTACGTAGATAGGGTAACCGGGTCCATCATCGCGGTTGGCAGAGACCGCATCGACGCCCTCGAATGGCACGAAAAGATAGCCGTACACCATACAGCTTACGACGCAGCAGCCAAGGGGAAACCGGTGATACTCGGCATACAGGCCTATACGACTGATGATGACATATTTGGGCAACTGTTCCTGTTTGGAGAAGAGATAGGCGACGATTTCTTCAATGGGAAGGCAAAGGCTGCAATACGCGACGGGTAGCGCACACGGTAATGGACCTCTACAAGAAGGACTACCTCCCAAAGTCCTATCTGCCTCCGAAGGAGATAAGGGATTGTAGGGACCTTTGCAGAGAAAGGTCATTTCTCGTAGGGCAAAGGACAGCTGTGAAGAACGGGATACGTTACCAGGCATACTGTCTCGGGATAGACTTCAAGAACTTCAAGAAAAAGAGCATCAAGATGCTGAAGGAAAATGCAAAGATGAGGCTGCTGGTGGAGCAACTTGAATCTACAACAAGGACAATAAAAGAGTATGAATCAATGATAAGCGACTCCCGAAAACAAACCCGAATGCAGTACTCATAGGCACAATCAAGGGAATAGGAAGTGTCAGCGCACTTACCATCGTATCGGAAATTGGAGACATAAACCGTTTCCAATCGGAGGGCAATCTTTTCGCATACGCTGGCATGGTCCCAAGAATATACCAGTCGGGAGATAAGGAGTGGAAAGGGCACATAACAAAAGGGAATGTCCTGCCCTAATGGAAGTCAGTATATCGCACTGCGATGGATAGTAGAGCATTATGAAATTGGTGTAAATGTTTAAAAAGGCAAATGGTGATACGTGATTACAAACACCCAATAACTCTGGCCTGTGGGTTCGGGTTGGAGAAATCAACATAGTAGTAGGTAGGAGTTTTAAGCCCGCTCTTTATATAAACCTTTTTCGCGCAAGTTCTAACGGCGATACAGTTGAGGAACGAAAGACCAAACCCCGTAGTGGACGCTTGTCTGAAGATGAGCTACGACCAGCCGGAAGGATGCCTGTTTGTGGTGGAACTTGACAACGTGCGCGGCTACTACAAGCCGTCGAACATGCAGATATTCAGGAAGGGAAACAAGCGTCTTTCTGTGCTGAACGAGGCCGACAGCGTAATGATAAAAAAGCTCGCGAGCCTCGACGGCGCCATGATAATAAACAACAAGGGCCAGCTGGTGCAGGTCGGTGCGACGCTCACGCATGCGAAGAACTTCCTGAGCCACGGCAAGCGCCATGCATTCGCGCTGGGGACGAGCGCGTACTCCCCAAAGCTTGTCTGCATGCTCGCGAGCGAGGAGGACAAGCACATACGCACATTCCGCGAGGGCTACCTGATAGCCAGCATAGACGCTGAAACGCACATGCCAGTGGACACGAGAAACAGGGTCGTGGAGCTGCTCACCTCCAGGGTAACCAGCCTGGTTGTCGCGAGCGGGATAGCGGCCAGCCTGCTGACAGTCAACCCGATACCTGCGATAGTCACGATAAGTGGCACGCAGGTAATAACATTCGAGGGCTTCGAACGCGTTCGCGAGTTCTTTGCGGGCCGCAGCAGGCGCCAGCAACCCATGAGCGGGAGCCATGCCAGATAACAAGGAATAAATGCACAGCATCTGACTGGAAGGAATCAGAGGAAATCTTCCAGCGATGTGAGTTGGCGCATAAGGGGAAAAACGGCAGTTGCACAACCAGGCTCTGTTCAATGGCCTCCAAACTACTGAACGTTCACCGTGTTCAGGTACATCAGTACCAGCCACGGGCCTTCATAGCGGCTGCAACCCTGCCCACCGCGATTGTATATGCGGCCATGCGGTAGTTAATCTTCCTGCCTTTGTATTCCTTCTGTGCGTTGATGACATCCCTGAATGACTTCGTTATTATCGTGTCAAGCCTGCTGTATACCTCGTCCCTGGTCCAGTAATACCCAGATATGTTCTGTGCCCACTCGAAGTACGAGACTATCACACCTCCCGAATTGACGAGGAAGTCCGGCATGCTCGGTATCCCGCGCTCGAATAGTATCTTATCCGCTTCAGGCGTGACTGGGCCATTCGCGAGCTCGAGCACCATCTTCGCCCTGACCTTGTCCGCGTTCGCCTTCGTTATCTGGTTCTCTATGGCCGCTGGTATGAGCACGTCCACGTCCATGTCGAGCAGCTCCTCGTTTGTTATCCTCTGCCCTCCCTTATAATCGTCCACGGAACCGCGTTCTTTCGCCTCCTTCAGCTTCTTGTAATCAAGGCCGTTCGCGCTGTACACCCCTCCCTTCGAGTCGCTTATCGCGACCACCTTCGACCCAAACATCTTAGTCACCAGGTCGAGCGCGAAGTTGCCCGCGTTGCCGAACCCCTGTATTGCAATCTTCGCCTTCCTCAGGTTCATCTTCCTGAGCTTCGCGACCTCGCGCAAAACGTACATGCCCCCCACTGCGGTTGAGTCGAACCTTCCCTGAGATCCCCACAACTCGAGCGGCTTGCCTGTTATCATGCCGAACTCATCGCGCCCGTGCATCTTGCTGTACTCGTCGGCCATCCACGCCATTATCTGTGGGTTTGTGTAGACGTCAGGCGCGGGCACATCAGTGAACGGGCCGACGAACTTGCCTATCGCCCTTATATACTGCCTTGACAGCACCTCCAGGTCCGTTTCTGACATCTTCTTCGTGTCGACTATAACGCCCCCCTTTGCCCCTCCAAAGGGTATGTCCGCGAGGGCGCATTTCCACGTCATCCATGCCGCGAGCGCCTTGACCGTATCGATGCTCTCCTGCGGATGGAACCTTATGCCCCCCTTTCCAGGGCCCCTTGCGTTGTTGTACAGCACTCTGAATCCCGTGAACGTCTTCGTGGTTCCGTTGTGCATCGTCACCGGAAAGTTGACTGTCACGCTCTGCATCGGTTCGCGGAGTATCGCGTGCACCTGCTTGTCCAGCTTCATTATCTCGGCAGCGTCGTCGAGCTGCTCCTGTGCTATCTTGAAAGGGTCAAGTTCTTCCGCCATCATATCACAGTACTTACCCACCGCTGCTCAATTATTTATACTTGCACAACAGTTATCGGTATCGATGTCCGGAAAAGCGCGCGTGGTGCTGCTGGCCGCGGCGGCGATAACGTTGGCCGCTGCGATAGCCGCATACTCGCTGTTGTCATACAAGACAAGCGCACAGGCGCTGCCGAAGTCATTCACGGTTTCTGGGCACACGTTCGAGTTCAGCACCTATGCTGTGACGGTTCAGCAGCAGGAACAAGGTCTCATGAACCAGACGATAACGAACGGCACATTCATGCTTTTCGTGTTTCCGTTATCATCGATATACCCGTTCTGGATGTACAACACGTACAACGCGCTTGACATAATGTGGCTGAACGGCACCAAAGATAATGCTATGGTGGTCTATGTCGCGGCCAATGCGCCTTCGTGCCTTTCCACAGCTGCATACTGCGAGAACCACATTTACACGCCGAATGCGGTTGCAAACTACGTGATAGAGACGAAGGCTGGGTTCGTCCAGGAATATGCCGTCGTCATAGGCACCCATATAAGATTCAACAGGCAGTAGGGCGCTCCTTGCGGTTCACGTTTTTTTTTACCGTTATAACTTCAAGGCTGGCCTCTCCCCGGCGTGCGGCATACAGATAGAAGTGTCGTGGCGTTCAAACGTGACGCACCTGGTATCAGCCAGTGCCCCCCCTTCCCAAGCTTTCCCTGTAAAATCTCATTATGCTCTTGTTGCCCGACCTGAGATATATCTCCCACTTGGGCAGTAGTTCCTGCTTTATCTCTGCCAGGCGCCCCCATCCCCTGAACGGGGGGTAGGTAAAGGTCTGGTGCTTGTTCATGCGTTTGGCTAACTCGTTGTCTGTTACCAGCTCTATCACGGCATGCCCTATGTTCAGCGCATCCGCTGGCACGACTGAGTGCATGATCTCGTGCCAAAGTCCGGTAGAGATGCCGATGTCACACGCTATCCCGTTGCCCCACAGAATCGCATTACTGCCCATATACTTTCCAACCTCAGCATCTGGGTGTGTGATATATACCCTGAACATGCTCTTGCCGAAGTCGATGCCCGTAATCTCGCTCATTGTGGCAGTCGTACCTACCAAATTTGTCTCCCACGCGCGCTTGCACCCTTCCATGAAGCGTCGCGTCTGGGAAAGCAACACACCATATTCTCTGCTGCGCTGTAGCGTGTTCAGGAATTCAGGCAGACCTTCGAATATGCCTTCCCCTCCCATGCGGCAGTCCATGGCATCGTCAGCTGCGCGGTCGAGCAGCCATGATCCAAACTGCCCCATGTTCTCATCGAGCTTCGATGCGCGGTCTAAAATGGCCGCTACTGCGCTGGAGTTCGCGCGTATGTCCCGTCGCATCAGACTGAGTACAAGCACGTCTGGGTTCAGTATGAAGTTGAGCATGGACGTATTCGCCATGTTGTTGCGTAGCGATTCCATAATCAGCTTGCATCCGCGGGAATACTTAACGGTTTCGGCATGCCCGTGTCCCTCATCTTAGGCTGACGGGCTCCGCCTTTGTCGACTCCCTCTCTACAACAACGGCTGTGCCGTACGCCACGACCTCCGTCATGCTCTGCCCAAGGTCTGAGGAGTCGAAGTTCATCGCGACCACGGCGTTCGCGCCCATCGACTTCGCGTTCTCCTCGAGCCTCTGTATCGCGTGCTCCCTCGCGTCGGCCAGCATCTTCGTGTACTCCTTTATCTCTCCTCCTACTATTGTCCTTAACCCGGCGACGAAGTTGCCCCCTATGCCCCTGCTCCTCACGACAAGGCCGAAGCAGGGTCCTATCACGTTCGTTATCTTCATTCCAGGCACGTAGTTTGTGGTCACTACGGTCAATCCTTCGTTCGGCATGGAATCATCCTATAACAGTGCGCATCTGGCATATTTAAGAAGGTGTGCGCGGCCAGGAAGCCCTTAGTAACCAATAAATATATGGCGAGCAGTGTAAATAGTGGAGGATGGTGGCTTTATGGCGTCGAAATCGGTCGAGTATGAGTACAATAAGCACAGATTCATAACCTCGAAGGCAGGGAAGGACCAGCAGAAGGAGGCCGAGAGGATAAGCACGAAGGCGCAGGACAAGCTCCAGAATCTGTTCGACGCTCTCGGTGAGGTCAAGGACGGGTTTGGGAGGCACATCGAGGACTACAAGGACACGATAAATGAGATGGAAGAGAGCCTGAAGCCGAAGCGTGAAGAGAAGGCCGCGGTCGAAGCCAAGGAAGAAAAGGTTGCGAAGTCACTACACCAACAGGACGCGCACGTGAATGATGCCGTGCTCGGAGCTGCTCTTCTCCAGGAACAGATGGACAGGCAAAGGGAGAAGGCACTGAGGCTTCTCACAGACCTGAGAAACGAGCAGGACACGCTGCATGAAAGGGAAAAGGAGGCAGACCTTGCCTGGAATAAGGAAAGAGCGGAGTTGCAAAAGGAACGAGAAGTGCTAGATAGAAAGGAGGCAGACCTGGAAAAGTTCCTGCAGTTGACTAAGCCAAAAGAAGGAGTACAGAAGCTTGGCGATACCGCCTTCGAAGCGGAGTTGCTGCGCGACAAAAAGAAGCTGCAAAAGGAGCAGGAAGAGCTTGATAGGAAAGAGAACGAGATGGTCGCTGCAGCGCAGAAGACGGTTGAAGCGCTTAAAAAGGAGAGCGAGAGGGTGCAGAAGACCATAGTGGAGAAAAGCCGGGCTGAGGTCGCAGCCCACGAAGAGCTCATAAGCAGATTCGAGGACGCGCAGAAGCGGCTCAGGCAGGAAGAGGAAGCAAGGGACACGATACAGGAAGAGCTGATGGGGCTGAAGCTGAAAGAGAAGGCGATAAGCGACGAACTCGATGGGCCCGAGGGGAGGCTCGATGGGTACGAGAAGAGGCTGGCACTGATGGAAATGATCACGAAGATGTTCGGCAACATGCACGAATTGATAGACCACGGATCAATGAACGAGGCCATAGATATGACCGCAAGATTCGGCAGCCACGTAATGGCGGCCGACCATCCCGATGAGATGAAGGACAACCTCTACCGCGAGGCCAAGGCTGTGCTCCGGCAGGCGAAGGAGAAGGTCGACAGCGACGACATGGAAGACGCGTTAAAGACTTCAGTGAAGGCGGAGAGAAAGGCGCGTAGGTCGACTGATGCCAGTTACACGTGGGGTGTGCTGTACAAGCTGGGCCAATTGGCAAGCACGAAGTCGCACGGCATAAAGTCGTACGGGCAGGTCATCGACGAGATGTTCAACCAGCTAGAGGATGCTGCAAAGAACGAAGGCAGGATAAAGAACTACATAGAAAATATGGCAGCGGCCTACACGGGTGCCAAGATGATAGGCGAGGCGCTCAACTCCGTGAACGAGAAGGGCGACATCCACGAGATACCGAGGTTCTTCAAGAAGGCGAACGTCGCGGACTATGTCCCGCGAGTTTCATATAACCTGAAGAAGCCGACCAAGACCGCTCCAGATGCCGCGGAGACGGCCAAGCCCTCACGCAAGGAGAGCGAGGCTGTCAAGGTAAAGAGGGGCGATTTCGCCGACAGGGCGGCGGCCCTCAGCAGCTACTACATTGACCTCCAGAGCAGGGTGCAATCTGGGGACAAAAAGCTGGACAGGAAGATAACCGACGCGATAGCTGCAGCACACAAGGCAGAGGCCGCAGAGGCAGAGTTCGTCGAGGCGAGGGCCCTCGCCAACGAAGGGTGGATAAGGTTCTCAGGCAACCTCACGCCTGAGATGCAGAACAGGCTCAGGGTCCTCAACTCCAAAGCCATGACAATCCAGGAGCAGGACTCGCTCCTCAATATGGAGCTGATTCTCTTCCTTGGGAGGAATAGGGGCACATACTATTCCGACGACGGATTGTCGAAGGAGAACGCCATGTTCGTGAAATCGATAGCGAACATGAAGTTCGATGTCGAGCAGCACACGAACCCGGAGTTCCAAAGCAGTCCGCAGTGGGGGGCGCTTTGGGATGATGTATGGAACATGTACCGCAGGCTCAAGAGGGGCAGTGCCGCCGAGAACCTCGGCACCCAGGAGGAAGAGGCCATGCAGCCGCCGGACAGCGGCCGGCCAGGGCCGCACGGCAACGGCTCCACCCCCCCTCCCGCAGCTCCGATGTGATGCGGCTGTCCGCAGCAAACCCTAAGGCAGACTTCCAGTAATACAGCTATATCAGTCGCAAGCCTTGACTTCCGCTTTTTTGGAAAATTCGCAAGATATTTATTCCTTCTCATTCAAATACTAGCTGTGCCGCCCTTTCTCTGCAGGTGAAGCTTTGGTATCCAGCTACGACCTCGTCCCGAAACATGTTTTGCTTAGCGACAGCGAGGCGAAGAAGGTAGCTAAGAAATTCAACGTTACGCTTGACAGGTTCCCTAAGATACTGGAGAGCGACGCGCAGGCCGTCAAGCTCGGCGCGAAGCCAGGCCGGCTGATCGAGGTAACAAGAAACGACGGGAACGGCAACTACCTTTACTACAGGTACGTCGTAAAGGGCTGAAAGGGGGCGAATTTCCTCGGCGCAATGCCGAGTGGCTTGAGTGGTCCAGATGAAGAAGCACGAAGTATTGGAATCATATCTCTCGTCGGTATCGATGGTGCAGCAGCAGATAGAGAGCTACAACCGTTTCATACACACGGGCATAAACAGGATAGTGGAGAGCCAGAGCAGGATAGAGCCCGACGTTTCAGACTTTGCGATAAAGCTCAACAGCATAAGGTTGGAGCAGCCCAAGATAATAGAATCCGACAGTTCCATACGCAGCTTCCTGCCCCATGAGGCGCTGATGCGCAACCTCACCTACGCGGCGCCGATGTACCTGACGTATACGCCCGTAATAAGTGGGGTCGAGAAGACGATCAACACGGGCGAGGCGTACATAGGCGACATGCCAGTGATGGTCAAGAGCGACCTGTGCTACACGAAGAATATGAGCTATGAGCAGCTGCTCAGCGAGGGGGAGGACCCGGACGACCCTGGTGGTTTTTTCATAATCAAGGGCACGGAGCGCGTGCTTGTCGGCATCGAGGACCTCGCGCCCAACAAGATAATCTGCACCAAGGAGAGCGGCGGCGATGTTACGGCCAAGGTCTTCTCCTCGACGCAGCTCAACTTCAGGGGGAGGTGCTCGATATCAAGAGACGAGTACGGCGTTTACACACTCATGTTTCCGACTCTTTCAAAGAGCCTGGACCTGGTGCTCGTGCTCAGGGCGCTCGGTATGACGCAGAACAGGATGCTTGACGACATCACGGACAAGGACGCCAGGAACGACATGCTGATGAACGTAGGCATGAGCAAGGCGAAGGACATGTCCGTGCAGGACGCCGTCGCCGAGCTCGGCAGGATGTCCGCGCCGAACCAGGCGAAGGCATACCAAGACAAGAGGGCGGAGTTCCAGCTTGACACCTACATACTCCCACACCTCGGCCTCAAGTCCGAGGCAAGGCTGGAGAAGGCACGCTATCTGATGAGAATGGCCGAAAGAGCTTCGCTCGTCGCTTACGGTTATATCAGGCCTGACGACAGGGACAACTACGCCAACAAACGTATCAACCTCGCGGGAGACCTCATGGAGGTGCTGTTCAGCAGCGCGTTCAAGTTCTTCATACGCGATGTCAAGTACCACGTCGAGCGCACGACCGCGAGGGGAAGGAAGCTCACAGTGCGCACCAACATAAACCCTGACACGCTAACCGAGAAGATCCTATATTCGATGGGAACCGGATCGTGGCCTGCTGGGCAGACAGGGGTATCTCAGGTGCTCGACCGCGTCAACTTCTTCAGCTCGCTTTCGCATCTTAGGAGGGTGAAGTCCCCCCTGACCAAGAAGCACTCGCACCTGAGGGCAAGGGACGTCCACGGGACACACATAGGCAAGATCTGCCCGTCCGAGACGCCTGAAGGGCCGGAGGTCGGGCTGACGAGGTACCTCGCGCTTATGGCAAAGGTAACTGTAGGGGCTGACGAGGGCATAACGTCCACCAAGCTGAAGGAGATAATGCACGGCTCTGGAGGCAAGCCGATAAAGGAAGAGGAGTAGGTGTATTCATGGAAGGAAACGAGGTTTGCAACGTTTACATCAACGGGAGGCTGCTAGGCAGCGTAAAGGATGGCAGGGCGTTCGCCCACGAGATAAGGACAAACAGACGCAACGGCATAGTGTCCGGGGAGATTAACGTCAGCTACTCGAAAAGGCTAAACGAAGTGCACGTGTTCACGGACAGGGGGAGAGTCAGGAAGCCGTACATAATAGTGGAGAACGGCAAGAGCAGGCTCACCGAAGAGCTGAAGCAGAAACTCGAAAGCAAGGAGATAGATTTCAACTACCTTGTCAGGAGGGGAATAATCGAGTACCTTGACGCGGAGGAAGAGGAGGACATCCTCGCCGCAGTGGACCAGGATCACATAACGGGCAAGACCACGCACCTCGAGATAGACCCAGCATCGAACCTAAGCCTGATAATCAACTCGAGCGTCTTCCCCGAGTACAACACAATCGGAAAGCACTCGCTTGTTTCGAACTTCATGAAGCAGGCGCAGGGCCTTTACGCCCTGAACTTCAGGAACAGGTACGACGCGAGGGCGTTCCTGCTATACTACCCGCAGATGCCCATCGTTACGAGCACCACATACAGGCAGCTCAAGCTTTACAGGCACGCGGTGGGGCAGAACTTCGTGGTCGCGCTCAGCACGCACTACGGCTACAATATGCAGGACGCGGTTGTGCTCAACAAGTCCGCAATAGACCGCGGTCTCGCCAGGAGCGTCTTCTACCGCTCCTATTCCGACGAAGAGAGGAGATATCCCGGAGGCCAGCAGGACCGCTTCAAGATACCCCCGCCGACTTCTGATGGATACAAGGGAGAGCACGCCTACGCGAAGCTCAGCGACGACGGGATAATCGAGCCCGAGACAGACATAGAAGAGGGCAACGTCCTCATAGGCAAGGTCTCGCCCCCGAGGTTCCTCGAAGAGCAGACGAGCTTCGGCATAGCCGAGGAGAAAAGCAGGGATAACTCCGTGCTCCTGAGATCCGGAGAGGAAGGTGTGGTGGACAGCGTCGCGATAAGCGAGACCACCGGTGCTACTAAGATAGTCAAGGTCAGGGTGCGCAGCGTGAAGGTTCCTGAAAACGGGGACAAGTTCGCGAGCAGGCAGGCGCAGAAGGGAGTTGTCGGATTGATACTCAAGCAGGAGAACATGCCATTCACGTCTTCGGGCATAGTGCCCGACCTGCTGCTGAACCCGCACAGCCTTCCGGGAAGGATGACGCTCGGGCACATGCTGGAGATGATGGTGGGCAAGGCGGCCGCGCTAGAGGCGCAGGGCGCAGATGGGACCCCATTCTCGACGAACGGTACCGAGACTATAGACCACTATGGTGCGATACTCGAGAAGAACGGCTTCGACAAGTTCGGGGATGAGTGGCTGTACGACGGGCGCACCGGCAAGCGCTTCGCCGCGAAGGTCTTCACGGGCGTTGTCTATTACAATAAGCTGCACCAGATGGTCAGCCTTAAACTTCAAGTCAGGGGAAGGGGACCGATGCAGATACTGACGCACCAGCCGACAGAGGGCAAACCCAGGAAAGGAGGCCTGAGGTTCGGGGAGATGGAACGCGACGCACTGGTTGGCCATGGCGCATCGTTGCTGCTCAAGGAGAGGATGCTCGACCAGAGCGACAAGACGACCATATGGGCGTGCGCAGACTGCGGCGACATAGGCTACCACGACAACATCAAGAACGTGTCGGTGTGCATGACGTGCGGAGGCAACAACCTCAAGGAACTCGAGATAAGCTACGGGTTCAAGGTGCTCCTTGACGAGATAAAGTCGCTGCACATACTGCCCAGGATACGGCTGAAGAGCGAATGAGGCGAATGGAATGCAGGCTGAGATGATCGACCACATAAGGTTCACGGCGATATCGCCCGAGACGATAAAGAAGATGAGCGTCGCAAAGATTGTAGTCGCGGACACGTGCAACGACGACGGCTACCCGATAGACGGCGCGCTGCTCGACCAGCGCATGGGCGTCATCGACCCCGGGCTCAAGTGCAAGACGTGCGGAGGCAGGCCGAAGACCTGCCCGGGCCACTTCGGCCACATAGAGCTTGTCAGGCCCGCGATACACCCAGAGTTCGCAAAGGGCATATACCTGCTGCTCAGCGCAACGTGCGAGAGCTGCCACAGGATTCTCCTCAACGAGAAGCAAATAGAGGAACTGAGGCCCGAAATAGAGCGCATAGTATCTGCAGAGGACGAGGGCCCTGAAAACACGACAGAGACACAGGGCAAGAGCCTCAACACGATCAAGAAGCTGAAGACGGTCAAGAAGTGCCCGCACTGCGGGGTGGTACAGCACAAGCTGAAGTTCGAGCGCCCGACGTTCTTCTACATGGAGGGTAACAAGATGAAGCCGGACGAGATACGCGACTGGCTCAGCAAGATAAGCAACGAGGACCTCTCACTGCTGAGGATAGATGGTACAGCAACGAGGCCGGAATGGTTCGTCATAACCGCGCTGCTCGTTCCCCCGGTAAACATACGCCCGTCGATAACCCTCGAGTCGGGAGAGAGGAGCGAGGACGACCTGACACACAAGCTGCTTGATATAATAAGGACGAACCAGCGCCTAGAGCAGGACATAGACGCCGGGGCGCCGCAGATAATCATAGACGACCTCTGGGAGCTGCTGCAGTATCAGGTGACCACATACTTCAACAACGAGACTCCTGGAGTGCCGGTCGCGAGGCACAGATCGACGAGGCCCCTCAAGACGCTAGCGCAGAGGTTGAAGGGCAAGGAGGGGAGGGTGAGATACAACCTCTCAGGAAAGAGGGTCAACTTCTCCGCAAGGACGGTCATAAGTCCCGACAATAACCTTGAGCTCGACCAGGTCGGCATACCGCAGAAGATAGCGCAGAATCTCTCTGTACCGCTTTACGTCACGAAGTGGAACTTCGACGTAGCGAAGCGGTTCCTCTCCAATACCGATTACCCGCTCGTCACGAGCCACATAACGAAGGAGGGCGTCAGGAAAAGAGTGACAGAGACGAACAGGGAGGAGCTGCTCGTCGTGCTGCAGCCCGGTGACATACTCGAGCGCCAGCTCATTGATGATGACGTGGTGCTCTTCAACAGGCAGCCCACGCTGCACAGGATATCCATGATGGCGCACCGCGTCAAGGTGCTCCCAGGGAAGACGTTCAGGCTCCACCTGAGCGCGCGCACTCCCTATAACGCGGACTTCGACGGGGACGAGATGAACCTGCACGTGCCGCAGAGCATAGAGGCTCAGGCAGAGGCTAGGTTCCTCATGCCCGTGGCGCGCATGATACTCTCGGCGAGGGACGGCATGCCGGTCATGGCCCTCGAGGAAGACATAGTGTCAGGGCTTTATACATTGACCAGGGACGGCGCGATGTTCTCGAAGGACGATGCGATGCGCATGCTCGCGAGCGCCGGGGTATTCGACCTGCCGAAGCCCGTGAAGGGCATGTATCCCGGCAAGTCGATATTCTCGATGATACTGCCACGCGACTTCAGCATGGAGGCAACTTCGCGTGGCACAAAGGTCATGATAAAGAACGGGCAGCTAACGGAGGGCTACATAAACCGCAGCGTAGTCGGAGACCACGGCGTGCTTCTGATAAATCTGTTCAACGAATACGGCCCGGAGGAGGCGAAGCGCTTCATAGACAACGTGACGAAGCTCGCGGGCATGGCGGTATACACCGCAGGCACCACTATAAGTCTGAGGGACTACTATAACTCAGAGGAGATGAAGAGGCAGAAGGAGAAGGTCATCGCCGAGGTGCAGCAGAACGTCGAGGCGCTTTACAAGAAGTACAAGGAGAAGGCGATAGATCCGCTGCCAGGGTACACGCGCAGGCAGACGTACGAGCTTGAGACATTCACCGCGCTTAACGTCGCGAGGGATATGATAGACAAGGCGCTGCGCAGCCACCTGAACATCAGTAACAATGCGATGCTCATGGCTACGATAGGGTCAAGAGGATCATCGCTTAACCTCGTGCAGACAAGCATGTTTCTGGGCCAGCAGTCAGTGAGGGGAGAACGCCCGTCAAGAGGATACCGCAAGAGGGTGCTGCCGTACTTCAGGAGGGGAGACCGCGACCCCTCGACAAGAGGGTTCGTGAAGTCTAACTTCCTGGATGGGCTCAGCTTTGTCGATTATTACCTGCACGCGATGGGAGCAAGGGACTCTGCGGTAGGAAAGCCGCTGATGACAGCAGACAGCGGATACCTGCAGAGGAGGCTGATCAACGCACTGCAGGACTTCTACGTCGAGAAAGACCTTTCCGTGAGGGATGCCAGCGGGTCGGTGATACAGACGATATATGGAGGGGACGGCGTGGATCCGGTCAAGGAGTCGCTCGCCAAGAACGGTAGCGACAAGGCCGAATGCATGGTAGCTCCAGGAGAGGCCGTCGGGACGGTGGCCGCGCAGTCACTCGGAGAGCCGGGAACGCAGATGCTTCTCAGGACCTTCCACCAAGCAGGAGTCATGTCTACGATGACCGTCAAGGGACTGCCGCGCATCAAGGAGCTTGTCGACGCGAGAAAGTCGCCGAAAACCCCGATGGTAGAGGTGCAACTCGAGAAGGGCGCCGCGAAGGACCTCGAGAAGGCTAATGCGATAAAGAAGAAATTGGAAGAGGTCAAGGTCAGGAGACTCATATCCTCGTTCGAGGAGGACTTCAAGAGTGAGTCGATGAAACTGACGCTCAGCAAGGAGAGGCTCTCGCAGTACGAGCTGAGCAGGCACGACGTATTCAACAAGCTCAGCAAGCACGAGGGTGTAAAGGTAAGCCTCAACGATCACGTAATAAAGGTCGAGCTCAAGAAGTTAAAGGAGGAGCCGAGGAACATAAAGGACCTCAGGATACGCTTCATACACATACGCAACCTGCCGATAAAAGGCGTAAAGGGCATAAGCAAGGTCAACATCAACCAGGCGAAGGACGGCAGCTTCTACCTCATAGCCCTGGGCAGCAACATAGAGGGCGTGATGCAGATAGACGGCGTGGATAAGAACCGCGTCTACAGCAACAACCCGTTCGAGGTCGCGCGCGTGCTCGGCATAGAAGCGGCAAGGACCCTGATAATGCATGAGCTTGATAGCACCGTGCAGGAGGCCGACATAACCGTAAGCATAAGGCACATAGGGCTCATTGCCGACGCAATGACGTTCCAGGGCAACATAAAGAGCGTGGGAAGGCACGGCATAGTCGGCAGCAAGAACTCCGTGTTCGCGAGGGCCGCATACGAAGAGACAGTCAAGCACTTCACCAACGCGTGCATCTTTGGGGAGCGCGACATGCTTACCGGAGTGGCGGAGAACATACTCATCGGCAAGCAGGTCAACATAGGTACCGGCACTGTGAAACTCGGAATCAAGAAGGAGAAGCTCGGGATGCTCCAGAGCAAGGAGGAGTGAAGGCATATAAACCATCGCAGCCAAACATTAATGTTTGAATATTCGGTGTGGAAATGTCAACGAACGAGAGACCCTTCGACCTGCTGAGCAAGTCCATAGGGCAGAAAGTCTTCATAAGGCTGAAGAACAACGTCAACATACGCGGAAGGATGGCGTCGTTCGACGCGCACATGAATGTCGTGCTCGAAGAGGCTGAAGAGCTCGACGGCGGCGACCTAAAGGCGAAGCTCGGCACGATACTGCTAAGAGGGGGCAACATAATTTTTGTCAGCCCCGCATGACATTTTTCCCGCGCCTGCAAGGCATATTAATTCTCCCTGCAGATTACTCTTTGTTGGGCTCTTGGCGCAACGGTAGCGCGCCTGCATGGCATGCAGGAGGTTGCGGGTTCAAATCCCGCAGAGTCCATACTTGAAGCTTCAGAGTGCGAGTTCCACGAAATCATTTCCAAGGGAATGCATTAGTTTTCTCCATCTTTTCGCATCTGCCTTATCACAGCGCGCCCTGCCGCCAGCTCTTGAAAGCCGCACGAGGACAAATAGTTCACCCTTTCTGTCCAGAGTCGTGGTGCGGATCGCGATACCAATCTTATTCAGGTAGTTTGCCCTCCACTGCAGCGTCCTGAAATCCGGGAGCTTTGTAAATCCCCTTTCAGCAAAAAATCTCTCAGTCTCTCTGTATCCTATGCCGCATACTGTCCTTACTCCGAGCATGGCAAGCACCAAGCACGTCGAATGCAGGATGGGCCTGCCCTGTGTCTTCCCCTTTGTCCCTTCTTCGGCCCTTCTTATTGCGCCACACGACACGAATATGCGCATTGATTTCGGGAGCATCCTATCGGCCTGTATGGGCTGTAATTATTGGACGGGCTATCTATATATGCCTTCCAAAACACACCCTACAATGGTACCCATGAAGGACAAAGACATGTTGCTTGTGGTGCTCATTTCTGCGGTAGTTATGGTATCCTCCATTTCGATTGTGATGTTTGTTGTGTTCGGCATGCATGCACACGGCGCTGGATACTATAATGACATGATGCCATGGCCACGGGGCGATGGACATGCCAGCATGATGGGCCAGTTGTATGGTAACACAACCAACTTGACATATGACGGTATGCCTGCCTACTGCAACAGGATGATGTAACGATAGAAGCAGGTATCCAACAGGCGATTCAACATTTCTGCAAAAAATGAAAGGTCAACACAGCGTGGCGTTATGCAATGATAAAGACTGGTTTTGTGGATAAGCTGCCCTTCATACTCGTATTTGCGATTATTGTGTCATACAGCTTGCCTGCTGCCTCTGCGATGTGCCCGCTCTGCACCGCCAGTGCAGCAATCGGCCTTGGCGTTGCGAGGTACTACGGTATTGACGATATAGTGATCGGCATATGGCTCGGGGCATTAGCGGTGTCAACAGCCTTGTGGGTCAACAATATAGTAAAGAAGAGAGCCGGAGCAAAGTTCAAGGTACTGCCCATCTACGAGGCACTGCTGATTGCGGCCGTCATCGCCGCCACAATAGTGCCTTTCTACTTTGCAGGATTCTTCAGCGGCATGCCGGGCATGGTTGACACGATATTCGGTATAAACAGGCTCGTGTTCGGCATCATAGTAGGGAGCTTAGTCACGTTCATCGGGGCACCGATGAGCAACATGGTGAAGAGGAAGCGCAATTCCGTGTTTCCGTACCAGACGATAATCATTACCTTCCTGATGCTCATAGCCCTTTCAGCACTGTTCTGGTACGTTACAAAATATTATTACGTGATTTGACATGGACAATAAAAACACAGCCGGTTGGAAAGTAACCAATACCGATGAGCTCCTGAAGAAATTGAGCTCATTCTCGATACGCAACATCGACTCCTCTTCGCAAGAGGACCTGAGCATTGCCGTGATGAACCTGATCTCGATCGAGGAACACCTTTACTTCACCGCAATGAAAACAAACAATACCGAGTATCTGGGCGCCCTGAAATCCGCAAGAGAGATGCGGATCAAGCTCCTAAGGGAGCTGATAGGACAGCCAGAAGGCGAGCTGTGGTGCACATCGAAGCACCTGCTTGCGTCATCCATGCGGTTGATGGAAGTCGGTACAAAGTATCTTGCAGCGGGAAAAAAGAAGGAAGCAGATGAGAAGTTCGTGGATGCATTCGACATCTATTCTGTTTTCTGGGGCCTGAAACTTAATCAAGGCTTAATGTCAAAACAACATGAAAGGCCGATAGTGCCTAGCAAGGGCCTTGATGCCTTCGGCAGGCTGAGAGAGATTGTCAGCAGAATAATTGACTGCTGCAGGGAATAAGTCACGATTAGGTGAGATGCATGAAAGGGAAATGGATTTATGGCGCCATTGTTGTTGCAGTTCTTGCAGTAGGTATTGGCGTTTACCTGTACGCGCTTGCCCCTTCTGGTGTGGCCGGCTCCGGGCAGGACACATTCAGCGGTAGGATAGTCGGAGGTGCACGGCCTGCAGAGACATACACAGATCTCCCAGTGCTGACAGACGAAGGCTGCACAACAGATCCAAGGACAGGTCTTGCCAACTGCACGACTAAGCTCCAGACTCCTGATGGAGTCTTGGCTTTCAACTATGAACACGACATGATGGATAAGCCTTGCCTGTCAATCGGGGACAAGGCCAACATAGAGGTGCTCAGTAATGGCGATGCGACAGTGACAAGAACATACTGGGCTGGTGGCGGTGCCTAAAAAAATAAAAAGTAGGAGCGCAAGAGGGCTGTCGTCAAATCGTGCAGCCATAGTAATCGCCACTGCCGTTCCCCTCATCATTGTTATCGCCCTCTTTGCTGCGTACACCAGCCCAGCAGGTGGTGTGCAGGCAGGCGCCACAGACCACGCGCCTGCCTATAAAAATGCAGACTTCGCCGTCCTTGCAGTGCAGGTATATCCAACAGGAGGCTTTGTCCTTCCCGCGAGATGGGGTCACGTACCAGCTCTTCTTGCGGCGAGCGGTGCGCTTAACGTTTCGTTCATAGCGGCAGCATTCCGCGCCCAAGGGCAACCCCTGACCAGCGGGGAGCTCGCACTCCTGAACGGCAGTGTAGATGGCAACGTGACCCTCAACTCGACCACTGCATACTTCGCGCTGTATGTGCTGTGGGCTCTCGGCATAAACAATAACAACAGCGCGATCACCGATGGGCCTACGATGGATTATGGCGGCAGCCCGTATGATTTGGCGAGCACCGGTGGCTACGGTCCGCTCGGCAAACTGTCGCTCGGCGCTCTGCCCATAATACAGCTCAACAGCAGCCAACAGGAGATTGTCGATTACGTTGCGTCGACTACTTACAGACCATGCTGCGACAATCCAGCGATGTTTCCAGACTGCAACCACGGTGCAGCGCAGCTCGGGCTCATAGAGCTCATGACATCGCAGGGCAGCAATAGCAGCGAGATATACTCTGCTCTAAAGGACTTTAATTCATTTTACTACCCACAGCAGTATCTAAACATCTCCATACTCTTCAACGTCACACAAGGTGAAGCGTGGAATGAGGCTCCAGCGCAGGAAGTCGTCGGTTACAATCTCTCGAGCGCTTCGGGCACCTCTACAGTTTCTTTGGCTGTCTCCAAGTATGTGCAGGCTGCCGGCGCTTCCGCAGTTTCTGCCGGATCCCAAGTAAGCGCGTGCGGTGCAGGTCAATGAGAAACAAGGAAACCTTTATAGGATTGGATGGCGCTGGTTCACACATGAAAGACAAGAAGAGAGCTGTGTGCGTCGTATGCGATATGATTGTGAGCAAAAAGACGCATTTCACAGCAAGATTCAAAGGCAAGACCTACTACTTCTGCTGTGACAACTGCAAGTCCTCATTCATTGGCAACCCCAATCGGTACACGCTCGGATGACGCTGGTGAAAAGATGGCAAAGAAAAACTTTCTGGAAATAAACGTGAAGGCTGCGACGATAACAGGTGCCGTGATCGGCTTCCTGGCATCGCTGTTCGCGGTCGCATGGTACGGCGCTACTGGGGCAGGGTACGGGATAATGGGTTATATGATGGGCTTTGCACCGTCGTTGTTCATCGCGCCGTTCATCGTGGTAGAAGCTGTGATATGTGGGGCGATAACCGGCGCGCTTATCGCGGTGCTCTACAACTGGCTCCTGAGGATGTGACAGTATGACAATGGCGTGGTGATGGTGTGAGAGACCCGGTATGCGGAATGGATATAGGGAAGGACACAAAGTTCAAGGGCAAGTACAAGGGTGTCGAGTATGTATTATGCTCTGCATCATGCAAGCAGAGCTTCGACAAGTCACCCGAGAAGTACGTCAGATAAGAAGGTGCGGAAATGGAATACAGATGCAGGGTGTGCGGCCTGCACTACGCCAGCAAGAAGCTTGCCGAGGAATGCCTTTCATGGTGCTCCTCGCACAGCAGTTGCAACCTTGCCGTGTCGCGGCAGTCCGTAGAGGCCGTCCGCATGAGGAAGGCGCGATAACGTGGAACAAGAACATAGGACCGCTCCGGATCGCACTGATTGCAGGTGCCATTTCTACAGTCTACACCAAGTGACCCGAGCAGTGCGCAAGGCGCAACAACTACAATTACATCAGGATAAATGTGTTCAAGCGGCTATGGTCAAGGTCTTGGATCTAGGCAAAGATAAGTGATGCTGTGTCGGTAAAAGAAGCCATGCGCGGAAACGGCGGTTGGTTTCTAATGAATGCCTTCCCTATTGCAAGGGCGATGGAGGTACTGTTCGGTCTTGTGTGGGCTATAGACGCGGCGCTCAAGTTCCAGGTCTCGTTCGTAAGCCAGTTCTCCAGCCTCATAGCCGCCAGCGCGGCAGGCCAGCCATCCTGGCTCTCCGGGTGGTTTTCGTTCTGGTCCGCGGTAACGATGGTGCATCCGACGTACTTCGCATACTCGATAGCGATACTTGAATCCGTGCTCGCCGTCAGCCTGGTTGTTGGTCTCGCCAGGAAGCTGGCGTACGGCGGCGGGTTCGTGTTCGGACTGTTGATATGGGCGATACCTGAAGGGTTCGGTGGACCGTACGGGCCCAGTTCTACTGACATAGGCACGGGAATTATCTATGCATTCGTATTCGTCTTCCTGGCCGTGGCTAGCGGCCTCGGCGGGCCGAACAAGTACACCCTGGATTACCACATAGAGAAGCGATTTGGCTGGTGGAAGAGGATAGCAGAGATATAAGGAGCGAATGATCATGGCGACAGATCCAGTATGTGGAATGCACGTAGAGGAGAAGACGACCACTCTGACGAGCGAACGCGAGGGCAAGAAGTACTATTTCTGCAGTACGACATGCAGGCTGCAGTTCGAGAAACCGGAAAGGGAGCTCAGGAACCTGAGAATCTCGCTTGGGGTCTCATGGCCGCTCACCATAGTTGTGGCCGTGCTCACATACGCCCTGCAAATTCCATACGGGGGCTACGTGATGTTGCTCCTCGCGAGTATTGTACAGTTCTATGCCGGATGGCGCTTCTATGCTGGTATAATCGATGCGGTGAGGAACAGATCCAGCAACATGGACACGCTGATAGCGATCGGCACAACCGCGGCCTGGGCGTACAGTGCGGTCGTGGTTATCCTGCCAGGCATCTTCCCGATAAGTGGAGTATATTTCGATACCTCGACCGTGATAATCTCACTGATACTCACAGGCACGTACATGCAAAGGCTTGCCGAATCGAGGGCGTCGAGCGCAGTGTCTGCGCTAATCGCGTTGCAGCCGAAGACCGCGCACGTACTAGAAGGAGGTACAGCGGTCGACAAGCCGATAGGGGTGCTCCAGGTCGACGACATCATGCTTGTCAAGCCCGGAGAGGCGATACCGACTGACTCTATCGTCCTTAATGGGGAGAGCTCTGTTAACGAGTCCATGATAACAGGAGAGAGCATGCCCGTCAGCAAGAAACAGGGTGATAAGGTCACCGGTGGTACAGTGAACATCAGCGGCTCCCTTACAATCAAGGCCGTCAAGATCGGCGAGGACACGGCCCTCTCGCAGATAATAAAGATAGTACGGGACGCGGCATCTAGCAAGGTGCCGATACAGAAGCTGGCGGACCGCATATCATCGTATTTCGTGCCGACTGTGGTATTCGTGGGCGTAGCCGCAGGGCTGCTCTGGTATTCCTTGGGCGTAGGCCCAAGCATAGCACTCCTGGTGTTCGTGAGCGTACTGATCATTGCATGCCCATGCGCACTCGGTATTGCAACCCCCGCCGCGCTCCTTGTCTCTTCGGGCATGGCAGCGAAGGCCGGCATACTGGTCAAGAGTGGAGAGGCCCTACAGGCCGCGAGCCGGGTGAACGCCATAGTGCTCGATAAGACGGGCACCCTGACGAAGGGAAAACCAGAAGTGACGGACGTGATAACGGCACAGCCCTACAAGGCCAACGACGTGCTCATCCTGGCCGCCACGGCGGAGATGAACTCCGAGCACGTGCTTGGCAGAGCGGTGGTGGAGAGGGCGCGACAGCTCGGCCTTAAGCCCGCGTTTCCCGACAGGTTCAGCTACAGGCAGGGAAGCGGCGTCAGTGCCGTCCAAGGCAAGAATACAATATTCATCGGAAACAGGGATATGTTCGATGCGCGCGAGATTGCGCCCTCGGAAGGGAGGATCGCAGCGCTAGAATCAGAAGGCAAGACCTGCCTTATCGTAGGGCTCAACAGGAAGGTCATCGGGCTGATAGCGGTGTCTGATGTGGTGAAGGAAGGGAGTGCATCGACCGTGAAGGCGCTGCTCGGCATGGGCATAGAGCCGTGGATGGTCACTGGGGACAACGAGCGCACGGCAAGATACATAGCAGGCCAGCTTGGCATAGTGAACGTCATCGCTGGAGCGAAGCCGCGGGAAAAGCTCGAGAAGATAGGGGAGCTGCAGAAACAGGGCAAGGTGGTCGCGATGGTTGGTGATGGAGTAAATGACGCGCCTGCGCTCACGAAGGCAGAGGTGGGCATAGCGATAGGCGCTGGCACCGAAGTCGCGATGCAGGCCGGCGGCATAATCCTTGTAAAGAGCGACATGCGCGACGTCGCGACCGCGCTGCGGCTCGGCAGGAGAACGATGGGGAAGATAAAGCAGAACCTTTTCTGGGCCTTCGGCTACAACACCATACTCATACCAGTAGCCGCAGGAGGGCTCATACCGTTCTTTGGCGTGAGTGTATACAGTTTCCTTCCCATGCTCGCCGCGTTCGCGATGGCCATGAGTTCCGTGACTGTGGTCTCAAACTCGTTGCTCCTCTCGAGATTCAAGGCGTGAGGCTGTGCAACAACCGATATAAAGGTGCGCAGAGCATCCTTGATGTGATCCCGTGCCAAGCTACGAAGACAGGAGGGAATTGAAGGCGGATACGCTCGACCTCGAGAGGGCGCGACAGTCGCTGGTAGAGGAGCTGCAGGCGATAGACTGGTACCAGGAGCGCATCGATGCCACAAAAAGTGCCTCACTGAAGAAGGTGCTGTCGCATAACCGCGACGAGGAAAAGGAACATGCCGCAATGCTGTTCGAATGGATAAAAGCCAACGACCCAGTGCAGGCAAGGAAGTTCATCGAGCACGATTAAAGGATGAAGACAGCAGCGCTCACCGCGCATGTCCATAAGCCGTCCTTGCCAACCACTGCCGACTGCGTTATGTCGCTAGTCTTCACTATCTTGTTGCTCATCTTGAAGACCTGCTCCTTTTCGTCCCAGCCTGAATTCACATCGAACTCGATGCCGAGTGTCGATGCGAGCATCGTAGCGGCGAGCTCCTCGGCCTTTTCTCCAGCAGTGGAGTCGCTCTCCCCGAACTCCTCGTATTCGCTGAGATAGCCATAGTTGCTGGCGTCCTTGGGCAGTGCCACCCCTATGCTGGCGGCCATCAGCCTGTTGGGCTCCTTGGATTCGATCCTGCTGAGCACAAGGAACGTCACGCCCCCCGGCCTGAGCTCCTGCAGTCCGGCCTCCTTCGCCACCACCGTGACGTTGGGAGGCACGATGCTCGAGACCCTCACGAGATTGAACTTCTCTATGCCAGCGCTCCTGAGTGCGGCCTCGAATGCTGCCAGCTTCTCCCTCGCTCTTCCGACTCCCTTCGTGAAGAACATTTTCCTGGGCACAAGATTGCCTGCTATTTGGTTGCTTTCCATTTCAAGTCACGTCTCTTGGTCACATAATCTTGGTATAACAATTGCGCTAATGCTTAAAAGATAACCGCAAAGTTTTTCAGTTACCGGTTCACCCGCCGTGCACCACGCCTGCAGAAACGTTTTCGGGAGGCGCAGCATTTACGTAGCTCCCACCCGCGTTCCGCGACATCGAAACGGCGCCAAGCTTTACAAAGATGCCGATGCTCTCGTTGGCGACGTACGGGACAAGCTCGGCGGTCACATTGAGCGGCGCGTAATACCTGTCAGACAGACAAGCCGTGACATTGTAGTCGTAGGATGCCCTCCCTGTGCCGAAGAAGCTGTATACGACCTGCCCGAAGAACGAATTTGCAGTCATGGCAGAGCTGTCCAATGTTCCATTCATCGACACGAGCGTGCAGTTCTCCCCATTGTATTCCCTTGTACCTATCACGCTCGCTGTCCCGTTCACTCTTCCCGCAAGATTGGAAACGAGCCCTCCAAGCCCGACGACTTCTTGGCCTTTATTGATCGATTTCGTGCAGTTGAATGTGCTTGTCTGATTGCCGGACATTACACTATACCTGTTGCATGAGTAGGAAGTGCCATTGCTCAGGTCCGCTCCCATGAATTCCACGTTTATGCCAGCCTGCGGCACCGCCATGTTGAGGTACATCCTCGAGGAGCCATGGTACGAGGCATATCCGGCGCGCACGGGTATGTGCAGCTGCAGAGATCCAAGGGAAATGTCGTAAATCGACACATTCATGAAACCAGAGTAAGTGACATTCAGCCCATCAACAGAGTGCACGCCAGTTACGTCAGCGGAAAGCATGCCATACGGTGTCCTGTTCGCCTGGTTTGAGAACAGTTCAGCCAAAGGCTTTGCATGGGTCGTCAGGCCGGGCTGCAACAATCCGTTTGAAAGCGCGAAGTAAGCCGCAACGACTGCTATACACACCGCAGTAGCGACCAAAATGACATAAATGGCTGCGACTCTGCGCCCTTTTTTTCTTTTCCTATCTATGCAAGCACCATGTGGCGTGAGCGACTATGCCGCGCATAGATGCTGTGCATGTTCAATGATTTAAAGGTTTTGCCGATGGAGGAAGTCTTCCAGGCAGCTTCTCTCCGCATCCGATAAATCATTATATAAAGTTTCGTTCCGTTAGTAAAGAGGATGCAATGCTGCAGCTGAAGACCTTCCTTCTACTGGCTTTGGTCGTATTGCTCTTGACTATGCTGCAGGCTCAGTTCACATCCGCGCAGTCAATACCAAAATGCACACCTGAGCACTGTACAATCACGAAGTGTATATCGCTGAGCGATGTCACAGGGTTCCTGCAGAAGCTCCTCGGCTGGTTAACCACCCTTGCCAAAGCGATAAGCAAAGGATTCTCTGGTTTGGTCAAGGCCCTGGGCAGTCTTACCGTTAGCGCCCTGATAAATAACGCGCTCAGCTCGCTCAGCAGCTTGTTCAATAACATACTCAACCTGTTCGGCCTCGACATTGGCGGGACGGCCAGCAGCATAGGAAACTTCCTCACACAACAGATCCTTGGGGGCATACCGGACCTTCTCTCCACTCTCGTAGACAACGTGCTCAGTTCCATAGGGAACATGGGAAGTCTGCTTGGCAACTTCGCCAGCAGCATACTGAGCATGCTCACGAAACTTGTCAGTGACTTCAGCGTGTTCAACGGCGTGGTGACGCTGCCTGCCAAGCTCCTCTCCGGGATAGGGAACCTACTGAGCGCCATAGGGACGGACCTGTCTAACCTATTCAACGAAATCATGACCGGCATCTCTAACATCAGCAAGGCGATAACCAGCGCGCTCGATGACTCCAATTCGATAGTCAGCAACGCCATCGCGATAAAGATAAGCCTTGTGAACCTCTGCAGTAGCTCAAAGTCCGTGCTCGTCGCACACACCGACGTGTGCGCCAGGGTTGACAAGCTCTCCGCAGACATAGCGCTGGTCCAGAGCGATATCAACGAGATAGCCCCTCTGGCCTCGCAGATAAAGAGTAGCATAACCTCCATACCTTCAAACATACTTAGCTTGCAGAACATCGCACTGCCACAGGTCGTGCCGAGCCTAAGGGGGCAGATAAATGCGTGTTTGGTGCCGAGTGGGACCCTCGATGCCGGTGTACAGATAAGCGGACTGACCTCGAGCATTGATCTGCTGACCAACAACCTCGGCAGAGTGATCAACAAGCTTTCGGGCTACTCATTCTCCAGCAGCTATGCGGGCACGGCCGAGAGCCTGCAGCTGTCCGGCATCGCTGCCGTGACGACTGCCGACGGCAGCAATTCACTGGTGCCGGTCGCAGGGACAGCACAGCTGCAGTACACGGTCACGTTATCTGGCCCTGTTTCAGTCACTGGGAGCACATTCTCAGGTCAGATACCAGCGACTATATCCGGCCCGGTTACCGGGACCGTAATCGGCATCATTAATGACAATGGCCAGTCCGAATCGATCACCGGCACAGTGACGGACAACGTCAACGGGGTCGTCGTGCCAGTGACAGTGTCAGGGACATTCATATCCATTATACCGGCAAGCCTTGTAATTACAGATTCACATGGGAACACATTTACTGTCAGTACAGCGACAGGCACGGTTACGGAAACTCCTCCAGGACCACATCCCGTGCCCGTCACGTATGGTGTTGGGGCCGCCCCGATGGCAATCACGGAAGACGGAAGTGGTAACCTTTGGGTGGCTGATTCGGGCGACAACGCAGTCACTAAGCTTTCGCCGAGCGGAACCACGTATTCGATAGCCGGCAAATTCAGTGTAGGCAAAGACCCGTCAGCGATAATGATTGGCTCGGACGGCAACGTCTGGGTCTACAATAGCGGCGACAACACCGTGACCGTGCTTTCCGAGGCTGGTACTGTCATCGCGACATACCCGTTCACGAACGGTGTACCAACCGTCACGAGCGTGCAGGCGTCATTCCAGAGCTATCCTGTGTTCATAGCAGGGGCGGACTTCGAAGGCCAGGTCACAAGCGGCCCCAATCAGGGAGAGCTCGTCTATGGCACGCTCTCGGATTACACATCGCTTGTAGGTTCGGCGGCATTGGCCAACGGCTACATCAACATAGCTGGAGGCACCTCGACAGACACTGCAACGGTCACTCTCTCTGGCAGCGTTCCGATTCAACCGGGCCGGTCTACCATATCCGAGGGCCTCATAGTCGCGCTCAACAACCTGCAGGCTGACGTGGAGGATATAATGCTTACGGTAAAAACCGACCAGTGCGCGCCCGGGTATATAACTGTCAATGAAGGCACGTTGTGGACCCCAATATACCTGACGAATGGAGGTCAGCCGGCGTGCCCGAACCTCCCCAACGCCGACCAGGCGGTGCTCAGCGGGATAAGCGCCGTGACCGGGACGATAAACGACCACATCCTCACGCCAGGCGTGTCCGCGATGCAGAAGCTCAGCTTGCTGAGCAACAACATAAACAAGCGCTTCGGCTTCATAGGAAAGGCAATACATATTAATCCCTCAATTAAACTGCCGGCCAGTGTGAGCGGGCCTATGAGCAGTGACATACTCCAGATGGCCGGCACGATAAGCGACTTCGCAAATACGATATCCACTCCTGCGAATGAGCTCACGGCGCTCTCCGATAACATAATACGCTTGGGCAACCCGCTCGATAAGCAGAGCTATAACATCGGCGTCGCGGCGGGCATAGTCGGCGCTGTGGCCAGCATACCGAGCAGTTACGACGGCTACTACAAGCCACCGTACAACTACCAGCCTGGGAAGGTGCCGATAAGCTACGACGTGTGGCATGCAATGAAGATAATAGAGGATGCGTGCTCCACAGGCCCAGGCGGTGATTCGTGGTCAGGGCTGATTGACCAGGTGTCGGACACCGGCATGGCCGAGACTGTGTGCTACATATACGACGTCTTCCAATACCACGATCAAAACATACAGGATGACCTCCACGCGATCCAGCTGAACATCAGCGACATCCGTTACTACGACACCATGGCAGGCGTGTATGTATCCAACCTTGCGCACGACCTGCATGCAATACAGCTCAACCTCTCGCGCATGAGCGCAGACTTGGACTCAATAGGCACGATAATCAAGGGCCAGACGATAAATGGCGCGAAGTGCAGCGTGCTCAGCAAGGATATAACCGACATACAGGCATCAGCGAACAACCTCAACTACATGGCAACGAGCCCATACGGCATACAGTTCGACATCAACGGCTTTATCAGGAACATAAAAGCCGCCATACAGGTTATACCTCGGGATATAAGGAACATAATAGCTGCGCTGGTCGACATAGTGAACCAGATAAAAGACTTTATGCAAACCGCGTCGGAGCTCATATCCAGCGCAACGCAGAACAACAACCCGATACCGAACCCCGGGATATGTCTGACAGTTTCGTACCTGGTGCAGAACACCGGATTCCCGGGCGCTGGTTATGGTTGCATAGTGAACGCGAACAACCTCCTCATACCGATACAGGTGCAGGCGGAGGTCGCCGAGGTGCCAACGCTGACCGCGTCAGTCAAGGCGATGCAGGGCCTGCAGGCACAGCTTACTGGCACAGGCAGGACCGATTCCGGTTCGACCTTTGCGATTACGGGAACAGTGCCAGTGACCATAAACTCCGGGGCGACGCTGACGCTTACGGGTCCACTCACAGCCTATCTTAGCGGGACAGTCTATGTGCCCTACTCGATATATAGCGTCAGCGTAACCGGTACGGTCACCGGTACGCTCACCGGCACGGTCAAGGCCACAGGTCTCGCCGGCCTGACAGGCTCGATAGGAGTGGGTGCGACTGGCGCAGTCTCCAACGGCTACCCTGGCGCGGGTACTGCGGGCTCCATCACAGGAGGGTTCTCGCTTAGCGGCTCCTACACAGCGTCCTACACAGTAACAGGCACCGCGACGGCTGCAATAACGTGCACCGCGCCAATAGTCGTGGGTGGCAAGCTCTCTATAAGCAACTTCGACAAGAGCTCCTGCCGCGTGTCACTAAGACTAGGGGCGGTCAAGCTGGCTGCGGCCTCTGGAGGCATACAGTACAAACTGCAGGGGCCGCTCATGAACGCGAGGTTCGAGAGCAACGGTGGCAGGGTATATTCCATCACGGGCACGTTGACGACGGTGCTGTCCCCATCGACGCTCAGCCTCCAGACGAGTCATGCAACGCTCAACATCATCACTCCAGAACTAGAGTACCTTAACGTGAAGCTGGGTCGCTTCAACCCCGTGGACGCGCTGGTGGGCAGCTGCCTCATAAGCACCGCGCTCAGCGTGTGGCCTTCCTCCACCCCGAACCTCAAGGCAGGGAAGCCCATACCGGCAGATTCCACAGTGTCGATAGGGCAGTCTGTGGTCTTGACGGCCAACGCGTCCGGAGGATTGCCCCCATACAGCTACCAGTGGTACACCGGCACGTTGCCTGGCGTGTGCAGCACCCCGTTAATCGGCGCAACGCAGCCGACCTACGCGGCCACTCCCGCAGTCACTTCGTATTACTGCTATGCGCTGGCGGATCAACAGTCCTCGCCTCCGATCCGCTCAACCATAGCGAATGTGATAATGAGCTCCACGTGATTGATATGCGCGCAGTACAGAAAGGTTTGATGACGGCGACAAACTGTTATGAATGTTGCAGATAATGCTTTACAGGTGCAAGGAATGAAAGGGCTGCATGACAGTGGGCTTGCGTACGCGGCGCTCACCGCGCTTGCATTGGCCACGCTGGTACTCGGCTTCACTTATGCTACCGGCAGCGGCCAGGCATTGCCGATGCAGTCCCTGCCAAATATTCCAGGCTTCGACAAGGTAAGCGTCCCACAGGGGATCATAGGGCTCAGTGCCATAGCGGTGCCGCCTGAATCGGCACTGCAGCAGTATAATGACAAGAACGCAGGCTCGCTCCTCACCTGCCCGAACTCGCCGAACAGCGACATACTGAACTACTTCATGTCTGGCGATCACATCGGGGGGGATGCATGCCTCGCAGACCTGCCTGAGCTCTACACGCTGATAAGCGCGAGCGGCCTCGCATCATATGATACGAGCCTGCGGGGAGGAGGCCAGGAGCACTTCGAGAGCATACTCAAGTCTTTTGCCACATCGATACTGGAAACCGCGGCGAAAGGCAACCCAAGCGCCGTGATTTCGTTTACCCTCCTCGCAACCAGCCCAGCGAGCGTCAATAAGATAAGCTTCTCTGTTGGCATACAGCCGCAGACCAACGCCAATTTCCTCGGGCAGGTGTACAACCTGCTGTCAGAGAGCCAGCTGAAGGTGATTACCAACCCCCTTTACCTTGGGGGCGCAGCTTCTGTGACGCTGCAGAACCTCGGCTATTCCGGGCAGGTCAGCACGCCATCAGGCAACGTCATATCGAGCGCCTATAACACGAACTCATTCATCTTTCAGAGTCCCCCAGCGTCGTTCCAGAAGGGCTTGTGGTCATGGACTGCACAATACGTTGACCTGAGCAAAGTGGACGGCAGCTACCTCGATTATTCTTTGAAGCCCCAGAAAACCAACTACGTCGAGCTGAAGATCGGTATCGACCTGGCCAAGTCTATCGACGTGGTCGCCGGAGGACCTGTCTATACGAGCCTATTCACATGCACCTATCCATACTACTTCAGCTATAATGTGATCAACGCGAAGATGCAGAACATTGGCATACCCATACCTGCGGGCCTTTACGTGAACGGCAAGCAGGTGACTGACGTTGCAACGCAGTTCAACGATACATTCGCGCTCCAGTACAATGCACCCACCATAAAAACCTGGGCGGCCGCAAACATACTCCCTGTCTTCTATTACAACATAAGCATGCCAGCCTCGACAAGCAACCTCAACAGCCAGATGAGCTATCTCAACCAGTCTTTCATGCTCTACAGCCCGCACAACTTCCTGCAGCCGAATGCCTTCCTAGACCCATACACTGTCGACCTGGGTTCGGGGCTCCTCTTCGCAGACACGAAGGGCAACCTCGCCGAGCTGCCGTACAATACTGTGGACTTGAATAACCTGGATACAAAGTCAATCGGCAGCATAAGTCCTATTTCAATGTTCATAGCGTCGATGTTCGGCTACGGTAAATCGGCTCTGACAGCATATGCTCAACAGTTCCTTGGCGGTGATACATCGCACATATCGCAGCAGAAGCAGCCGTTCGACCCTCTCGACCCCCAGACAATAATCGGGAAGTGTAATTACTATGCGCAACAGCATGAGGGATGTACCCAAGGGCCGGTGCAGATGGGCAGCCTGATAGGTATGTACATAAAGAACCCGACCTACATATACTCGGCGCCGAACGGCGACATTTATGTCATAAACTACTCTGAGAGCTGTGGCCTTTTGTGCATCAGCTCAACAGAGTCCGCAAGCCTCTTCGTGATGAGGTTCTACCCGTTCGGGCAGTTCAACCCACCAATGCCGATCCCCACGCCCATTGGGTCCGGGTTCACTCCGTTAGCGTTTGATAACCCAGCCGTCACCTCAACACCAAGCATAGCGATACCCAGTGGGACGAGCGACCATCCTGCCCTTGGTGGTACGTGGACAGTGAACCAGAAGTACATAACGGCCATAGATATAGGCCAGAGCATAGCAAGCATGCAGGCTTCGTGGGGCGGCGGAATACCTCCATATACTGTGTCATGGACTTACGGAACTGATTCCAAAAACTGCGCTGCGGACACGGCCCTTGTTGAAACAGACAACGCCGGAGGAGCGATAACATCATCGATTCTCGTACCTCCGGACCCGTCAAACCCCACATACCCCGCAGACACCCCAGGTACCTACTATTATTGTGTCAGTGTATCTGATGCGTTTGGCTCCACGATCGTCACGTCCAAGCCTTACGAGCTCCAGGTGAACAGCCCATTCGAACTTACTGGCAGCGGATACTCGCTGTCGCTCTCCCCAACGCCATACAGCGGCCCGTCACTGAAGCCGCCAGACTCCACAAGAATTCCGCCATTCCTGGGCGGCAACGTGGTGACGTTCGCGCAATCCGGGGCTTCGCAGACCGGCGTGACAGTGGGCTTGGCGCTTGGCTGGCAGGGTGGAACTCCCCCCTATACAATAACCCTTGAGGCCTCGCCGCCGCAAGGACCACGGAGCGATACCGGTACCTTCACCCCGGCATTCGTGTCGTCTGTAGGGTCAGCCCCCTGTGGCAGCGAGATAAACCCTGCAGCCCCACAGACTATAATAAACAAGCTACAGACAATAGGAACAAGCGACCCCGGCGGGCCCGTCACCACGATGCTAATGACACCACAGCCCGATCCATCTGGAACCGTGACGATTACTACGTGGGTCGCTGGCAGTAGCGGCGCCCCATCAGCAACCTCCACTAAGACAATCAGCGGCTCGATATACAGTTCAGCGTACATGTGCGCCTACATCTCTGACGCGACCGGCATGACCGTCAACACCATAAACTATGCCAATCCCGACTGGCGGACATATTATAAGGTCGAAATACTCTCCGGGGCAAGCACGGGCGGCACTGGTAGTAGGGGGAGGGGGCTTCCGATAAACATACAGAGCACCGCAGTTAATGCGACGCCTGTCGTCCAGGAAGGCCAATCGCAAATTCCCGATGCCGTACAAGGGAGCACGCAGCAATTCGTAACTTCCACAACCATGACGACCGTGTCCGCGCCTAAAATGAACCCCCCGAACCCAGGTCTTCCGACGTGCACGCCAGCGCAGATAAACGCAGGGCTGCAGGGCATAATATGCAACGCACCCACTTCCATCAGCACCAGCACGATACAGCAGCAGTTCCTCTCCAACACATCGCCGTGCGAACAGACTGACAGCGTCTGTCAGCAATGGATTAACACATGGAAAGGCTACTGGTACAACCTCACAGTCGACCAGTCTGGGCAGCTCTACATAATCGGTGGCATAACGCTATCGCAGAAGCACAGCACCTTCTTCGGCCTGTTCAGCAGTTTCAACAAGTACAACCCCGGCAGCACGGGCACGACGCAACCCACCCCACAGCAGCCCGCCGCGACCTGTCCAGACCAGAGCTTCCAGGGTGATACAAGCACTCTGCTGACGCTCGCGCAGCTCGAGGCGTGCGCTTCCAATGCAGGGTTCACCGGTGACCAGCTGACCGCGATAGTCTCGATAGCAGCACAGGAGAGCTACGGTGGCATGCCAGGTGCAACGGGTAAGGGAATACAAGCGAACTGTAAGGCTGAGGGCATACTGCAGGAAGGTTCATGTGCCAAGTCTCCAGGCGAGGCATTCCTATTGCCGAACTACCATCCGAGCACGTGCAGCACCTATAAGGGCAACGGCAAGGGCGATGCCAGCGACGACTGGAGCGGTATCTATTACAACCCCATGTGCGCCTTCCAATGGGCGTACGCGTACATAAACAGCCCATCTGTGCAGACACTAAGCTGCGCATCGTCAACCAACGGCGGTCCGTTGAACTGCTTCTGGGGCAGCTACCAGACTGGCGCGTATTGCAAGTATGCTCCCGTGTCATATTCTGGCTATCAGTGCACCCAGGGAGGAGGCCAGCTGCAGTGGTCTGGCACCAACCAGCAACCAACTCCTAACTTCGGTAACGGCGGCGGTATCTTCGATTTTATACCGAGCTCCGTAGCTGTCGACGATTCGGGCGACGTCTTCATAGTCGGCTTAGGATTGGACGGCAACACGATGATGGGAATAATGACACCAAACGGAATGGCACAGTCGTGGTCGCTGTCGTTCAGCAACCCTTACCTTGACAAGAATTTCAAGCCGTCTACGCTGTTCGCCGTCTCTCCTGGCGGCCAGTTCGCGTATCTCGCCGGCAGGTCGGGTGGCAACGAATACAACAACGGCAACATACTCATATTCAACACGCAGACGCACCAGCAGGTGAGCGCAATAGACCTGTCGTACTCATCGAACACCTACAACCTCGACATATCCAAGTACCTAAAGGACGGCGGGCCGTTCGGCAACCAGGCTCTCTCCAATGCGTATAGCGATTTCCTGCCAAACAACGACATCGATTCCTACCATGTACCGATAGCGATGACGGAGTCGCACGGTACCTTGTATATCCTTGACCTGTGGTCGTTCAAATATGCCTCACAGACATACCCGAACGGCTTCCCGTCGAGGATACTGATGCTAAGGGCATTCGATCAGAACGGCACGGAGGTGAAGGTGAACCCATCGCTCATCAATGACGTGATACCCACAGGTACAGGGGCACAGGCCGTATACCAGCCGGGTGCGCCGACGCTCTACCCGCCTTACGGCTGGCCGCTGTCGGTCAACATCTCAGGGGTAAAGGCGGAGAACCCGGACCCGACCGGCATCTATGACACGCTGACCTACTGCCTGGCTGGATGCACGAAGATCCTGGTACCACCGACAAACCAGTACGCATACAATAATTATCCGCCGATAGGGCCATGGATCCCCAACCATGGCGATATAACGCAGTCCATCTCCACGATACTCTCTGGAGGGGATGAGAGCAGCAGCACGGTACTTGGGTTCCAGGCTAACTATGAGAATATCGGGTACTTGCTGGCGCACGTTACAAGCGATATCAACCCCTATTCCGAGTTGCTCACCATGAAGATAAGCATGAGCAATTACACCAACCCGTCGTTCTTAGCCGGCACGCCGTTCGCCTGCTACAACACATACGACCCGAAAAAGAAACCAGATGGGTACGTTACCCCCTGCGTTAGCTACTCTTCGGCAACTAAGGCGGGCGAGATCCTCGACGGCATGCAGCCGCCGCTGCTTGGCGTGCCCGACGCGTTCAAGTACGTGGAGAGCCAGGGGTCGCCCGAGCAGTACGTGACGCTCCCGGTTGCTGTCGGTGCCGCTTCGGCGATGGTGAACGGTGCGCTTACCAAACAACAGGCACAGCAGACCGCAACGACCGGCTGCACTCCCGGCTCGCCAGGATGCTCGACCTTCTCAATAAGCAGCATCACATCGAGTACAGGTAGCGCGTCTTCAGGCATAACGTCCGCGCTGGTGCCGGAATACCTGAAGAGCAAGATATCTGGTTACGTGATGGTGCCTTATATGGTATCATATGACCTGCTCGAGAAGTACTCAAAATCGCCTAAGGGGGAAGGCTGCTATGGCAAATCCACATCGGACTGTCCAACCGCCAGTCCATTGGAGATAACACTACCGGTGCAGCCGCCATCGACCGCCCCGATTCCAGAAGGAGAGCTCACGGACACCCAGTGCAACTGGGGTACTGAGGTGGTGCCGAAACTCGCGTGCACAGACCCGAACAGCCCGTGCAAATTCAAGGTTTATGGCTACTCACTATCCAAGCCCGAGCCCGCAGTTGCTAACGCCGTCATCGAAGGCGGACCGACATACCTTGTATACAACAATACGAACTTCAATGACTTCTACAAGCCAAACATATCCGATGCTGGGGCGATACTACCCCCGAACATAGGCTTCAACGTCTATTCCAACAGGCAATTCGGCGAGATATACGTCAACCAGAGCGTCGCCCCGAACCAGGACTACATGGACTACGTAAACAACCTGCCGTTCAACCTCCCGGGGATAAGCTCGCTGCTGATCGGAGCGCCGCTGCCCTACTCACCGGGCAAGCTGCTCGACAGCCAGCTCGTCGTCAACCAGTCGCATCTATATGATTACGGCGCGCTATTCTTCTACCACCTGGTTTTCAACCCATTCGGATTTGTCGGCCCGGTTTACGAGCTCGAATCTCAAATAGTGGACCAGTACACGGGTTTCGCAGACCTGCCAGTGACGAAACCGACGAACCAGCCCCCTGCGGACGTGCTGAATTCGTTCCCTCTATTTTACTTCATGAAGGACACGGCCTCTCTCGCGATGCTGACAGGCCAACTCCTGCAGTGCTTGGGTAACAACCCGTCGCAATACACAGCGCAGTGCAACGCATATATGTCATTCTCTGGCGTGCAGCAGAGCAAGCCTGTGCAGCTGCAGCTCTTCGATGAGATAAAGACCATGTACAATCAGTATTCGCTTACGCTCAACTGGTCGAAGAACAATAACGTGCTGGGATACAACAGGCTCATATACACGTTCGTGGACAGGTTCAACAACACAATAACCGCGCCGCTCGACGTTGACATCGCGAACGTCACGTCGATAACTCTCAACGCAACGGCCTCCGTGAGCACGTCCAACCCCAACCAGACGATAGTGACCGTCAACGGCATAGCCGGGTACTATCAAGGCCTGCTAAACAACCAGTTCGCCCCGCTGCCCCAAAACTCACCGATATACCTTTACTACGACCAGAACATCAACTACTACAACCCAACGTACTTCACGCCCGGAATATCCGCGCTCTCATACAGCTACATAAACTATGCACAGCAATGCGCTTTCGGAGGGCAGAATGGCTGCATCCTCGCCAACCCGCTCAACCTGACGCAGGACAAGTCGTTTATGGGTGTATACACACAGGCGTCTTATCCGACATACAACTCCCCGGTTGCCTGCGCACCACAGGCCAACAGCCTCCTCGACGCGTCCTACCTGAGCTCGTTGTATGAGTGCAACATATACGGTAATTACAACCTGCCGAAGACATGCGGCGACGTGCAGAGTAGCGTATCTCAGCCCCAGGATTGCGCCGCGCAGGCCCAGCAACAGTTCGGCCATATGAGCCCGCAGTGCGTCGCGTACAACGACGCCCAGCTCTGCAACAAAGCTAATGCGGGAGGATACTCCCTCTTCTGCGTGCCGAACTTCGCCAATGGCACCGGGACGCTCACGCCGCAGATAGGGCTGCTTCCCTCCAAGACACACACCATAACGCGGGTGGAGGATTCGGTGATAAACGGTGGCACCGTGCAGACCGACAAGAACGGCGAGTTCAGCTACCAGTTCACCGTCTGCGGCACCGGCTCAGGCAGGGTGCTCGCAAACTACTATGGCGCGCCATTCCCACAACCTGGCAATGTCATACAGCCGCCTCTCACGCTGTCGAACGTGCAGGGCTCGTCGCTGAAGCCGTCGCAGCTCGGCAGCTACGCGGAATACTCATACACGTTCGCACCCGCGAGCGCTGCAGGGTCGTTCCTCCTCGGCAGCTACCAGCTCAGCTTCGGCACCCTCGAGGCACCTATTGCCGTCGCAATCGTGACTGCCACTGCAATCGTCATCTTCCTGCGTGGCAGGAGGAAGGGCGCATCTAGCGGCAAGGCGTGAGCGTCATTTATTTATAGCTGCAAATCACAGATATAATGATGCAATGATTGCGGTTTATGCGCTCGCCGTACTACTGAGCTTCAACGCAATATACGCGCTGATACCGATAATCGTTATCATAATCCTCATATCGGCTGCGGCAGGATTGTCGCGCGGCTACGACATATTCAGGATATTCGGCATCGGTTCGCTGCTCGGATTCTCGGTCGGCACCCAACGTGGCCTGAGGGGCACTGCATACATGGGTAGGGCAGGCCATCAGAGGAGCAAAAAACCATTCGGTGGTTACCACGCGAGAATCCCGAGGGGAACGCTCGCGAAGAGGGTGCCCGGCAATGTGTTCGGTCCGGGAGGAGATGTCGCGGCGGTTGGAAAGGGTATTCGGAAAGTCTACAATAGGGCTGCGCTGACTCAGAACCGCTTCAACACCAGGAATAGGGCCGCAGCGGCGATAATGCAGGCAAGGCAAGCCAACGCGACGCAACTCGCAGTTGGAGCAGGCACAGCCGCAACCGCAGTACGCACCGCTACTCCTCTTGAATCCAGGCTCCAGTCCAAGATTGGCAAAAAGATTGCGAAGAGCAGACGCATCAACAAAAAGATTGCGAACTTGGAGGAAAAGATGGGTGACGAGCGCGAGAGGATACTCTTCGCAAGGGGCTCAATCTACTTGAAAAAGGCCGTATATGACAAGGAAGCGAAGGCCATAAAATATACGTACCAGAAAGCCACACTCATGCGCTCGGTGCCCGTTGTAGGTGCCGTGTTATCGATAATAGGGCCGAGCTCGCTCGCAGGCGAGAAAAAACGACTCGAAAACAAGAACGCAAGGCTTGCGACAAGGATACAGGTGCTCAACCAACGCCGCATAAAGGCCGGCGTAGATAGGGAAGAGTGGGCTGCTGCCATGTCAGCGGCAAAGCTGGCGCTCATACCACCTCCTGGGGTAGCTCCTGTGGTGTCGACAGGTCTTGGTCTAAACCGCGCCACGGTGATGAGATTAGGCGGTTACTTGTTCAACGCCATGGAGTACGCTACGGACAAGCAGCGGAGGTCGGAGATGCGGCAGGAGGGCAAGTCTGCCCGGCAGAGGGAAGTTGCGTTTGCCGGTTCATTCTTGGAAAAGAAGGATGACGAGCTCAAGAGGATGGAAGATGAGCACACCGCTCGGCGGAAGAACATAGAACGGCTGCGGAACGCTGAGAGAACGAAGGAGAACCAGAAGGAGCTAGACGACGAAATCAAGAAGGACGCAGAGGCGCAGAAGGAATATGAAGCCGCTGCCGCTGCCCACGAGAGGAACATGGGCCACTTCTCGTCGATACAGCGCTATTTCGGCAAGCTGGAGGAAACGCATGAGCAGCGCGCAGGGATCAAGCGGGTGACCGGGGCGATCAAGGACTATGCGCAGACAGTGGCATATGTGAACGCCGTGAACCACTACTATTACTTCCAGAACGAGCACAAGCAACATTTTTACCCCGGGTTCCTGAGGCCCAAACCAATCAAGTACGTGCCGGGGATAAGGTCCCCGCCCCCTTCTGAGGCATGAGGTGATGTTCCATGCAACAGCATGGCTATGAGGATGTGATGGACGCTCATTACGGCATGATAAGCACGGAGCAAGCCATGGGAATTGCCGCCGCGCATGAAGACGCTGCTGGCAAGGCGCCAGAGGCGAACGACATAACAACGTGCCGTGCGCTGCTCGCCTTCATCGCGACTAACAAGTCGGCGGGCCAGCAGGCGTACGTGGTTAACGTAAAGGATAGGGTGTACCGCGTCTTCAACGCGACAAAGCGCGACGAGAAATCAGAGAGGTACAGGACGGTCGTGCTCGGCAGCGAGGGTTATACGATCCCAATACGCGTGTTCGGCACTGCATCCGATCACATCGACGACTCGATGGTGTGCAGGGGAGACATGCTCTTCGTTAAGGGCGCGGCGCTTGACATAAAATCAGAGTCACTGAAAGCGACAAAAGGCACGGTCATAACAAAGCTGTCCGCTTCAGCCGTAGGGGCTGTATCTGATTTCTCGTCGCTGGTGGACGGCCAGAAGAGCATCGACGTCAAAGGCATGGTTGTTGAGATGGGGCAGATAAGATACGTGGCAAGGCTTGGCGACTCAGAGAAGGTGGCGGTGTCGGATTGCGTACTCAGCGACGGCACGAAGACAATGCGCGTGTCGATGTGGGGTTCATCCGCAAACGCGACCCAGTCTGTGAGGATAAATGACACAGTAAGGATTGAATTTTGCGGCGTGAGATCACGCAACGGAGAAACGGAGCTGTACGCAAACGACTTGTCAAGGGTGCTCGTGCTGAAGGCTTAGCCACCCCTCCTGGCATACTTAGCTGCGAAGTCTGCGAACCCCTTCATCTCGGATGCAGGGGCGGAAGGCTCCGTGTCCTTCATTATTGACATTATGTCGTCCGTTGATATGCCCTGCTCAGCGCCGGTCCTGACCGTGCCCTCGAGTGCGGCTGTCTTTGCTTCCCTGCACACGCCAGCTATGTCCGCTCCCGTGTAGCCGTCGCTCGTCTTCCCGAGCGCATCGAAGTCGATTCCCTTGCTTGGCACCCCAGACAGATACTGCCTGAAGAGTTGTGCCCTCTCCTGCGCGTTCGGCGGCTTGACGAACACGACCTTGTCGAACCTTCCTGGTCTGAGTATCGCCGTGTCGAGCACCTCCGGCCTGTTCGTTGCGGCCACGACTATTATCCTGTACGACTTCTCGAGCCCGTCCATCTGCTTCAGCAGCTCTGTAGTTATCTCAGAACTGATCCACCCGCCCGTGCCCCTCGTCGGAGCGAGCCCGTCTATCTCGTCTATGAATATCAGTGCGGGCTCATTCTCCCTTGCCAGGTTGAAGATTTCCTTTATGGCAGCGTTCGCCTTCTCAATACCCTCCTCTGCGAGGTTGGAGCCGTTTATGCCGAGCATCTTGACGCCCCTCATGCTCTCGTCATTCATTGCCGCCTTCATCAGCATCGTCTTTCCGTTGCCCGGCGGACCGAACATCAGTATGCCCTTTATTGCCTTGATCTTATACCTCTCCACCAGGTCTGGGTGTAGAAGCGGTATCTGTATTGCTTCTATTAGCGCCCTCTTGACGTTATCGAGCCCAACGACGCTCGCCAGGACGACCGCTTCTGCCGCACTGTCCGCCGCCTCCGCGTGGACGCTCCTCTCGAACTTGATCCTGAACTTCTCGTAGGTCTCGAGCTGCGCGAGCGAAGTAGACGGCTTTAGCGACGTTATCGTGTCGAGTATGTTCTTCTGCGTTATCCTGAGTATCTTGTGCTCGTTCGCCGCCTCTTCCGCGACCGTCTGGGCGGCCGTGTTACATATCATCTTTATATCCGCGCCAGAATACCTCTCGGTCTTCGCGACTATCGCGCCTATGTCTACGTTATCGGCGAGCGGGTATTTCTTCAGGTACATCTCGAAGATCACCCTTCTCGCCTTCGCGTCGGGCAGCGGCATATACACTATCTTGTCTACCCTGCCGGCACGTATGAGTGCAGGGTCGAGCAGGTCTGGCACGTTCGTGGCGCCCACGAATATGACCTTCTCTATCTTCTGAAACCCGTCGAGCTCTATCAGCAGCTGCGAGAGCGCCTTGCTCCTCTCCTCATCGGCGGACTTCTCCCTGCTCGCCCCTATCGCGTCTATCTCGTCGAAGAACAGCACGCATGGCGTGTGCTTCTTGGCGATGACGAATATCCCAGAGATCTTGCGCTCTGTCTCGCCCAGGCTTGCGGAGAGCAGATTAGAAGCCTTGACGTAGAAGAACGAGGCGTGTATCTCGTTCGCCAGCGCCCTCATCATCATCGTCTTGCCCGTTCCGGGCGGCCCGAAGAATAGCAGGCCCTTGGACGGCGTTATGTTGTACGCCCTAGATATGCTCCTCGCCTCTATCGGGTCGAGCACGGCGTTCTTCAGCTCCCTCTTGGTGTTCTCGTAGTCGCCTATGTCCTTGAAACGTTCCAGGCTCGTGCCGAACTGCAGGTCCTCGAAGGCCTCACCGAACTTCATGCGCGTGTCGCTCTTCCTAACGTCAAGAGCCTTGACGATGTCTATGTCGTAGACCTGCAGTGCATAGACGAAGAATGGCCCTATTAGCACGCTTATCAGCATCATCACGAGCATGCCGAAGTCGATCGTTGCGCCGTACGTGAATGCAAGATAGGAGATGGGGTATATCGCAGCTATGAGGCTCGCCTCGACCCCTCTGAATCGCGCCCTACTCTCGACGACGTACTCATCTATCGCGAGCGCAATGCCCAGGAGTATGGCGAGCTGCATAATGTAGATGAATTGGCTGGACGTGAACGTCGCTATCGCGTACCCTACAACCCCGACGGAACCAATGAGCACCCCAGAATTAAATATATTATCTGCGACCAGGCTGAGAGTCGCAGGGAATTCGTCAATGGAAGGCAGCGGCTTTCCAGGCGTGAGATACTGCGCCAGCTCTATGGAGTTGAGGTTCGTCGCATTGAGTGACGGACTGTAAATCATGTACGCGGTATTCCGCACGTTTGTCAGCCCGGAAAGGCTGATCACGCCCAGCGTGAACAGCAGAAGCATCACGATCTCTCTTTTCCTTCCGAGTATTAGGCTGGAGAGGGCTATCATAGGCACTATGAATATGTAGCCGAGCTGCGAGAATGCAAGCGCAACCGCCATTAGCGAGAACACGATGGTCCTGTAATGCATGTATCCGAATACGAGCGAGAACGTGACGATGAAGAGCGCGAGCAGCGCTATCGCTGGAGCCTGATAGAGCAACGCAGGCATCATCAGCGCAATCATCACTACGAGCCCGACGAACGGATGGTAAAGCGCAGCTATGAACACTATCGCGATGAATATTGGGGCCAGCAACCACGGGTAGAAGGGCACCGCGAAGAGTATGGCGATGAAGGCCAGCGTTATTATCACGGTGTCGAAAAAGGTGGGCCTCTGCGCGACCCCTATCGCGATGTCCTTGAGCCTGTAGAATGTGAGTGGGGCTATATACCTCCTCCTCAAGAACTCCGAGGTTTCTCTTTTGGGGGAGCCGCCTTTGGTTGCCATGCTATCAGTCTGCCCTTATAAACCTTGTAACCCAGTATTTATATATGTCTCCGCACAATAAGCTTCTATACCTTGACGTGACAGCAGGTAATCCTGGAAATCGACCCGTCGTAGCTCAATGGTAGAGCGGCCGGCTGTAGTTCAGTGCTGCAAACGCGGCAGATACCGGCAGGTTGGGTGTTCAACTCACCCCGACGGGATTTTCCCCATGAACAAGGAATATAAAGCTGAACATAGAATCATAATCCGTGCCTCGATGGTGTAGTGGTTAGCATACGGCCCTGTCAAGCCAATCATTGATTGGCGCAGCGCGGCCGAAACTCGGGTCCGAATCCCGATCGAGGCGTTCATTTTTTCCTTCCATATATCGGCCGGCGGCGTGGCCAATGCCTTCTCCTGCTCGATGCCCGCAGGTTCCTGTTCGCAGTGATGTTATTGGGTTCGCCACTGAAGCAACCGCATTCCAGATAGTGAGAACATGGCGACACATCATGTTTAGATACCTTGCTGCATATTATCAGCAGCGAAGAGGTGGTGCTACGAAGCATATAGTCATAGCTGTGGGGGGCAACGCCCTGCTCAATCCTTCCGGCGGTCAGTCCCTATCAAGGGAGAACAAGAACATGCAAAGAGTATCGGGTAGTATAGCCTCACTCTACAAGACCGGGCGCTACAGTATCGCGATAACCCACGGTAACGGGTCGCAGGTCGGAGACGAGATAGAGAGGAACGAGCATGCCAAGGCGCACGTGCCAAAGCTTCCATTGTACGAACTCAACGCCGAGACGCAGGCGACGATAGGGACCGTGATTGCGACGTCGCTGCGCAACAGCCTCTCTAAGACAAAAGTAAAGTGCGACGTATGCGTCATACTCGCGCACGTCATCGTGGATACGCGCGACCGCGCATTCAGGCGCCCGACGAAGCAGGTCGGGCCATTCTGCACAAGGGAGGAGCTGAGAAGGGAGCTCAGGCTCGACAGGTTCAGCTACATCGCACGCGGCGACAAATACAGGATGGTGGTGCCTTCGCCGGAGCCCCTTCGCATACTTGAGATTAAACAGATAACATCCGCCGCGAAGAACGGGATTGTCGTCACGTGTGGAGGTGGTGGGATACCTTCCGCTGTCAGCGGCGGCATGATAAGGGGCATCAACGCCGTGATTGACAAGGATTTGACGAGCCAGCTACTTGCCACGTCGATGGGTGCCGACACCCTCGTCATACTCACCAACGCCGAGTGCGTCTATAGGGACTTCGGTGACATGGGCAGCAGGATAGCTAAGATGGCCGCAAAGGAAGCCAAGAAGCTGCTGCCGAAACTGGAGGAAGGGACAATGCGCCCGAAAGTGGAAGCGTGCATAAGGTTTATCGAGAGCGGAGGGAAGGAAGCCTACATCGGCAACATCTTCATGCTTGACGACATCCTTCGCCGCAAGTCCGGCACGATGATCTGCTAGCGCGAGAGGTACCTGAGAAGCGCCTCCGCAATCGCCAGCTTGTTCCTGGCCTGCTCCCACACTATGCTCCTCTTCCCGTCTATCACGTCCGCTGTTATCTCCGCTCCGCGATGCGCAGGAAGAGGGTGCATGACCAAAGCATCATTCTTTGCGTACGAGAGCGCCTTCCTGTCGAGCCTGTACGGGGAATAAAGCCTCATCCTCCTCTTAGCCTCGGCCTCGTCGCCCATGCTTACGAACGTGTCCGTGTAGACTATGTCAGCGCCGGCAAGCCCGTCGCCCACGGAATCGGTTATGCGCACGCTGCCGCTTTTCCTCGCTGCAGCGACATAAATCGGGTTCGCTCTGCACGCCTTCGGCCCCACGAGTGATATTTCGGCGCCGAGCTTGGCCGCGGTGACCATCAGCGAGTTTGCGGTGTTCTGCGCTATGTCCCCGATGAACGCCACCTTGAGGTCCTTCATGTTCCCCTTTTTCTCGATCATCGTATAGCAATCGGCGAGTGCCTGGGTCGGGTGCTCCAAGTGCGTAAGCGCGTTTATAACTGGAACGGACGAGCTCTTTGCCATCGTGGTAAGTTGCTTATGGTCGTTCACCCTCGCAACTATGAAGTCGCAGTACGAGCTTAACACCTTCGCCGTGTCGGATATCTCCTCGCCGCGCGAGAACTGTGCCGTTCGCGCGTCTATGTACACCGCATGCCCTCCGAGCTTTGATGCCGCGACCTCGAACGACGTCCTGGTGCGCGTGGAAGGCTCCTCGAAGAACAGCGCCACACTCTTTCCGGAAAGCGCCTTCGCGACTCCAATTTCGCCCGCCCTTCCCGCAAGTGAGAAGATTCTGTCTATCTCGCGCCTTGTTATGTCGAGCGAACTCAGGAGGTTCATGTAACGTAACCCATTGCCCTTGACCTATCCGTGGCAAGCTATTTATATTGTGCACGAAAAACACAATTATCTCCCGTGGGGTGTGCGCATGGTCGGTGTCGCTACGATGTTCGCTGTGCGGGATGCAGGCACCAAAAACGCCGCAGTCCTGCGCCGCGACCAATCAGAGGGCAGTTCCTTGAGGGGTCTCGTCGCCCTGGGTGCTTCGGTGAAGAGCGTGAAGTTCCAGGGCGAGGAATACGTGCGGCGCGCCAATCCTGACGGCAGCCTCGGCGGACTGGTCGGACAGGGTGCGTCCGTGGCCGAAAGCGCATTCGTGGCGGTTGACTCTGTCATAGGCTGCAATGCGCAAATCGGCGAAGGCGTGGTGATAGGGCCGCGCAACGTTATAGAATTCGGCGCAAAGGTTTACTCCTCGACTGGCCACTACGTGAACATAGGTAAGAACGCCATCGTCAAGGCGAAGAGCATAGGATATTTCGTGGACATAGGCGAATGGGCCAAAATAGAGGAGGGCGCGGAGATCGGCAACTACTCCAGCATAGGGCACCATACGCGGATAGGCTGCGGTACCAGCGTCATGGGCAATCTAACCATAGGCTGCAACACGGAGATATGTGCCAGGGCCAGAATATGGAAGGGAACGTACATAGGCAGCCACGCGGAGGTCGGCATCGGCGTCAGCATCTATCCCAGCGTAACCGTCCCGGACTACGGGCGGGTCTACTCGGACAAGGTCAGTTCCGATGGGCCAGGATAGCCTTGTGGTCGCGCGCGCCAGGGCGACGAGATTTGCATATTCGCACGTGGCAAAGCCGATATACTTCAGGCGCGATCCAGAACGCGTCCACAACAGCTTATTGGCGACCGGCGCCGCGCTCGGCTCCAGCAGGGTAATGAAGGCGTTGACATCTCTAGCGTTTAACTACCAGGATGAGAGGCTGGCCCAATGGGTTCTCGGCATGCGCTTCAGGAACCCCGTTGGCCTCTCGGCAGGCTTCGACAAGAACGGGACGATAACGTCCATAGTCAAGGATGTGGGGTTCGGTTTCACAGAAGTTGGTAGCGTGACCGCGCAGCCGTGCCCTGGCAACTCCGGCGTCAGGCTGAGGCGCCTCCCAGAGCGCAGGGGACTGTGGGTGCATCTCGGCCTCAACAACGACGGCGCAGACGCGATCTATGAGAGGCTTTCCGGAAAAGAACACCAAATACCAATAGGGATAAGCGTGGCGAAGACAAACTGCCCCGCGACTAAGGATCCTGAAATCGGCCTTCGGGACTACCTTTACACGATCGAGAAATTCAGGGAGGTCGCGGACTATTTCGACATCAACATAAGCTGCCCGAATGCCTACGGCGCAAAGGACTTCGCGGATCCTGACCTCTTCGAGAGACTTGCCTCATCAGTAGCGAGGTTGGGGATTAAACAGCCCATATTCGTCAAGCTGTCACCAGATTTGGACAGGGGCGACATCGACGAGATAATGGACATATCATCGAGGTATGGGATATCGGGGCTCATCTGCACAAACCTGACTGAGAGGCACGACGAAGGCGAGGGAGGCCTATCAGGTAAGTGCGTCGAGACCTCGGCGAACGCTATTCTTTCGTACGTCCGCAAGAGGTCGGTGGAGATGGGTCTGGGCTTTACGCTGATAGGTGTCGGTGGTGTGTTCTCTGCGGGCGACGCCTACAAGAAAATAAAGGCGGGCGCCAGCCTCGTACAACTCATAACGGGCATGATCTACGAGGGGCCTGGTCTGATAGGCGAGATCAACTACGGCCTCACGAGGCTCCTCGAGAGGGACGGATTTTCAAGCGTGTACGAGGCCGTCGGAGCGGACGCCAAGTAGCGTTGCGTCAGACTTAATACGGTTTGTTTCTCTATGTAACGTGCGTGTGGACAATGGAACGCAAGTGGTATTTCGAGGCGCTGTACAGGAAGGAGCTCCTCCACATGGGGGTGTACGGCAGGCTGATGGAACACGAAGGCAACCCAACACTAAAGGGCATACTGGGCAGGCTGTCTAGGCTGGAGAGCAGGCATGCCTCGCTATGGCACAGCTTGGTGGGTCGGACGGCAGTTGAGCCGCGCTCGATCGCAGAGGTTGCAAGGGTGGCGCTATACAGGGCGTTCAGGCTCGTGTTCGGACTGTCGATGACGATAAAGCTCATAGAGTACAAGGAAGCCCAGTTGTACAGGAAGCTTGACGCGGCGATCGTGAGATCAGGATGTACGCCACGCGAAAGGAGGATAATCAGCAGGATACGCAAGAGCGAGGAGAGGAGGGAGGATCCGCTCGTCAACAGGATAGCGGAGTACAGTCCGATACTCAACAACATACGCGACGTCATATTCGGGATGAACGACGGCCTCGTCGAGATTCTCGCGGCGACCGTGGGCATAAGCGCCGCGCTCCAGAGTCCGCTGCTCGTCTTGGCCGCGGGGTTGATAGTGGCGATTTCTGGCACCCTATCGATGGCAGGGGGCGCGTACCTCTCCACCGCCTATGAGAAACAGCTGAGAGCGATGGAGGGCAAGTCCTTCAAGACCCCGACAAAGTCTGCGCTATACGTGGGCGTGTCGTATATAATCGGTGCCATATTCCCTCTCCTGCCGTTCATGGTGGGATACGGAGGTGTGCTGGGCATAGCGCTTTCGCTCGCCATTACCGCCGCGGTGCTCACGATAGTCGCCTCAACGATAGCTGTCATAACAGACGTGAGCATAAAGCGCAGGGTCGCCTCCACACTGCTCATAACCTTTGGGATCGCGGCTCTCACGATATTAATCGGTTACTTTGCGAGGGTGCAGTTCGGCATAAGCATCTGAAGGCCACGCCACAAGTTGCTGTGGGCTTCCGCAACCGTGACCTTTTTATCTTTTCCTTTTGATATCCTATGGCAGAGTCACAGTGAGTCGCTTGCCACGAAAACGCAGTGCAGCGTCGCAGTCCGCCATGGAGTACCTGATGACCTATGGTTGGGCAATCCTTATCATAGCAGTCGTGCTGGGCGCCCTCTATTCTCTCG